>CAMYAE010000009.1 GCA_947253655.1 uncultured Bacteroidales bacterium
ACTGCGAGATGAATGATTATTAATACTTCCAACTAGTGCATTCCTCTAGTAATCCTGCCAATAGCAACCTTGAAGGCATTGGCATCTATCTTTACGAATCATTCTTTGATGAGGTGAGCAAGTGCAGGGGAGGTCTTGATGCGGGCAGTCTCGCTCTCGATGAGGGTTAGCACCTATTATTTGACACGTTTGTAATTGGCTTCAATAGTCTCACGCAGAGTGTCGGAGCCATTTTCGTTTGTGAAGTCCGCTATCATAGGAATAGGCTGGTAAGCTTTCGTTTCAGCAGAGACCTTGGCGACATCCACTTATTACCAGCAAGGTATGGAATACGGACAGAGGATGCGACAACACTGTTGCCGCCTGCAAGGAAAGTCTCCGCAAACTCTGGACGGATGGTGTCTTGCTCACGGCAACCTGCCTCTGCCTAAGTCAAGGCATGCCGACAGAATCAAGTCGAATTTCATTACAACGGAATTGGAGTCGGAAGACATTGCGGCTATCGACGCCATTAAAGGCGTGTGGTGGTCCGGCCATACAGCCGATGAAATAGACTTTTAGTATTGGGCCTGGCTTTAAGCCGATAGGTGTTCAAACAGTATCTTTATGCCTATGGCTATCAAGATGACGCCGCCGAGGAGTTCCGGTCTGAAACGACGTTTTATCGTATTGCCGAAACGCCGTCCAAGCAGGTTTCCTGCAATCCCGGCAATAAATGACACCGTGCCTATCAGGACTAACGGAATGATGAGACTGCCGGCTGTCCTGTAGCCTGTGCAGGCAAATGAAATTCCCACGGCAAGGGCATCTATGCTTGTAGCCACGGCCAAAGAAAGTTGGGTCACCAATCGCTCCGGGTCGAACTCTTTGTGGCTTTCGGGCGACAGGGATTCCAATATCATTCTCACTCCGAGTATGCACAGCAGGCCAAAGGCAACCCAATGGTCGAACGATTGTATATATTCCGCAAGGCTTTTGGTGCCGAGCCAGCCGATGAACGGCATCATGGCTTGGAACAGGCCGAAGAGTACGCTGATCCTCAAAATATTAGTCCTGCTTTTTCCTTTCGACAGGATTCCACAAATTATGGAAATCGCAAAGCAGTCCATGGCAAGTGCTATGGAAATTAAAATCAGAGAGAATATATCCATTATGAGAGTCCGTCTATATTCCCGTCACGTACATCTATATTCAGGGCCTGAGGTGCTTTAGGCAGACCGGGCATCCTGATAATGTTACCGGCGATTGCCACAATCATTTCCGAGCCGGAATTGATTACAATATCCCTAATGTCTATGGAAAAATCTTCCGGAACCCCATATCTTTTAGGATCTTGGGAGAAAGAATATTGTGTCTTTGCAATGCATACCGGGAATTTGCCGTATCCGAGGGCGTCTGCGTTTGCGAGTTTCGTTTTGGCCTCTTCAGAGAAATTGACAGCATTTGCTCCGTATATCTTTTGGACTATGGCCCTTATCTTGTCTTCAAATGTGTCATCTTCCGAATAAACCGTTTCCAACGGCTTGGAAGGGGTCTCTTCAATGGTGCTTACAACGAGTTTCGCGAGCTCGACAGCCCCTTCTCCTCCTTTGGCGTATGCCTCATTCAAGGCGAACGGCACGTTAATATCCATGCAGTGGTTTCTGACAAGGGAGATTTCTTCCTCCGTATCGGAAGCAAATCTGTTGAAGCATACAAGTACTGTCTGCCCGAATTTCCTGATATTGCGGATGTGTCTGTCAAGGTTGGCAAGGCCTTTTTCTACGGAATCGTCACCGTGGAATTTCAGTCCCGGTATAGTTGCCACAAGCACAGTCAGTGCAGGGCTTATTCCGCCTTTTTGGCATTTTATGTCATAGAACTTTTCAGCTCCGAGGTCAGCGCCGAAGCCTGCCTCAGTAATGACATAATCCCCGAATGTCATAGCCATTTTGGTCGCAATCAAGGAGTTGCATCCATGCGCGATGTTTGCGAAAGGTCCTCCGTGAATAAATGCCGCCCCACCTTCGGTCGTCTGCACCAAATTGGGATTGATTGCATCTTTTAACAAGGCTGTTATTGCCCCCTCTATGTGCATGTCCTTGACGAAGAACGGCTTTTTGTCGAGTGTATAGCCCAAAAGGATATTGCCGATCCGGCGTTTCAAATCTTCCAGATCATTGGACAGGCAGAGGATTGCCATTATTTCCGATGCTGGTGTAATGTCAAATCCTGATTGCTGCGGCAGGCCGTTGGTATGAGGCCCCAAGCCTGTAACTATCTGTCGCAGAGAACGGTCATTGACATCCATAACCCTTTTCCAAAGGATTTCCCTCATGCCGAAGCCTTCAGATTGGTGTTGATAGATATAATTGTCAAGTAGGGCTGAAATCATATTGTGGGCCGAAGTAATGGCGTGGAAGTCTCCGGTAAAATGAAGGTTAATCTTCTCCATTGGCAGCACCTGGGCATATCCGCCACCGGCCGCTCCGCCTTTCATGCCGAAACAAGGGCCCAATGACGGCTCTCTAACGGCGACGATTGCCTTCTTCCCGATTTTATTCATACCGAGTCCGAGGCCTACTGAAACCGTAGTCTTGCCTATTCCTGCCTTGTTAGGGGTTATGGCTGTTACCAATATAAGTTTGCTGTTCTTGATTTTTTCCTCATCAATCAGGCTCACAGGGACTTTCGCCATATATTTCCCGTACTGCTCGATTGAGCCGGAGTCAATTCCGATATTTTCGGCAATTTCCGTAATTGGTCTCAACGGGGTTTCCCTTGCTATTTCAATGTCCGTCTTCATTTTTGGTTTATATATTATTTCCACAAAAACTTCCGTTTACATCGGAAGCCCGCATGTTCTATATTCTTTGCTAAGGTACGAAATAAGTAGGATTTTACCAGCCAATATCAACTAAAACAATATTCGGTTACGGAGATTTTGCGGCAAAAATGAAAATAGGTACACCCCTTCCTTCTTTAGTCAGTCTGGCGGAGACACCTCTTATCTTCTATTGCTACCAAGGTCTGTCAATCAGATAATGAGGACGTCAAATAAAAAGGAAAGCGAGTCTTGCGACCCGCTTTAAATGTTTACACAACGGAATAATCCTTATTGTGAATTGCTACGTTTTGTGTTGCACAAGGTAATGACAATATTATTAATTTCCAAATATTTAACAAGATTTAGGTTTTTAAAAGATTATTTTTATTAATTTAGTCATTGATAAATATATAGACATAAAAACTAATAATATGAAAAAAATTCTTGGATTGGATCTTGGTGTTGCAAGTATCGGCTGGGCTATTGTGGAGCAGGCAGAAACGGAACAGGAGAAGTCCTCCATAATCGATGCCGGCGTGAGAATAAATCCTATCTCTTCTACCGAAAAAGGAGCCTATGAAAAAGGGAAAGCGATAACTACGAATAGCGATAGACGCCTTAAGCGTTCAATGAGAAGAAACCTTGACAGGTATCAGCAACGTCGTGACGATTTATTGAGTTTGTTGTCTGAGAGAGGTTGGATTGATGAAAAATCCACCTTAGTTGAATCCGGCGGCTTTTCAACTTTTGAGACATATAGGCTAAGGGCAGCTGCTGTGACTGAAAGGATTTCTCTTGAAGAGTTGGCACGGGTGCTTCTTATGATAAATAAGAAAAGAGGTTATAAGAGTAACAGAAAGGTCAATTCTGGCGAGAACGGAATGTTGTTTGACAGTATCAAGATAACCAAAGATTTATATGATAGGAACCTGACACCGGGAGAGTATTGTCTTGAGTTAATTAATGAAGGTAAAAGGCTTTTTCCTCAATTTTACGCTTCGGATTTAAAGAAGGAATTCAATTTGATTTGGGATAGGCAGTCAGAGTTTTATCCTCAATATCTTAATGAGGAGTTTAAGAATAAGATAAATAATAATTTTACAACAAAATTAAATAGGGCATTTTATGCCGCATATCAAATAACTACAGCCGAGAATAAGGGCAAAGATAAAAAGTTGCATGAGTATAAATGGCGGGTTGAGGCCTTGACAAAACAGCTTCCGATAGAAACGGTTGCATTGGTTCTTTCTTCCATAAGCAGTTCAATCGCTACTTCCAGCAGTTATCTTGGAAATATAAGTGATAGGAGCAAAATCCTATATTTCAATAATCTGACTGTAGGACAGTATATTTATAATCAATTAAAGAAAGATCCTCATTTCAACACAAAAAATAAAGTTTTCTATCGTCAGGATTATATAGAAGAGTTCAATAAAATATGGGAAAGGCAGTCGGAATTTCATCCCGAACTTACAGAAGAGCTAAGGAATGAAATCAGAGACAGGATTATATTTTACCAGAGAAGATTAAGATCCCAGAAAGGG
Source organism: uncultured Bacteroidales bacterium (assembly GCA_947253655.1). Taxonomy (GTDB): domain Bacteria; phylum Bacteroidota; class Bacteroidia; order Bacteroidales; family UBA932; genus Cryptobacteroides. Next base: position 4,351 of record CAMYAE010000009.1, read on the forward strand.
TTGATAAGTTATTGTGAATTTGAAAAAAGAGATATAGAAATTGAATCCGGCGGGAAGAAGAAACTCAAGACAATCGGATGTAAGGTTGCTCCTGTGTCATCACCTGTTTTCCAGGATTTCAGGATGTGGCAAAAGATTAATAATATGAGAATTATATCTCAGGCTACGGGAGAAATCATTGATTTGGATTCAGATTCTAAAAAAGAACTTGCGAATAGATTGAGGTATGAGAAAGAGATGAACTCCGGAGCGATACTGAAATTTCTATTCAATAATAAGGCTAATCAATACGAGTTGAATTTCAATAAGTTAGAGGGTAATCAGACCCTCGCGGCATTTTATGATAAATTTAAGGAGATCTGTTCTGCAACAGGTCATGAGGCTTTGGAGCAAACAAATCTTGGAATATTCGGTTTTCAAAATGCGATAGAGAATGTATTTAAGACAGCCGGCTTTAATCCCGAAGTCTTGAAATTTGATTCATTGCTTCCAAAGGAGGAATTTGAACAACAGCCATTATTTAAACTATGGCATCTGTTATATTCTTATGAGGGGGATAACTCCAAAACAGGAAATGAGAGCCTTATAATCAAAATAGGCAAAATATGTAATATGCCCGCAAAATATTCAGAGATATTGGCAGGAGTTACTTTCGAGCAGGAATACTGTTCATTAAGCCATAAGGCAATGAGAAATATATTGCCGTATATGATTGAGGGTGCGGATTACAGTGCGTCCTGTGAGAAGGCGGGTTATAGACATTCCGCAAAGTCTTTGACAAAGGAAGAGAGAGAAGCCAAGGAGCTCAAATCGCGACTTGACCTGCTCCCTTTGAATTCTTTACGCAATCCTGTCGTAGAAAAAATTTTGAATCAGATGATCAATCTGATAAATGCGATAAATGATAAATATGGAAAGTTAGACGAAATACATATTGAGCTGGCAAGGGAACTGAAGTCTTCCCAGAAAGAGCGAGAAGCGGCTTCGGATAGAATTGATCAGAATGAAAAGGCGAACAAGGCAATAAATGATCTATTGATGAAGCCTCCTTTCAATCTTTCTTATGTGAGCAGGAATGATATTGTCAGATATAAGTTGTACAAGGAATTGGAGCCAAACGGTTATAAGACGTTATATTCCAACAAAGATATTCCTGACAGAGCACTTTTTACAAAGGAAATAGATATTGAACATATTATTCCGCGAGCAGTTTTGTTCAATGACTCTTTTTCAAACAAGACCTTGGAATATCATGCCGTGAATCTGGAAAAAGGTAATAGTACTGCCATTGATTATGTAAGGAGAAAATATGGCGAAGAGGGACTTGATGATTATATAGCGAGGGTTGATGATTTATATAGGGCCGTGGGGGGCATCGGCAAGGCTAAGAAAGATAATCTGCTGAGGGACTCAGAGCATATCCAAACTGATTTTATCAATAGGGATTTAAAAGAGACACAGTATATTTCCAAGAAGGCAAAAGAATTGCTTGAAGAATATGTTAGGGTTGTGGTTGTTACTACCGGTTCGGTTACAAGCCGGCTTAGAGAAGATTGGGGATTGGTGGATGTGTTGAAAGAGCTGAACATACCTACGTATAGGAAACAGGAATTAATTAAAAATGTAACAGACCGGAATGGAAAGAAGATAGTCCAAATCGAGAATTGGAGCAAGAGGGACGACCATAGGCATCATGCCATGGATGCAATAACCATAGCCTTTACCAAACTTTCTCATATACAGTATCTTAATAATCTAAAAGCAAAGAGCGATAAAGGTTCTTCCATTTATGCTATCGGTAAGAAAGAAACATATCTCTGCGGAACAAAGCGATTGTTTAAGCCTCCATTTGAGATACACGATTTGAGGTCATCCGCGAAAAAGCAACTTGAAAATATTCTGGTTTCAAGTAAGTCGAAGAGTAAAGTCATGACACAAAATACAAATATCATAAAAAGAGGTGAGAAGAAGTTTGAACAGAAGTGTATGACGCCTCGCGGAGCCCTTCATGAAGAAACTGTATATGGATTGAGAAAAAGATATGAGGTCTATTATATTCCGGTCGATTCTAAATTAAATGAAGAAAAAATAGGAGCAGTATCCGGTAAGGAAGAAAGATTGGCTCTGATGAGCAGATTAGAAGAATTCGGAGGCAATGCCAAAAAGGCATTTACCGGGAGCAATTCACCGTCTAATAATCCTATTTGGTTAGATAAGGAGCATACAAGGCAGATAGGTAACAAAGTTAAGTGTGTAAGGTATCAGTATTATTATATTGTCCGGAAGAATGTTGATAAGTCACTGAATATTAAAAAAGTGGTAGATGTGGGGATAAAGCGGATATTGGAGGCTCGTCTCGCAGAATTCGGCGGTGATGCGTCAAAGGCCTTTTCCAATCTTGATGCATCTCCTATATGGCTTAACGAAGAGAAAGGCATTAGCATAAAGCGAGTGTCCATTGCAGAGAACTATGAAATGTATCCAATCCGATTGAAGAACGATAATTTCGGTAAGGTGCTATTGGACAAGTCCGGCAAACCGACCGTGGCTGATTATACCAAATTGCAAAACAATCATCACGCAGCGATATATATAGATTGCGATGGCAATCTCCATGAAAATATTATTACATTCTTCGAGGCCGTAAACAGAGTAATTGCAAACCTGCCGGTTGTTGACAAGACATACAAAAAAGATGAAGGTTGGGAATTTCTTTTTTCAATGAAGATAAATGAGATGTTCGTATTCCCGAACGAAGAAACGGGATTCAATCCAAAAGATATTAATTTGACAGATCCTAAGAACTATGCGTCAATAAGTCCTAATCTTTTCAACGTTCAGAGCATAAGCCGTAGCGATTATCGTTTCAGGCATCATCTCGATGGTAGAAACAAATCAGACCAGGACCTTCGTTTAAAAGGCGTAGCCTGGCAACGAATCAGAGTCATTAATCAGTTAAAAAGCATAATAAAGGTAAGGATTAATCATCTTGGTGAAATAGTTTCTGTAGGAGAATATGATTAGAAGAATATGATAAAGAGGACATTATATTTTGGAAGTCCGGCATATCTGTCTTATAGGCTAAATCAACTTGTAATTAAACGAGCCATTGATGATAATGGGGCCGTTCAAGAGGCAACAAAGACAGTACCTATAGAAGATATCGGGCTTCTAATAGTTGATCATTCGCAAATTACCCTTACTTCCGGCCTGGTAGATGCTCTCCTCGAAGGTAATGTTGCACTAATCGTTTGTAATTCAAGTCACATGACCATGGGTATGATGCTTCCATTGGTAGGGCATTCTGTGCAAAATGAGAGGGTGAGATATCAGTTGGAGGCATCGTTGCCCTTAAAGAAGGCTTTATGGCAGCAGACGATAGAATGCAAGATAAAGAATCAGGCAGCTGTGCTAAAATATGTAACCGGAGAGTGCTCCAATAATATGTTGATATGGTCCAAATCCGTTAAAAGCGGAGATCCTGATAATTTGGAGGGCAAAGCAGCCGCATTTTATTGGAAAAATGTTTTTTCGAATAATCCCGGATTTAAAAGAGGGCAGGAGGGCGACTATCCGAATAATTTTTTGAACTATGGTTATGCCATACTGCGGGCTATTGTCGCTCGTGCCCTTGTTTCAAGCGGCATGCTTCCTATAATAGGCATATATCATCATAACCGTTATAATGATTATTGTCTGGCCGATGATATAATGGAGCCATACCGTCCTTATGTGGACAGGCTGGTTCTTAATATCATGGAAGAGTATCCGGATGAAATAGAACTTACAAAGGAAATAAAAATTCGTATGCTGAAGATACCGGTGCTCGATGTGGATATAGACGGACATAGAAGTCCTCTGATGATTGCTGTAACCACCACTACGTCATCATTATTTAAATGCTTTCAGGGAAAATGCAGAAAGATAACCTATCCCTCAATGTAGATTCAAGATACAGTCAGTACAGAACTATGTGGGTAATAGTTTTTTTTGATTTGCCTACAACGACAAAAAAAGATCAGAAAGCCGCCGCTGCTTTTAGGAAAACCTTATTGCAGTATGGTTTTTCTTTGTTCCAGTTTTCTATTTATATAAGGTTTTGCCAGTCAAAAGAGAGTGCAGATAGTCAGATAAAAAGGTTAAAGTATTCATTGCCGAGTAAGGGAAAGGTTGGTATATTGAATGTTACGGACAAGCAATTTGGATGTATGGAACTATTTGTCGGAAAAGCATCTTCTCCATTGCCACAGGTTGAGCAGCAGTTGGAACTTTTCTGACAGGATTTAAAATCTTATGTATATTGCAAAAATTCCCGCTTGACGTGGCGGGAATTTTTTAATTTGAACCAGCATCTTAACTTTCTGTATGCTAATTAATTACACAGGTTGTGCTGTAACTGCTGCTTCAAAGATACAAAAACGTAAGCAATTCACAACAGCCTTGCTTCACGCTGATTGCTCGTATGGGCTGTAACTGCTGCTTCAAAGATACAAAAACGTAAGCAATTCACAACGAAAGCGCTCCAGAAGCAAAAAACACTGAAGCTGTAACTGCTGCTTCAAAGATACAAAAACGTAAGCAATTCACAACTGATTGCTGTCTTTGCCATATTTTTATTACGCTGTAACTGCTGCTTCAAAGATACAAAAACGTAAGCAATTCACAACCAGCCGCACAACTTCACGCATTGAATAGCGGCTGTAACTGCTGCTTCAAAGATACAAAAACGTAAGCAATTCACAACATATTTTAATTTATTATATTTGTTAAAATTTATGTCTTATGCTCACTTCATTATTCACTACTTTTTTAACCTTTCTATTTCTTATAGTACTAATTTATTTATCTGTTAAGTTTTTTCCTTTGCTTTATCGTCTTTTATCTCTGTATATTAAAAAGATAGAACAAGAATTAAACAATATTCATCATTCTTAATACTTCCAATTTGCGTGCGTGCGTTTCGCGCGCGTGTGCGCATTACTTGGTGTGTTGGCAAAAAAATGAGGAGGGCCTTTTTGGCCAGCCCCCCCCGCAATTTTTTTTGTGTGTAGGAGTACAAAAACGGTGAAGAGCGTATATTGCTGTAACTGCTGCTTCAAAGATACAAAAACGTAAGCAATTCACAACTGATATAATGTAATTGCAGGAAAAGCAATACCGGATAATCCGTGAGATAATGGCATTATGGTCCGAGACGTTCCTGATAGATTGTCTTGACAAACTACCTGTCCGTAATGTGGTGCCAGATGATTTGTCCGTTTGATAATTAATTGTTATTTTCGAAAAAACATCTTTGTTATGAAAAGATTGATTTTGATATTTTTAGCCGTTGCTGTCGTATTATCTGTTAACTGTAGTATTTTTGCACAATCAAGAAGAGAGAATTGTCTTAAATTCAGCAAAAGCTACGATGTTCCCGGAATGACGCGAAATGAACTATATAGCTATTTGGCAGGCTGGAATATAGGAATAAAATGTCTAGATGTTGGAGGAGGGGTGCTTGTTGGTAAAGATCCGAGAGAGATTAAAAGTTATAGTGGCTTTTTTGAAGACCTCGATTTTGATAAGACCCGTGGAGATTTGTATATCGTATTATATCTTAAATTGAGAGATAATGGCTTTGATATGGAGATGACAGATATTTCAGTCTATTGGAGGCATAAGATGGTCCTTTTTTTATATCCTATAGACGATCGCTTTAACCGGCCGGCATTATGGAGATTGTTCCATAGCAAAAGGATACTTGATGCCGCCAGAGCCAGATCAGCAGAGCTCTTTGAAGAACTCACAGCGGCAATGGATGAATACCTTAAAGCCGGTCCGCCAATTGACATGAAAAAACTTTAGGTAATTACATTTTTGTCCTTTAATAGCCGTCTTATGGTGGCTATTTTTGTGTCATAACGGGTATATTATGGCACGAATAAAAGAAGAAGACTTAAGGCTGAATATCATAGTCAATGGAGATAAGGGACGTTCGGAGATTCTGTCGCTCAATAAGACGATAGATGACGCCAAGTCCAAACTCAACGCAGTAACAAACGAGCTTAAACAATTGAATGGGAAAGCTCCTGAAAACAAGGCTCGGATAAGACAGCTTAAAAAAGATAGCTTTAAGGCACTCAGTGCCGGGAACTGAAAATTGGCAAAGGCTCAATTCGGAACTTCGTAATGCCCGAAACCGTATGGAGGAACTTTCCAAGCAATCCAGGGGCCGTAACTGCCGGTTCAAAGATACAAAAACGTAAGCAATTCACAACAAGCTCAATTATTACAAAAATAGTATTGCATTAGTGAGTGCAAGGAAAGTTGATATATGCCACATGAACGTATATATAAAAATAAAATAACCCATAAGCAGGCGGAGTCGAACCGACCTATATATGGGCTTTCGCGCATCTGCCTTCCGAGTTGGCAGCATTATGCTATGGGCTATTTGTTGCAAAATATAACAAATTAATTTAATAAACAAAAAATCTTGCAAAGATGTATGGGTAGAGCCAACAAGCAAGGGCAACGCAATTTTTGTCTCGGTCTTAGGTTAATCTTGAACCGCACATCATGTATATATTTGTCCGATTGAATAAGAAATGTTATTTTTGAGAAAATCTCCGCTATGAAAAGATTGATTTTTATATTTTTAGCCGTTACTATGGGGATGAACTCTCATGAAGTATCCGGGAGAGTGCTGGTGGAACCCGACACTCTCACTTTCCGCAAGACCTGGCAGATGCCGGGAATGAGTGCCCGCGAGGTTTTTGGCTATACTTATTTTTTTAGAAGAGAGTTTTTCCAAGCATGGAATCATGGATGTCTTTTTAGACCTGGTATCCTGAACGACAGATATTCGAGGATGTTTGTTGGCATTGATTTGGCCGGCAGACCCGGAAAAATTTTTCCGGATGTTGATTTTACATGTAAAGATAATGAGCTGGAGGTGACAATAGGCAATATATATGTTGACTGGGGTACTGCCTTGTGTATTTGCCTTTCTACTATGGATGATAAGTTTAATAGAAGCAGATCATGGCTTCGCACTCACGATAAGGAAGTGCTTGATGCCGCCAGAGCCTGGTCGGCCAAGCTCTTTGAAGAACTTACTGTGGCACTGGATGAATATCTGAGATACGGACCTCCGATAGAAATGAAAGAAATGTAGAGAATTACTGTATTGTCCTTTATAGCCACCCTTTGGTGGCTATTTTTGTGCCATAACGGGTATATTATGGCACGAATAAAAGAAGAAGACTTAAGGCTGAATATCATAGTCAATGGAGATAAGGGACGTTCGGAGATTTTGTCGCTAAATAAGACGATAGATGACGCCAAGTCCAAACTCAACGCAGTAACAAAGGAACTTAAACAATTGAACGGAAAAGTTCCTGAAAACAAGGCTCGGATAAGGCAGCTTAAAGAGGAACAAAAAAACTACAATAAGGTTATTGCCGAGACAAAGGAGAAACAGGACCGTCTTACAGGCAGAATGAAGCTCAATAAGCTGACCATGTCCGAATTGGGAAAGCGAATTGATGCAACAAAAGAAAAACACCCCGAAATGAGGTGTTTTCGTGTACAAATTAGTGTACCTATTTGCCAAATCATTGAAAAGCAATGATTTTTGTGGAGATGGGCGGAATCGAACCGCCGTCCAAACAACGCACCAGGCAGCTTTCTACGCGCTTAGCTTTCCTTTGGTTTTCGTACGAGGCCTGCCGGAATGCTGGCCAGCCAAGTCTTATCCTTTGAGTCTTAACGGAGTTTAAAGGAGTCCTTCCGGGCGTCCGGTTTGAATGATACCCCGAACTCGGAACATAACCGGCATAAAGTCCGCGGGATACTCGTCTTTGCCGCAGCCTTGGCGGCATAGATTAAGCTAAATGACTTTGTCAATTAGGCAGCGAGTGCGTAGTTGTTATCAGCAACTAAATTGTTGAGGACCGAGATTAACGGGCAGATCCACTGCGCCCGGCGTGCTTACCGTCCGACATCGATGCTGTCAAAACCAGAGCATCCCCATAGTTTCACAAATATACAAACATTTTTTAATTTACCATTATAATTATATGTAATTGACTGTATATCATTACAAGATTAAGGCTATTCTGCCGTTAAGAATTAAGTTGTTGAAAAGCGTATTTCGACGGGTACCACTATTGCCGTGGCACAGCCATTTCAATCCGGACTTTCCACGGCTATCATGGCAAGTCCTCGCTGTTGAGCCTATATTTTCTGATCAGGGCGGAAATTTCCGGGTCGAGGTTGCCACGGCTTACAAAATCCCTGTTTTTGTTGCAGGCGCTCATATAATGTTTTACGGCCTTGCCGTAGTCGCCTTGCCGGCTGAATAGAATCGCAAGCATATAATCTACCTTATCTGTTTTTTCAAGCTTTTCCAGGATTGACATCGCGCTTGCGTTGTAATCCATAGAGCAGTAAGCTACAGCCGTATTGAAATCATTGTAAGGCCTTAACAGGCTTACTGCCTGCTTGTAGTCCCTGTCCCGAATGGCCTGTACCCCATTCATATACGTAGTGTCCAATACTGTTGTATGGACAGTGTCCTTTATCATATTCCGTCTGTGCAGATAAGTGTCAAACCTTACCGTACGAAGTTTCGGGTAGATCTTGGTACGCAAGTAATTGTAATACGGCTCATTTTTAAGCATGGCTTCTCTGTCATCAGGATCGGAAGCCGCCTCAGGTGTAAAGAATGCCGCCCTTTGACTGTTTGAAATTACCGTGTCACGTTCAACCAGGTTTTCCAACATTGACCAGTTCTCCGGGTTGTTTCTCGCAATGAAACGGATCTTTGCAGGCTTGTTAAGCGAATTGAATTCTCCGGCGTAGTCCAATATCCTGCCCTGAACGGTTTTTAAGGAATCGGAATAATTTCTGATGAACATCTCAAAATAATTGCAGACGGCCTCCGAACGTTTCTTGGACAGCATTGCATTGTAGCTGTAACTGCCTTCCGGCGAGCATGATGCGGTGACAATAATGGAATCTATGTCAAAGACCTCGTTTTGAACTAAAGTCCGCAGACTTTCTTTTATCCGGCCTATTTCACTCGCATTGTTTCCGAATTCGGGATTGACATTGTAATCAGCCGCCTCGAAATCAATATAGCATATATTGTTGGCTGCCGCCCGTCGTTCTATGACTTTCGTCATATATTTCTCCCGATTATCTACAAGGGCACTAAGCGAACTGATGTAAAAGGTGATAGGCTCACTTTTTGGAATTTTATAGATCTGTTTGTCCTGTTCATAGATGCTCCCGAACAGCCGCACGTCCGCCCTCCTTAGTTTAGGCCGGGCCGAAATGGTCTGGACGTAACTGTAAACGAATTCATTGTCCGAATTCAGCATCACGGTGTCGAGCCTGAGACCTTCGGACAATATCGACACCTTTATGAATTTGTCATGCATCTTTTTTTTAATCCCTATCTTGTGCCTGTTCCTGTTTACGATAAATCTGTTTGTGTAGTGTTCCAGCGCTATCTTTTCCGTAACTCCGTAGGCTGATGTGAATTCAGTGTCCGATACGAAAGATGAGTCGCTTCTGTACCTGTAGATTTGAGGAATGTTGCGGCGTAAAAATATCTCCAACTGCCGTTCATCTATAAATTTAGTTGAGTCTGAAGAAATGGACGCCAGAAATTTGCGGTATTGCTCATAGCCTTTCAACTGTTGCTTTCTGTATTGCCTGCCAGTTATTATTACAGGATCGAGACCGATTCTCTCGTTCAAGACAGTAAGTTCGGGATAGAATCTCGCCTGCCATTTGCTGTCCTGCATTTCTTTAGGGACATTAATGTCAAAGCATATATCCACCATTCCATGCCGTTCGGCGATATTACGGAATCTTGCCGTGACTTTTGCAGCCTTTATCACATCGTTTGCAACCATTTCACCGTTCTCATCCCTTACGGCTTTCAATATCAGTATTTCCTTACCGTCATCATCTGTGACGGAAAGCGTATCCCTCGCTATTTCCGCATATTTGAGCTCCGGAATGTCGCTTTTGTCCGATAATGAAATCAAAGAGCCGGGAACATTCTTTTTCAACGCTCCTATTTTACGGTATGTGGTGCAACCGGCAGCAAAGGCCAGCAAAATTGCCACGGCTATCAGATTCCTTTTCATTTTTTCATAGGTTTAAGTTGCGTTTGTCAAGCTTCTTCGGCAGATTCGTATTCTTCGACAAGTTCCACTCTGTTCGCGAGGACTTCCATGACCTGCCTGAGGTTGCCCTCCGAATCATTATATTCTCTCGAACGCAGTCTTCCGCCTACCGTCACAGGAGCACCTTTGCACAAGGTGCCAAAATCCACGATTCCCTTGCCTTTCCAAGCTACTATATTGTGCCAGGTGGTTTCAATCACGGGATTGCCGTCCCGCCCTTTGTAAATGTAGTTTGTGGCCAAAGAAAACCTTGCCACCTGAGTATCGCCTACATCCTGAATCTTGATGTTGCCGATATTTCCTCTCAGTTCGATTCTGTTAATCTGTTCCATTTTGAAATAATCATTTAAGTTTATAAACCATGCGCGCTGTTGTTCGGAGGCAAAGTAAAGCTATAAAAGGTGGCTTTTGACAGGTTTTAAGAATCGTATCCGATATTTTTGATGAATATTAAATTTTAAACAATCAGCAAAAATTTAACAATCGTGAAAATATCCGTTCTCTCGGCCACTTCATGGGAGAATAAAGGGTTTACTTGTATATATTCGTGTCTAAAATGAACGGATTATGAGATATGTGATTGCAGATGAGGAGAGAGGGACATGCCTGGAGTGCGGTGAGCCTTTGGTGTATGGCAGGACGGACAGGAAGTTCTGCTGCGATAAATGCAAAAACCGTTACCACAACAGGCGGATCAGAAATTCCAGAAATATGAAACTGAGAGTCTGGAATGCTTTGGAGAAGAATCACGGCATATTGGAAAGCCTTATTAAAATGGATGTGGATGCAATAAAACTGCCTGACCTTTCATCTTTGGGCTTCAATATGGAATACTCTACTTCTTTCCATAAAGTAGGTCGCCATAGCCAATTCCGATGTTTTGACATATTGTATTATATGACGGATTCTAAAATTTTCGGCATAAGAAAAGTAGCGGCTTTTATCTCCGAGTTGGGGAATGTCGCCAATGATGCGTAAATTTGTCATAATTATTTATATGACATGGAAGAAGACAGAATAGAAAACAACCCTTTACTTGCAACATCGGAAGCTGCTTTCGGTGCTCCGCGCTTTGATCTGATTGATAACAGGTTTTATATTCCTGCATTCAAGGAGGCTATATGCCGTGCCAAGTCAGAAATAGATTCAATAGTAGCCAATCCCGAAGTTCCAGATTTTGAAAACACTATCGAGGCTATAGAGTATGCCGGCAGGCAGTTGTCAGAAGTCGAGGAGATTTTCTTCAATCTTCTCGAAGCGGATTCAGATGACGAGATGCAGAAAATTGCGGAGGAGGTTTCTCCGATGTTGACTGATTATCAGCTTTATATATCTCTGAATACCGGACTTTTCAATAAGGTCAGACAGGTCTATGAGAATTCAAGACAGACTGATCCTACCCGAAAAAAGCTGCTTGAGGACACATACAGGTCATTCAAGAGGAACGGAGCGGAACTTCCGGATGATGACAAGGCTCTATTTGGCCGGATGAACGAGGAGCTTGCACTTCTGGAATTGAAGTTCGGCAAGAATGTACTGGCGACCACCAACGCATTTTCATTGCATATAACCGACAGATCCCAACTTGCCGGCTTGCCGGAATATGTCTTGGAGGCTGCAGCAGAGACCGCTACCGAAAGAAACGAAGACGGCTGGATCTTTACCCTCGACTATCCGAGCTATTCTTCATTCATGAAATTCAGTTCCGACAGGGAGCTCCGCAGAAAGATGTGTATGGCCTATTCTTCAAGAGGAATTGGGGGAGAGACAGATAATACTCAGATAATCAGGAGGATTGTCGAGCTTAGGATGAAGATTGCAAATCTTGTCGGCTATGAGACCTATGCTGATTATATGCTTGAGGACAGAATGGTGAAAACGAGAAGTCGTGTGAATGAATTTATTTCAGCATTGATGAAGCCGTCTCTCTTAAAAGCCCATGATGAAATTGCCGGCCTTTCCGCATTTGCGAAGGAGAACGGCTTTGAAAATGATATGATTATGCCTTGGGACTTCAGTTATTGGGCTGAGAAATACAGACAGATGAAATTCTTTATTGATGAAGAGGCATTAAAGCCATATTTCAGCCTGGAAGCTTGCCTTGAAGCTGTTTTGGGGCTTGCTAAAAAACTGTATGGACTTGATTTTGTTTTAAGGAACGATATTCCTGTCTACCATAAGGACGTGAGAGTATATGATGTAATAGACGGCACAGGAGAGCATCTGGCACTTTTCTATACAGACTTTTTCCCTCGTCCAAGCAAAAGAGGAGGTGCATGGATGACTGAATTCCGGGGGCAGTATATATATGAGGGGAAAGATTTCAGGCCCTTTGTAAGCATAGTAACTAATTTCACCAAACCAACCTCAAATAGGCCGTCGCTTCTTACTCACAATGAGTTAGTTACATTGCTTCATGAATTCGGACACTCCCTTCACGGGATTTTGTCAAAGTGCCGTTATCCGTCAATTTCAGGGACTGGAGTTGCCCGTGATTTTGTGGAACTGCCGTCCCAAATTATGGAAAATTGGGCCTATGAGCCTGAATTCCTGAACACATTTGCAAGACATTATAAGACAGGAGAGAATATCCCTGCCGAATTTCTTGACAGAATTGTTGCCGGAAAGAACTTCCTTTCCGGTTATCAGCAAGTGCGGCAGCTGCAATTCGGTATCGTGGACATGGCATGGCATTCCTTGTCGGAACTTAAGGAATGCAGTGTGCAGGATTTTGAAAATGAGACGTTGGCTCCATACAGGACATTACCTGTCGTTGACGGTATTGCCGTATGTCCGTCATTCGGGCATATTTTCTCAGGAGGTTATGCAGCAGGGTATTACAGTTATAAATGGGCAGAAGTCCTTGAAGCGGATGCCTTTTCATTGTTCAAGACAAAGGGCATTTTCAACAGGGAGGTCGCCCAGAGCTTTAGAAAGAACATCCTCGAACGTGGGGCGTCCGAGGATGAGGGTGTGCTTTACCGTAATTTCAGAGGACATGAGCCTCAGCCTGAGGCACTTCTGATAAAATTAGGGATTATATAGCCCTTTCGTCCTTGGCCGGATCCTTGAACAGTATAAGGAACAGGATACCGACAACCATGGCGTAGCCCGCAAAAATAAACCAGACCGTAGACCAGGCTCCAGGTGTGTTGCCTGCTGTAATTCCTTGTGTAACCCCGTTAATGACGGCTTCGGCAGGATGAGTGAAAATATTGACCACTGCTTGTGCACTCAATGTCCCTATGGTGGCTCCAAGACCGTTCGTCATAAGCATAAATAGTCCTTGGGCACTGGACCTCATCTTGATGTCTGTCTTGTGGTTTACATATAGCGAGCCCGATATGTTGAAGAAGTCGAAAGCTACGCCGTAGACAAGCATTGAAAGTATGAACCAGATTACACCGGGGAATGCCGGATTGCCGATTCCGAAGAAACCGAAACGGAACACCCAGGCGAACATCGAAATCAGCATGACTTTCTTAATACCGAACTTCTTCATGAAGAAAGGTATCAGAAGTATGCACAAAGTCTCTGACATCTGTGATATGGATATCAGAATGTTTGCGTGCTTTACACCAAAAGTGTCACTGAATGCCGGATTTGCACCGAACTGAGTGATGAATGGATTTGCAAAACCATTGGTGATTTGAAGAGCGGCTCCCAGCAGCATTGAGAAAATGAAGAAAATAGCCATTTGGGAGTCCTTTAACAAGGAGAATGCCTTAAGTCCCGTGGCCTCCATGAAATCAGTTGATTTGCTTGTGCTTACAGGTACATTAGGCAGTGTGAGCGAATATATGCAAAGTACAATGCCAAGTATGCCGGATACGATGAACTGGTAAGGTGTATGCTGGAATCCGAGCAGATCCACTATAACCATGCTGCATATAAATCCTACTGTTCCGAACACTCTGATTGGCGGAAATGCCTTGACAGTATCCTTGCCTGCACCTTCCAGACCTGAATAGGCCACTGAATTTGATAATGCTATGGTCGGCATGTAGAAGGCGACGCTTATGGAGTAAAGAGTGAAAAGCGTACCGAAACTTACTGAATTGCCGGCAGATATTCCGTACAATCCGGCTGCAATCAAGAAGCCTCCGGCTATCAGGTGACAGGCACTCAGCACTTTCTGAGCCTGAATAAATTTGTCGGCCACTATGCCGATTATAGCCGGCATGAAAATGGAGACTATGCCTTGCATTGAGAAAAACAGTCCGATTTTGCTTCCGAGACCGGCATTTGCAAGATAACTTCCCATAGATGTCAGGTAGGCTCCCCAAATTGCATATTGCAGAAAGTTCATTATAATCAGCCGAATGCTTATTCCTTTATTGTTCATACCAATTTGACATTTTATATTGATTATCAGTATAGGATTGCAAATGTAACTCTTTTGCCTTAAAATTACTATCTTTGAAAGTTAAATAAATGCAGTTCGGTGTTGTTTTGGAATGCCGATGTTGTTTTGAAGCGGTTTTATGAAGTTTACTAAGTTAGCGTCCGACAAGAATTCAAATGCCCGTTGCGGCGTAATCGTTACTGACCATGGCCGGGTGGAGACCCCGATTTTCATGCCGGTCGGTACGGTCGGCTCGGTGAAGGGTGTATATCATAGAGACCTGAAAGAAGATATCGGTGCCCAAATTATTCTTGGAAACACCTATCATCTTTATCTTCGTCCCGGACTGGAGACCTTGCGTTCTGCCGGAGGTCTGCACAAATTTATCGGCTGGGACAGGCCGATTCTTACGGACAGCGGTGGCTTTCAGGTGTTTTCACTGACATCAATTCGAAAGCTGACTTCTGAAGGTTGCACTTTTTCTTCACATATTGACGGCTCAAGACATACTTTTACCCCAGAGAATAATGTTGACATTCAAAGGATTATCGGTGCGGACATTATGATGGCCCTTGACGAATGCTGCCCGGGAGACGCTGATTATAAATATGCCGAAAAGTCATTGAAGCTTACGCAGTCTTGGCTGGAGAGATACATCAAACATTTTGATGAGACCGAACCCCTTTATGGGTACGAGCAGACTGTTTTCCCTATAGTGCAGGGGTGTGTCTATCCCGATCTGAGAAAAAGGGCCGTGGAACATGCAATAGCCTTTGGGCGCGACGGTTATGCCATCGGAGGACTTGCGGTCGGTGAGCCAAAAGAAAAAATGTACGAGATGCTGGAGCTCGTATGTCCTTTGCTGCCTGATGACAAGCCGCGCTACCTTATGGGTGTCGGCACTCCGGAGAACATTCTTGAGGGTATAGCGAGAGGCGTGGATATGTTTGACTGCGTAATGCCTACAAGAAACGGCCGGAACGGTATGCTATTCACTTGGAACGGTATTATGAATATGAGGAACAAGAAGTGGGAGAATGATTTTTCTCCGATAGACCCGGAAGGCACGTCTTTCGTGGACAGACATTATTCCAAGGCATATCTCCGTCATCTTTTCGTGGCAAAGGAGATGTTTGCGGCAATGATTGCAAGCGAACATAACCTTGCATTTTACCTTGACCTTGTGCGTCAGGCAAGGGCACATATAATTGCTGGCAATTTTAATTCGTGGAAAAACGAAACGGTTAAGAAAGTAATGACAAGACTTTAGGCTATGGCTCTCAATATCAGAAAATTAGATTTATATATAGCGAAGAAGTTCATATTTACTTTCTTCATCGCCATTCTACTTATCATTGGTATTGTCATAATCTTTGACATTAGTGAGAAGATAGATGACTTTGTGCAGCATAACGCTCCTCTAAATGAGATTGTATTCGATTATTATCTCAATTTCATACCGTATTTCATGAATATGTTCAGTCCTCTGTTCGTTTTCATTACGGTAATTTTCTTTACTTCGCGAATGGCCGCCAATTCTGAAATAGTAGCCATTTTGTCCTGCGGCGTTAGCTATCACAGAATGATGGTGCCGTATATCTTTTCCGCATTTATTATAGCAGCTTTTTCATTGTCCTTGAACCTTTTTGTTATTCCAAAGGCGAATACCAAGATAAACGAATTTAAATCAAAGTATGTACGGTTTATGGACAACAGGACGCCTGACGATAATGTTCATTATCAGATTGATGAGGGACAATTTGTGTTTGTGGAGTCTTTCAGCAAATGGAACAATACCGCATACGGGTTTAGCCTGGAGACGATCAAGGACAACAGGTTAGTCTCAAAACTCACTGCGGAAACGGCTGTATGGGACAGTACGATGCGCGGCTGGCACCTTAAGGATTACTTTATCCGGAGCTATTCCGAGGAGAGCATAGAGGATAAAATTATCTCCGGTGCATCTATCGATACCGTTATTAACCTTACCATAGAAGATTTTTATCGGAAGAAAAGCACTGTGGAAAATCTTTCCTATGCTGATCTTAACCGACTTGTCGCGACCCAGAAAATGAGGGGAGATGCGAATGTGAAGTATTCGCTGATAGAGAGAAATTCGAGGTTTGCACTGCCTTTTTCAGCCTTTATATTGACGATAATAGGCGTTTCACTGTCCTCCAGAAAAAAACGCGGAGGAATCGGGTGGAATTTGGCCATAGGTATAACCTTGAGTTTTTCGTACATACTATTCCAGAGATTCAGCCAGATGTTTGTATATACCGGAGCCCTTCCGCCAGGATTTGCAATGTGGCTGCCTAACCTGATATTTACCGTTATAGCTGCTGTCTTATATAAGTTAGCCCCAAAATAGCCTATGACAAAGATTAATTAAAGATTTATAAAAATTAAATTAATATATGAAAGTGCAGATTATCAACAAATCGGCTTATCCTAATCCGGCTTATGCTACAGATTTGTCGGCCGGAATGGATTTGCGTGCAAATATAGAAGAGCCTATAATATTGAAGCCCCTTGAAAGGGCTCTTATACCGACGGGGCTCTATATTGCCCTGCCTGAAGGCTATGAGTGCCAGGTGCGTCCAAGAAGCGGTCTGGCTGTAAAGCACGGAATCACCGTACTGAATTCCCCCGGAACCGTTGATGCGGACTATAGAGGGGAATTGCGCACCCTGCTTGTGAATCTTTCCTCAGAGCCTTTTACAATAGTACCGGGGGAAAGGATTGCACAGATGATAGTGTCCAAGCACGAACACGTGAAATGGGACAATGTGGAATTTCTTGACGAGACGGGTAGGGGAGAAGGCGGTTTCGGCAGTACGGGAGTAAAATAATCGGCTTATGGACATAAGACAGTTGCACAGGCTTTTCCTTGGTTGCTCGGCAATTACGACAGACAGCAGGGCTATCAAAGGCGGTGAGATGTTCGTTGCTCTTAAAGGAGAGAATTTCGACGGTAACGATTATGCCTTGAAGGCTATCGAGGCCGGAGCTTCCTATGCTGTTGTGGACAAAACGTCTGTTGCAGCCGCGGAAGGTGCCGTAAATATCATCCCTGTAGAGGATACCTTGGAGACCTTGCAGGCCTTGGGGCGTTTTCACCGCGAGAATACTTTTGTGGACGGAAAAAAGTTGACTGTCATAGGACTTACCGGAACTAACGGCAAGACAACCACCAAAGAGCTGATTCGATGCGTGCTGGCAAAAAAGTACAGTGTTACGGCCACTGAGGGTAATCTTAACAATGATATTGGTGTGCCCTTGTCTTTGCTGAAAATCAATTCCGAGACGCAGATTGCTGTGATAGAGATGGGAGCCAACCACCTTGACGACATCGCCCGTCTGGTGAAAGTCAGCGAACCGGATTACGGATTGATTACCAATGTGGGAAAAGCCCACCTGCTCGGCTTCGGCAGCTATGATGGGGTGAAAAAGGCCAAGGGACAACTCTATGATTATATCTCTTCTTCCGGCACGGCTATATTCCTCAATGCAGACGATCCTGTACTTTGTGAAATGGCCGAAGCAAGGAAGGGCCTCAGGACAATTGAATACGGTGTAAAATGCGACGGGGCTGAAATTTTGCCGTCCGATGTCGGATCTCCTTATCTTAGAATGTCATTGCCTGCTGGTGAAAATGGCTCCGGTCTGCTTCTGAATACAAATCTTGTGGGCAGGTATAATGCCGATAATGTTATGGCTGCCATTGCAGTGGGACGAAAATTCGGGATTTCTACAGCCGAGGCTATAGAGGCAATAAGTGCCTATATCCCTGCAAATAACCGTTCCCAAATGATGCAGACCGAAAGAAATACTTTAATTATAGATGCCTATAATGCCAATCCTACCAGCATGGCAGCCGCTTTGGATAATTTCGAGAATATCTCCGGAGGAGATAAGGCGGTATTGCTTGGGGATATGCGTGAGCTTGGAGGCGATTCCGTTCAAGAGCACAGGAACATATTGGCAAAGTTGAAAGCGGCAGATATAAATGAGATATTTCTCGTAGGAGAAGAATTTGGGAAAGCGATAGATATTGACGGCAGTGCTGATAATATCAGCTGGTTCATCAGCTCGGACAGACTTGCGGAATATCTGAAAAACAATAAACTTGAAAACAGGACAATACTGATTAAAGGCTCAAGGGGAATTATGATGGAGAAGACCCTCCGTGAGCTTTAGGCTATTCTGTATTTGGATATTATCAACTTTGCAATAGTAGCTGTTAGTATCCCGAAGAATATGCCGATCAGCATTCCTGTAACTACGTCACCGAAATAGTGCTTCCCTACAAAAACCCGGCTGAAGCCTACCAGAGTAGCCCATAATATTATAGCAGCCCCATAACCGTAATAAAGTCGGGTCCTGTCCGTCTTGAAAAGCAGAAAGCTTGATATTGCAAAACCGAAAGCATTGGCAGCGTGGGCGGAGAAAAAGCCGTAGTAGTCATGCCTGGATTCCAGCATATTCAGCTTTCCCTCAATCATATAAGTACTGTAACAAGGCCTGAGCCGTGCAACTGCATCTTTGATAAGATTTGAAAATTGGTCACAAGCCGTAATTGTCAGGGCAATTGCAACAATCGCTATAAGTGCCCGTCTCCAGCCCAGCCTCTTGAAAAGCAGGACTGCAATCAGAAGATAAAGCGGAAACCAGACTTCCTTGTTGGACATGAACTGCATAAGCTGATCAATGAACATATTATGCAAGTTGTTAATAGCCAATGAAATATCCTGATCTAAACGGTGAACATAATCTATAAATTCCATAGTTATAAGTTAAGTGCCTGCCAAAGGCCGTCGTTAAGTTCTTTAAGACCGGAGCCGGTAATGGACGATATAAAGTGGCATTCCAGATTTTCAGGCAATCCGGCCTTAATTTTATTAAGTGTCTTCTTGTCTGCAAGGTCGCATTTTGTTATTGCCAATATCCTGTTTTTGCACAACAGCTCAGGATTGTATTCCTCCAGTTCCTTAATAAGGACATTGTATGTGCCGGTAACGTCATTTTCTTCGGCTGATACCATGAAAAGCAGGACGGAGTTGCGTTCAATATGACGCAGAAACCTCAGGCCTATTCCTTTTCCCTCGTGGGCGCCTTCAATGATGCCTGGAATGTCAGCTATTACAAAAGATTTGTCGTCATAGTATTTGACTATTCCGAGATTTGGCTCCAAGGTCGTAAAAGGGTAGTTTGCAATTTTAGGCTTTGCCGAGGTTACGGCAGCAAGGAAAGTGGATTTGCCGGCATTGGGCAGCCCGACAAGACCGACATCAGCCAGCACTTTCAACTCAAAGACGAACCAGCCCTCTTCTCCCTCTTCTCCGGGTTGTGCATAGCGAGGAGTCTGTTGGGTCGCACTTTTGAAGTTACTGTTGCCCAGACCTCCTCTTCCTCCATTGCACAGAATCCTCTCTTCACCTGGCTCCACCATTTCGAAAAGCACCTCATCTGTGTCGGCTGATTTTACTACTGTCCCCACCGGTACGTCAAGGACAATGTCCTGCCCTTGTTTGCCGGTGCAATTGGACGCTCCGCCTCCGCCCCCTCTTTCCGCTCTGATTACCTTTCTGTATTTCAGGTGGATAAGAGTCCAGAATTGTGGATTGGCTTTTAGTATTATGTGTCCGCCTCTACCTCCGTCACCTCCGTCCGGTCCACCTTTCGGTACATATTTGGCCCGGTGCAAATGCATCGAGCCTGCACCTCCGTGTCCCGAAGCGCAGAAAAGCTTCACATAATCTATGAAATTGCTTTCGGCCATCCGCTAAAATCTGTCGAGCAGTTCAAAAATATGAGACCTTACCTCTTCAATAGAGCCTGTACCGTCTATTTCGGCATATTTGCCCTCTTTCTTATAATATTCGATAAGCGGCTCGGTCTTATCGTGGTAAGTCTTTATCCTATTGTTTATTGTTTCCTCT
Source organism: uncultured Bacteroidales bacterium (assembly GCA_947253655.1). Lineage (GTDB taxonomy): Bacteria > Bacteroidota > Bacteroidia > Bacteroidales > UBA932 > Cryptobacteroides. The sequence continues at coordinate 24,822 of CAMYAE010000009.1, forward strand.
TTCGCATCATCGGCGCGGCCTTCTATTGAAGCCCTGTGTCTGATTCTTTCTTTTATCATTCCGTCCGGTATCATGATTGATACGATTGACGTCACTGATTCCCCGACATTTGCAAGCATTCTGTCCAAGGCTTCTGCCTGAGCGATAGTGCGAGGAAAGCCGTCAAGGAGGAAGCCGTTCACGCCTTTGACGGTTTTGAACTTGTTCTCTATCATGCCCTCAACAACTTCATCCGGAACAAGGGCCCCTGCATCAATCAGACTCTTGGCTTTCTTGCCGAGTTCGCTGCCGGCGGCGATTTCCTGCCTCAGAAGTTCTCCTGTAGATATGTGGCACAAGTTGTATTTTTCCACCATTGCTGTGGCCTGGGTGCCTTTTCCTGCTCCCGGAGGCCCAAATAGTATGTAAAATTTCATTGCATCTGCTGTTTTGTCTTCAATATGAAAATCCGGTTCATTATCAATTACATATATATCATTGAGATTTCTTCCGACCTCATTGTAGTCAAGCCCGAAGCCGACTATGAAATCGTTCGGAATTTCCATGCCGACGTAGTCCAGCTTTATATCCTTGTCATATACATCGGGCTTTAGAAGCATGGTGCATACTTTGATTTCTGATGCTCCTTTTTCTTTTAGAATCCTCTCAAGATCTACTATGGTATTACCTGTATCGACAATATCCTCAACTATGATAACTCTACGTCCTTCCACGCTTCCGGTCATACCCATTACTTCCCGTACTTTTCCGGTGGAGCGGGTGCCCTGATAAGAAGACAGTTTCATGGAAACAAGCTCGAAATTGAAGTCGAGCCGTTTCATAAGTTCGGCCGTGAATAGGATAGAGCCATTGAGAATGCATAGCAGCACCGGAATATCTTCGCTGTCCTTGTAGTCAGCATTGATTCTCTCGACGACCTTGTCAATGGCCTCTTCTATTTTCTCATGAGGAATGAAAGTCTTGAAAGACTTGTCTAACAGATTGATTCTTTTCATTTCTAAATCCATTAAAGTACAAATTTAACATAATAAACCGACTTTCGCAGTATTTAAATTAAAAAAAAGAATTAAAGAATTGACAAAATAAAAATTAAACTGCATAAGAGCCACTATTATTTTGATATATTGTCAAGGAAAGATTTGCAGGGATATGATTATGAGGTCGGCATTTATATTTCTTTTACTGGCATTTGTTGCCCATACGGCTATGGCCCAGGATATGAATATGATCCTTGCCGAGTTATCGGGAGCATCGTCCATAGAGGATGTCAGCGAGGAAACTTTGGAGAGGCTTGCTGCATTGAAACTTCATCCGGTGGATATAAATTCTGCTACGAAAGCGAGGTTGCTGGCTACGGGACTTTTCAGCAGCTATAGGGTAGCTTCTCTTAAGGATTATATTAAAGAGAACGGTGAGATACTTTCAGTAGAGGAACTGGGGCTTGTAGACGGTTTCGGCCATGATTTTGCAAAGGCTATTAAGCCTTTCATCAAATTTGGAACGTACTCTCCTCCGGGGGTATTGAGAGAACGCAACAATATGACGGACAATTCGTTGATGCTTGGAATCGGGGTAAAGCCCGAAGACAGAATCTATTACGGCGGCAAATACAAACTTGATGTTGCTGACATGATTGACGTCGGAGCGGTAATCAAGAAGGGTTATAGTCCCGAATGGTGGCCTCCTTCAAAATACGGAGGATATATTGCCTGTTACAGCCGTAAGCCGGACGGGAAACTAATTGTCGGCAATTTCAACACCCATTTCGGTCAGGGATTGTGCTTGTGGAGCGGCTTTGCCCTTTCCGGCCTGTACGGCCTCCGCTCCGTCATGAGAACTCCAAACGGCATTTCGCCCTCATTGTCGTTTTCTAATACTGATTTGTCGGGGGCGGCTGCAGAAGTGACTTTTGGGAGGGTGGCGCTTTCCGCATTGACTGCATTTGAAAAAACCGGAGTATTGCCTGCACTGAGGTTTACCCATACCGGACGTCATGGGCAGATTTCTGTGAATTCGATGTGCAGGACGACTTCTGATAAGATTGCCTCCGCCAAGGTGTCTATAGACACAAGGGCTTGTATCGGAGGTACAGATCTTTTTGGAGAAGCCGCATGGGATATCAAGAATTCCAGATTCGCGGCGATAGCCGGGACGATAGTCCCGATAGGGGAGAGTTTTGCTGTAGCGGCATCGGCAAGATATTATCCGATAAAATTTGATACATATATGACCGGGGCCCCGCATGCGTTTTCCAAGTCTAAGGACGAGGCGGCAATGACATTGGGATGCAGGTTTCGGCAGCATGAATTGAATAGCGAATTCGGACGGCATATTTCTGATGACAATAAGCAGATGAAAGTTTTCCTTTCGGATATATTTGTCATAAATGACGGATTGTCAATATGTTCCAAACTGACTGCCCGTCTAAGAAATTTTGGCCCAAGGTCCAGGTATTCAGCAAGGCTCGATTTTAAATGGACTCCTGCCCATTTCCTTTTGAATGTGAGGACAGAAGCCGTTACGTGCAGAAAATTCGGCTTGCTGAATTATGCTGAAGCCGGATACAAGACGGACAATTGGGCCGCCTTTTTTAGAGCAACTGAATTTTTGGCGGATAATTGGGACGACAGAATTTATGTCTACGAAAGGGATGCTCCGGGGAGTTTCTCGGTGCCGGCGTATTATGGCAGGGGTTATAGCCTTTCAGCTTACGCAAATGCAAAGATTAATATACGCCGTACAGTTTTGAAACTCTATCTGAGAGGGGCGATTACCGAATATTCCAGGATGAAAGAAAAAAGAAAGCCCGGCAAGGCCGAGCTGAAATTCCAATTGCTATATACGTGGTAGCCTATTTTTCAGGGATTTTGAGCTTCATTCCGGGACGGATCTTGCTGCCTATATTATTGTATGCCATGATATCTTTTGCTGAGACCCCGGGGTAATTCTTTGCGATTTCATATAGGGTGTCTCCATGCTTCACGGTATAGGTCCTGGATGTAGCCGTGCCATCGTTTTTTGTAGCCTTTACTGACGTCGTAACGCTCTTGCTGCCTGATTGAGACGGAGCATAGCCCTTTTTATAGATAACAAGCCTTTGACCGACCCTTATATTGTTGCTTCTTAGATGATTCCAATTCTTTATCTGCGAGACGGTCACATGGTTTTTTGCCGCTATTTTCCCAAGATAGTCACCGTTCCTTACTTTATAGACTATTCTCCGCTGTTCGGGCTGTGAACTTGCTTTACGGAGTTCGGTAGGGCTGAAAAGTTCGGCCGCCTTGTAGGTGTAGATAGAGTCTTCATGCTCCACGAACGAGCCTGTATATTTATACGGCAGACGCAACAGGTATTTTGCCTCATTGCCCGGAATAATTTCGTGGACATACTGCGGATTCAGTTGTCTCAATATCTCTGAAGGCACTCCTGCGACATCGGTTATCTGCTTAAAATGCAGAGGCTTGCTTATTTCCAGAGTGTCGATATGTTCGGGAATTTCAATTTTGTCCGGCACGAGTCCGTGTTCCTTGTAATAGGTGAATGCGTACATAGCTCCTACAAAGGCCGGAACATAGCCTCTTGTCTCTCTCGGCAGATAATCATATATAGACCAGAAGTCCCTTTTTCCGCATCTGCGTATAGCCTTCATGACATTTCCTGAGCCGCAGTTATATGCCGATATGGCAAGACTCCAATCGCCGAAGACGGAATATGCGTCTTGCAGGTATCTGGCCGCCGCATCTGCAGCTTTAACGGCGTCAAGCCTTTCGTCCACGAAAGAATTTATTTTCAGTCCATAGACTTTCGCCGTGTTGTACATGAACTGCCACATGCCCTTTGCCCCAGCTCTTGATACGGCTAAAGGATTGAGGGCTGATTCAATGACCGACATGTATTTCAGCTCTTCAGGCATGTCGTATTTGTTGAATATCTCTTCGAAAATAGGAAAGTAGTATTTTGAAAGACTAAGCATGTGCCCCATTTTCCTCGGCATCTTTTCGGAATACAATATGATATAATTCCTGACTGTCTCATTGTAAGGCAGGGTTATGTAGGAATTCATCTTTTCAAGCCTTTCAAGAAAGACCTTGTCCGGGACGTCGGAACTAAAATGCACCGTGTTCATATCATATCCTTCGCCCTCATCGGAGTCGTTGGCTTTCTTATGCAGATGCCATAAAATATTCAGCAGGCTGTCGGTTACATGGTCATTATAGTCCTCTGGCGAGAGCCCAGCTCCTATCTTGCCTTCATTCTCTTCAAAAATGCCTATCAGCTCCGACCTGACACTGTCTTCGTGTCTTCTTGTCTCCATAATTGTCTCCAATACGGCTTTCAGAGAATCAATCTCGGAACATAGCCTTTCGTTCTCTTTTTTGAGCTGTTTTTTGTTCTTCTTGAGTTTCACCGCAACGGTATCCCTTTTGAAAAGTTGGGCTGAAGCCGTTGAGGGGGCGGAAATATCCATAGCCGCCATAACAAAAATTGAAATGAATAATACCGATATTCTGTTCATCCTATAACTTTATCAGAACGTAAATCCAAGGCGGAGTCCAAAGCCGTCCGCCATCCCCGTCCTGCTGTAATGCAGGCCTGTGTTGCTGAAAGGTTTTCCATAGGTATTGCTTGCATACACAGGATCAGATGTCAGCACAGTAGGACTGATATTCATGGTTATGTCGTCAGTCAATTCAAAATCCTGCATATAGGAGAATACATTGGCGTCAATGATCTGGAGCAGATAAAAGCCGGCAAGGGCTACAATTGAATAATCCCGGTAGCGTCTGAAGACATTCCTGTAGTACAGGGCTGTCTCTGCAGAAATCGGGCCGTCATAAGTGGAATTCTCAACAGTGGCAGCATTATGTATCCATTTATATCTGTGATAGTTCTTGTTGTTTGTCAGCAGGAAATGCAGAGAGCCGAGCATTAATCCGTAGTAAATCGGAATTTTCCAGTATTCTTTGTTATAAGCTTGTCCCAGTCCCGGCAGAAGAAGCGAGTAGAGAGTGGCTTTTCCGGCTTGCGGATAAACGTCTTTTTTATAATTTATCACTCCGTCCATGAGGGAACCCCAATATACGAGGCCGGCCCCTGCGAAGAACCAGTTGCTCATGCTCTGATAACGGGAATCTCCTGTGCTATGCCATTTGCTTCGATAGGCTACACCTAAGCCTATTCCTGCTCCTATTCCTCCATAGACTATCGGGAGTTTCCAATACTGCCTGTTGTAAATTTGTTCTCCTCCGATGAATACGGTGGAGCCGGCAAAGAGCACGCCTATCCTCTCTTCCCGTTTATGCGAAAGACCTCCAAAATACTCTTTGAAAGTAAACATGGCGTCGGTTGAATCGCGGCCGGTAGTATCGCGCTCATCCACATAGCTTTGCCTGAATGCTTCTTCCTTGAACTGGGCTACAGCATTCAGAGAGATGGCGAGCAAGGGCAGCAATGCCAATGACAATTTTCGCAGAAAACTACTCATCAAGTCTAAAGGTGTGTGTCTTCCAATGCTTTAAGGAAATTTCTCATCTCTTCGTCTGAATCGAAACGAATGGTCATGGAGCCTTTGCCGCTGGCTGACCTTTTCAGGCTTATATTGTTGTCGAAGAATTTGCCGATGTGCTCAAGGACCTTGTAGTATTCGTCCGGCAGATCCTGGGGCTTTTGCTCCTTGTCTTTTTTGTCCCCGGACATCTTTTTGATCTTTTCTTCCAGCTGACGTACAGAGAGGTCATTTTTAATTACATAGTCACATAACTGCTCCTGTATGTTCTCATCATCTATACCGAGAATGACCTTGGCATGTCCAACACTTATAAGTCCGACTTTCAAGTCATGCTGCACCCTTGCCGGAAGCTTCAAAAGCCGGAGATAATTCGTTACAGACGCTCTTTTTTTCCCGACCCTTTCCGCCATTTGCTCTTGTGTAAGCATACATTCTTCTATAAGCCTTTGATAGCTCATGGCAACCTCGATAGGATCGAGATTTTCGCGCTGGATATTTTCTACAATGGCCATTTCCAGCATACCCTGGTCATTGGCATCCCTGATATAGGCCGGAATCATATCCATTCCTGCCATTCTGCAAGCTTTGAAACGGCGCTCTCCGCTGATTATCTGATACCTGCCTGTAGATTTTTTCCTGACGGTAATAGGCTGTATAAGCCCGAAAGTCTTTATGGACTCCGAAAGTTCCTCAAGGGCTTCCTGGTCGAAAGACATTCTGGGCTGGAAAGGATTCGGCTCTATCATATCGACAGGAATTCTCAATATGTCCGCTGTGCCCTGCGGCTCTGTCTCGCCCACGACCTCCTTATTGATATAGCCGACAGGCTTCCTTAAATTCTCAACGTCAATATTTACATCTCCGAGCAAGGCTCCGAGCCCTTTTCCAAGTCCGCGTTTTGGTTTTACCATGTTATCGTTTTTTTATTGCATCGAGTTCCTTTCCAGAACCTCTTTTGCAAGATTAAGGTAGTTGGTGGTGCCGGTACTCATAACATCATATAAGATAATCGGTTTGCCGTGAGACGGAGCCTCGCTCAGACGTATTGTCCTTTGGATGATGGTGTCGAAGACCATGTCCTTGAAGTGCTCGCGCAGCTCGTTTACCACTTGAGTGTGCACCTTTGTCCGGCCATTGAACATTGTGACTACAAAACCTTCAATAGTAAGGTCGGGATTGACACCGTTCTGGACCAGACGTATTGTCTGGAGCAGTTTGCCAAGCCCCTCTAATGCGAAAAATTCAGGCTGCACAGGAATCATCACAGAATCCGCAGCCGTCAGAGAGTTTACTGTAATCAGTCCGAGGGAAGGGGAGCAGTCTATAATAATGAAATCATAGTTCCCTTTTATCGGCTCTAAGGCTTTCTTCATTAGAGATTCTCTGTCTTCGGCATCGAGCATCTCAATCTCCGCTCCTACTAAATTGATATGGGAAGGAATCATCTGGAGATTTTCCATTTCCGTCTGAATCAGAACATCTTGCACCCCCAATTTGCCGATCATTACTTCGTACAGAGTTCTCTGCTCGTCAGAATCCGGATAAAAATTGAGCCCTGATGTCGTGTTGGCCTGAGGGTCGGCATCTATTATAAGGACTTTCTTTTCGAGAACGGCCAGTGATGCGGCAAGATTTATGGCAGTCGTAGTCTTACCCACACCGCCTTTCTGATTTGCTATGGCAATGATTTTTCCCATTTTTATCTTATAAAGGTCATTTTGCAAATTTAACAAATAATTTGTCAGCTTCCCAGATTTTCTTACCGGATTTTTATCCGGGTTTTTCGCCTTGCAAAAAACATTCCACCTCTTTATTGAAGTGGATCTACATCAATCGCGATATGTCCGAAATATGAATATTCTTTTTCAATATCCCTTATCCGGCTTTGAATAAGGCGTTTGTTCCTGACAAGCTCCGGCGTCTTCATCAAGGTCAATCTTATATTTCTGATATATTCTCCCGCAATCTTGTCTACTACAGGAAAATACGGCTCGGAGACCTGCACAGCCGCCTTATTGTCCATAGGCATTATGGATGGCTTTACCGAGAAGGCTCCGGCTATCTGCGAAGCTGTTTTTTGCGACATATTTTCGAGCCTTCCGGCATCTATATCTTTAATTATCAGAGTTATTATTCTTGAATAGGGCGGGTAATTGAATATCCGGCGTTCTTCCAACAATGATTTCAAGATGTTTTCGCCATTGCCAAAATGTTTGTATACGGGATGCTCCGGACGGGAGGTCTGTATAACGAAAAGCCCTCGTCTGTCTCTTCTGCCGCACCTTCCCCTTAATTGTTCCAAAAGCTGTATCGCTTTTTCGTCAGCCCGAAAATCCTGCTGCCCCAAAATAGAATCCGCCTGAATTACGGCAACGAGCATAAGTCCTTTGAAATCAAATCCTTTTGCTACTATTTGCGTTCCTATAAGCATATCCGTCCTGCCGTCGGAGAAGTCCTTGATTACCTGGGTCTCGTATGCCGTATTTTGGGAAACATCTCCGTCAAGCCGTGCAATCCTTGCGTATGGGAACAAGGCTTCGGCCTCTTCTTCAATCCTCTGCGTTCCGTATCCGAAAGGTTGCAGTGTGCCGCCGCATTTCTTGCAGATACCGTTAAATTGCTCCTCGTGCCCACAGTGATGACAAACAAGAAGGCCTTTTGACTTATGATAACTAAGGCTGACGCTGCAATTCGGACATCTTGGAATATCCCCACAATCAGTGCATTGTACGATAGGGGAATAAGATTTTCTGCCTCTAAGCAGCATTACCTGTCCGCCCTCTTTCAAAGTCTCCTCTATCTTGGATATTAGCTTCCTGGAGAAGCTGCCGCACATTCCTCTCTTCCTTCTTTCGGCTTTGGTGTCAATAATCTCGACCCTCGAATCCGGTGCTGCATAATATCTTTCATTCAATGTGACCATGCTGTACAGGCCTGATTCGCAATTGAATATTGCTTCGAGAGATGGGGTCGCCGAGCCTAAAAGCAGGTTGCAGCGATGAATGTGTCCCAACATTATTGCCGTGTCCCTGCCGTTATATCTCGGAGCAGGAGAGCCCTGCTTGTATGAGGAATCATGTTCTTCATCAATTATTATAAGCCCAAGATTTTCGTGAGGCAGAAATATGGCTGATCTTGTGCCCAATAGAATATATGGTCCTGTTGAAAGCTTATATATGGCTTCACGGCGTCTTGCTGCGGATTCCCTTGAATGGTAAACAATAAGCCTCGAATTGAAGACGGAATGCAGTCTCTCCTCAAGCTGGCGGCTCAATGCAATTTCCGGTACAAGATAAAGCACGTTTTTGCCGGATCTGATAGCCTCGGATGCCGATTTTAAATATATTTCCGTCTTGCCGGAGCCTGTAATTCCGTTAAGAAGGACGGTTTTGCCCTTGACAAAGCCCTCTTCAATCTCTTTATATGCAATTTCCTGTGCCTCTGTGAGGCAGATGTCTCCCGGCGGTTGCTGCTGCAACTGCGCACCTGATTCCAAATGCCTTATCTTTTCTTCAGTATCGGCGATATTCGACTCAATTCGTTTATAGTCAGAGATATATTCCTCTCGTTTTTCCGCTTTTCTGCTTCTTTCTATCGCGTCTTTCTTTTTCTCTAACCTTGTTTTCAGAGATGTTGCCTTAATCTTCAGACTCTCAAGGGTCTTAAGGCGTTTTTCCTCTTTCCTTGCAATAATGGCTGACATCACCTGCTCTTCGTTGGTCTTTTGAGTCGGATATGCCGCCTTGTAGACCTCTCCGATACTGCACATGTAATAGTCTGCAACAAATCTCCATAATTTCATTTCATCAGCGGAGATTTTTTTGAGATTGAGCCCGGCAGATATTATATCTGAAATTCTCTTCGAGCCTTCAGGCGGGTTTATGCCAATTTCGTCAACTATCCCGATATATTCTTTCCTTGCAAAAATGACCCGAACCCTTGTGCCCTTTTCAACGTTTCGCTTCGCTATCTCGGAGCTTTGTATATAGTAGCATGGCTCCCACTCCAATTTGAGTGGAAGTATGACTGATATGAGGGTCTTCTCTGTCAAAAGGTCTCTGAAATAAATATAATATCCGCTAATTTAACAAATAGATTATTAATTAATGTTAATTTTTATCAAAACCGAGTCGGCTAAAATTTAATTTTGCTGAAATTTTATCGGTAAAATTTTGGAGGAACACATTTTTTCTATATCTTTGCATTCCCGAAATCAAAAACACAGACGTTTCGGTGACAACATGGTGCCATAGCTCAGTTGGTAGAGCAAAGGACTGAAAATCCTTGTGTCCCTAGTTCGATTCTCGGTGGCACCACATGAAAATAAGAGAGTTACAGAAATGTAACTCTCTTATGTCTTATTATGCATCTTTTGCAATAAGCAATGGTCTGGAAACTATTTTATTTGCGAAAGCTGCTTTGGATCGAGTTTCATAAGCCCGGTACATGGCTTGTACTCGTACATTGTGTATTCATTCAGTTCCCCGAAACCGGAAGAACGGTCGCGTTTGTAATAAATATATAGCAGCAGACTGCCTGTATTGCTGCTTTCGAGCCTGTCGGAACGTCCCTCAAGAAAGGCTATGACGGATTCTTTCCTATTGTTCGGAAAATCGTATGTCTTTCTTAAGAAAGTACCTTCCTGACCTTCGATTCTGAAAGCTGACCTCAATGCGAGAACAAGGATTACCCCTAATGTCAATAATGTGACCCCAAGGATAAACATAGAGTCGGAATTAAGATAAAGGCATATAATGCCTGCAATTATTATTACTGATGATATTGCCAGATCTTTAAAAGATCTCACGCGTCTGATATTGTTCATGATTTTAAACTTTTATTTGTTACAATTCCTTAATATGCCTCATAAAAACAAGAGGCACGACATTAAAATTCTGTAGCAGATAAAAGTCAGGTCAGAAGCGTGCAGATTTTGAAAAGATATTCGGCCTCCTGAATTCCTGTAGTAGGGAAATGCGGATCGCCGTTTCTGAAGTCCGCCGCACCGGCAGGGCCGAATATGCAGCCGTTCTTCAAATATGCCGAAAACCATCTTGCGGATTCAGGCCAAGGAAACCTTCTTTGTTTCTTAATCTGGTCGTATTGTGCCGGTGATGAAGTCCTTACAGAAGAAAATGAAAATACAGGACTACCGTTCAGACAGGCTCTGCTGAAAGAATTGTAGTTTCTGTCAGAAAAATCCTGAGATGAGATAGTGCCGCTGTTCTCGTCCACAACCGAAAATAGTTCCCCGGACGGCTCGGTGACAGAGAAAAAAGTCCTTGAAATGCCGGATGCGATAACGTATGCGGCAATAGCAAAAACTAATATTTTCCCTAAAAATTTCATACTGCAAAAATAATCAAAAACTGAGATTAATGTTAACATGTAATTAATAAAATTATTCAAAATAATATTTACCTTTATAAAATTATGCAGCAGTACAATGTATATCTTGCATCCGAGCCTCGCTATGAGATATTGGACGGTCTTAGGGGAGTTGCGGCAATGCTTGTGGCTTATGCCTGTATGATAATCTATGACGAGCCTGTCAGGGAGTGGCTGAAAAACAGGCTGTTCAAGAAAGTTGCAGCCTCCTGATACAAATTCTTTCCGGAATATTACCCATAGTCAAAACTATTTGTTATAATTGCATAATTAAATGAACTGATTTTAATTTCTATAAATTATGCTTACAAAAAAAGTAGAAGAAGCGCTGAATGCGCAGGTAAATGCCGAGATGTGGTCGGCTTACCTTTATTTGTCAATGGCCGCTTATTGCCATTCTATTGGGATGACAGGAATGGGCAAATGGTTCGAGGTGCAGTTTAAGGAAGAGCAGGATCATGCCAAACTTCTCTTCAACTATATAATTTCCCGAAACGGTAGAGTGAACCTGCAGCCCATAAAGGAAGTGCCGTTTGAGTGGAAATCAATACTTGATGTTTTTGAAAGCACTCTGAAACACGAGCAGGTTGTAACCGGCCTTATTAACAATCTTTTCGCACTGACTACTGCCGAGAACGACTACGCCACTCAGAGCATGCTGAAATGGTTTATCGACGAGCAGGTACAGGAGGAAGACACTGCACATACGATCATAGACAAAGTCAAGATGATCAAGGATAACGGCTACGGTCTTTATATGCTTGACAAAGAACTCGGTGCGAGGGCATATACGTCGGTAACTACTATAAATACAGGAGCATAAATACGTATATCCGCTAATCGCCTGCATCCAATCCGTTTGCTTTTGATTGGCACCGGCGTCAATGCGCATATTGAGAGGGAGACTAAAATTGTAGTCTCCCTTATTTTATTATATTTTTTGTCAAATGATTTTATATTCTGATAATTTATCTGTATATGTGTAAGGAATGTCTGAAATAAAAGATAATAATAACTATATTTGAAAATATGATAGTTGTTTTCCAACCAACGGAAAATATTATTTTTTACAAATCAGCACATTTATGAAACGTTTTTTTTCTATTGTTACAGTAATTCTGTTATCACTGACATTTGCAACCGCAGTAACTGCAGGAAAGGCAAAAAAGGAAGTCAAAATATCCAAAAAGGTCTTGACGGACAAAATAAGAGGAGCATGGGCGGGGCAGGTAATCGGCTGCACCTATGGCGGTCCGACGGAATTCAAATATCCGACCATTATCAATCCTGAAATTGATATTCCTTGGAATGAACATATTATAAAATGGTGGTATGACAATGTGCCCGGATTGTACGATGATGTCTACATGGACTTGACATTTGTTGAAGTCTTTGATAAAGAAGGACTTGACGCCCCTGTGCAGTCGTTTGCAAAGGCATTTGCCGAAGCCGGTTATCCTTTGTGGCACGCAAATCTGCAGGCCCGGTATAATATCAGAGACGGGCTGGAACCACCGCTTACCGGCTATTGGGAAAATAACCCTCATGCTGACGACATTGATTTCCAGATAGAGGCTGATTATGCCGGCATAATGTCTCCGGGTATGCCTAATACGGCTGCTCATTACACCGATGAAATAGGACATATAATGAATTACGGCGATGGCTGGTATGGCGGTGTTTATATCGCGGCAATGTATTCGCTGGCCTTTGTCAATGATGATGTGGAATATATCGTTAAAGAAGCATTAAATACAATACCTGAAAAGAGCCGTTATTATAAGGCAATGGCTGATGTATATCGCTGGTACAAAAAATACCCGAATAATTGGGAATTTACATGGACGCTTGTAAACAAGAAGTACGGCTTTGACGTGGGATGTCCTGACGGGGTATATAACCACTTCAATATAGATGCAGTTCTTAACAGTGCTTATGTGGTTATGGGCCTTTTGTATGGCAGGAAGAATTTCTACAGGACTATTGACATTGCGACCAGATGCGGTGCTGATTCTGATTGTAATCCGGCTTCAGCTGCCGGAATACTCGGCACCATACTCGGCTTCGAGGCTATCCCTGAATATTGGAAAAAGCCGGTTTATGAAGTTGAGGATATGAATTTCAAATATACCGACATATCTTTGAACAAGACTTACAAGATGTCTTATAATCAAGCTCTTAAAGTTATTGCCCTAAACGGTGGAACAGTGAATGAAGACGAGGTTGTGGTAAAACTCCAGAAACCTGCCCCGGTCCGTTTCGAGCAGAGTTTTGAAGGTCATTGGCCTGTTGAAGTCAGGAATATCAGACAATATATAGGACGCTTGAATGACATTGGATTTGAGGGTAACGGAATTGTGGTGAAATATTCCTTTGTCAGGGCAAGAAATTATAAACATCCGGGATATATAGCTGAAGTTGAAGCTTATGTTGACGGGAAAATTTCAAAAACAGTCAAATTGCCGATAGATGGAAACGGAGTTGCCAAAGAGATTTTCTACAAATATAATCTGCCTGTCGGGCCACACTCTATCTCATTTAAATGGCTTAATAAAGAAAATGGGGTTGACATAATAATCAATTCGGCAATAATATATTCTGACAAATTGAAGCATACGGAACATGAAGACAAATAGACTTACTATTCTATTGACAATATTTTTTGCATTCATTCTGACATTTATCAGTGCGGAAGAGCTCCGGGCAAGAGATAAAATGAGCTCTAAAGATATTTTTTCCGCTTTCTCCTCCCCGGACAACCGCTACAGGCCTTTTGTGAGGTGGTGGTGGAATGGGGATAGGGTTGAGGCGCAAGAACTCGTACGGGAACTTCATCTGCTTAAAGAAGCAGGAGTCGGCGGGGTGGAGATCAATCCTATTGCCTTTCCTTATGGAGCCGAGCCGATGAATACCAAGGCTCTTACATGGCTAAGTGATGAATGGATTGATATGCTGAAAGTGGTTTTTGACGAAGCGGATAAAATAGGCATGACCTGTGATTTGATCATAGGCTCCGGCTGGCCTTTCGGTGCGGAAAATCTTTCGAGAGATGAAAGGGCTTCAGTTATGCTGACATATGCAATTCCTGTTGACGGAGGAAGCCATTTCGAAATGTCTAAATTCAATATATTCAAGGCTTTGGATCCGGGAGTGACAAAACAGAACCCAAGAAGGTATCCGGAACTTATCTCCCTGCTGCTTACTCCGGATCCGATAAACAGTCTGGATGAAGCTGTGGATGTGACAGATAAAATAGAGGATGGTGTCATCAGCATGGATATACCTGAAGGCAAGCACCAGATTTATGCTTTGGTACGTTACGAATCGTTTGCAAGTGTAATTAATGGTGCCCCCGGAGCCGCCGGGTCGATACTTAACCATATGGACAGAGAGGCGGTCAGAAAATACCTGAACAATATGTCCGACAAGATTGAGGCGAAACTCGGACCGCTATCGAATCATTTGAGAGCCTTTTTCGTGGATAGTATGGAGCTTGAAGGCTGCAATTGGACTGAAGACTTTGCAGAAGAATTCATTAAAAGGCGAGGGTATGATATTATGCCGTGGCTGCCTTTTACCATGTTCAAAGTAGGAAGGTTAGGAGATGCCGAAAGTTTTGAATACGGTGCTAAAAAAGGTGAAAAGTTCCTGGAGGAGGTGAACAGGGCGCGTTTTGACTTTGAGCTTACAAAAGCTGAACTTCTGCACGAAAGGTATACGGAGAATTTTCTTTCATGGTGCCGCGAAAAAGGGGTGAAGTCACGTGCACAGGCTTACGGACGAGGATTTTTCCCGTTAGAATCTTCTTTAGGTTATGATATACCTGAAGGTGAGTCATGGACTACAAATTGGCTCAAGCACCGTCTTGGAGAAGAAATGGGCGATGAGGATTATAGGAGAGGGAGGGGATACACTATGATAAACAAATATGTCTCTTCGGCAGCTCATCTTACAGGAAAAAGGTTGGTTAGTGCGGAAGAGATGACTAATACGTATTTGGTCTTCAATACATCTCTGGAGTTGCTGAAAGTAGGTTCTGATATGAGTGCAATTTCAGGAACGACCCATTCCGTATGGCATGGTTTCAATTATTCACCTAAAGATGCCGCTTTTCCGGGTTGGGTCCAGTATGGAAGCTATTATAATGAGAATAATACATGGTGGCCTTATTTCAAATATTTGAATGAATATAGAGCCAGAATGAGTGCTGTGCTGCAGAATGCCGATATGTACACCGATATAGCAATTCTGCCCGCAAATTACGATATGTGGACGCAGATAGGGGTGCAGCAGGAGCCTTTCCCTTTTAAGCTTAACATTCCATATACTTCTCTGATATGGGAGGCAGTGCATAAAAATGGCGGGGGCGCAGATTACGTAAGTGAAATCATTCTCAAAAACTCGACTGTTAAAGATGGTAAATTATGTTACGGCCCCAAAAAGTATAGTGTCCTTTTCCTTGTTGAGCTTACTTCAATAACGCAGGAAGCTTTGGACAAGATTGCAGAATTTGTCAGCGGTGGCGGTAAGGTGTTCTGCATCGGGACATATCCGGAGAAGTCGCTCGGTCTGAAAGACTATCAGGTTAGAGACAGACAGATCGCTTCCGATGTGGAAAAACTTAAATCCTATACGAAGAATTTTATTTTGCTTGAAAAGCCTTCCGACGGCAAATATCTTGAGTGGTACAAGGAGGTTATGGAGAAATATGATCTTCCGCATACCATAAATATAAGTACACCTGATCGCTTCCTGCTTCATAACCATTATGTTACGGATGATAAATCGGATATTTTCCTGTTCGTAAATGCACATAGGTATGAATCCCGCAAATTGGACGTCATTTTCCCTAAGTCAGTGACTGCCGGTAAAAAGGCTTGGCTATACAATGCGGCTGACGGCAAGCGTTACCGGCTCCCTGTAAAAAAGGACGGCTCTCTGCATTTCGAATTCGGTCCTGCGGAAAGTTATCTTTTTGTTTTCAATCGTCTTGGAGGCAATGCTGAAAATTGGGCTCCAATGCCTGTTGAGGGTAAGGACTCTATAAGAATTGACAATTGGAGTGTCAGACTTTGTCATCAGCAGGAAAAGTGGGTTAAGGATACTGTTGTCACCGGATTGAAGGACTTGCGCGACACCAAGGCCGTTAATTTTATGGGAGATATTACCTACACGGCAACGATAACCTTGGATCCAGACAGTATGCCTCAATATCTCAATCTCGGTAAGGTCGCAGATATATCCGAGCTTAAGGTGAACGGAAAAGAAGCCGGAGTCCGTTGGTTCGGGAGACAGATATATGATCTCAAAGGTCTTTTGCACGAGGGCGAAAATACAATAGAAGTCAAGGTTACGACATTGATGGGAAATTATCTCCACACGTTGAAGGACAATAAGGTGGCTCAGCGTCAAGTGATCAAGCGGAAGCAACCCCTTGTGTCTATGGGACTTATCGGACCTGTTGTCTTATATAAATAATTGAAAACCATATATTTTATGAATAAGTTATCGAAATGTTCACTACTTGCGGCTGTTTTGTCTTTTGTTGCGATTACGTCATTTGCAGCAGATTACGTCGTTACAGATTTTGGCGCTGTGCCTGACGGGGTCACGTTCAATACGAAAAGCATCCAGGCAGCCATAGATTTTGCCTCTGCCAATGGAGGCGGAAGAGTGGTCCTTACGCCGGGTAAATATCTGTCCGGTACAATTTATATCAAGAACAATGTTACTCTTCATATTGAAGAGGGTGCAACACTTTTAGGGTCACTGAATCCGTGGGATTATGTCAAGGACAAGGATGCCGGCTGGACAGCTTTTATCTTTGCTGTTGAGCAGGAGAATATAGGCATTACAGGTAAAGGGACAATTGATTGCAGGGGCTTCGAGGTGGCTACAAGGATGGTAGATTATATTCATTCGGGGCTTCTCGATGATAAATTGGGGCTGGACCGCCCGAATGAGACCAACCGTCCTGAAAATGTCCATTTTCTGAAATGCAACCATATTATAGTCAAAGATGTAACGATGAAGAATCCTGCAAGTTGGAACCAGCAGTATGACAAATGCAGCAATATTCTTATTGAAGGGATTAATGTGGATGCAAAGGCTTATTGGAATAATGACGGTCTCGATGTAGTGGATTGCAGCAATGTGGTTGTACGTAATTGTTATATAGATTCAGCCGATGATGCCTATTGTTTCAAGAGCCATAGCAAAACCGGAGTCAGCGAGAATGTCCTGGTTGAGAATTGTGTCGGTCGGAGCAGTGCAAACGGCATAAAATTCGGTACCTATACCTTAGGCACATTCAGGAATTTTGTGTTCAGGAATATGAAGATATTCGACACCTATCGCAGTGCGTTTACCGTGGCGAGTGTGGACGGTGCCTCTATCGAGAACATTGAGATAGACGGCTTGCAAAGTATCAACACTGGCAATCCGATTTTCCTCAGGCTCGCAAGCAGAAGACCCGGAGACAATCCATGTCTGAAAAATATCGTAATCAAGAACGTCTATGCCGAAGTGCCTTTCAAGAAACCCGATGCCGGGTATAATTATGAAGGCCCGGTGGAAGCTTTGCCGAGAAATGTCTGTCCAAGCATAATCAGTGGTTTGCCTGATATGCGCATTCAAGGAGTCACGCTACAGAATATAGAAATTATATATCCGGGAAGTGCTGATAAGGACTATGCATACAGAGGGTGTTCTAAAGCAGAACTTGAGGCTATCCCTGAACTGGAAAAGTCCTATCCGGAATTTTCGAATTGGAAAGAGCTTCCTGCGTGGGGGTTCTATATACGCCATGCGGATGATGTGGTTATGGACAATGTAAAAATCAGTGTGGCTGATGAAGATTACAGACCGGCTATTGTCAGCGATGATGCTTACGGCTTTTCAATGAAGAAGGTCCGTATAGTTCAGGAGAGTGCTCCAAAATCCAAAAAACAAATAATTACGAATACGGCAAATAAATATAAGGCAAAATGAAGAAAACAATTATAACGGCAATTGTGCTGCTTGCAGGGCTTTGCTTGTCTGCACAAGAATACAAGGCATCTCTTTTCGGGATAAAGAGTAATGGGCAAATTGACAATACTGCCAGCATTCAGAGAGCGATAGATTATATTTATGCCAAGGGAGGTGGTACGTTGGTCTTTTATGTCGGACGATACCTTACCGGAGCCGTGGAGCTTAAAAGTAATGTGCATATAATGATAAGGAGCGGAGCCGTAATTGTCGGTTCTGAAAATATTTATGATTATTCCGGGAAAAAGGGGATTTTCTATGCAGAAGGCCAGGAAAATATTTCCGTAACCGGTCCGGGAGTTATTGACGGCAGGGCGGACTTGCTTATCAATAATCTTGAATTACAGAAAGAAAAAGGTCATATTCCGGCTGCACAGGCAGTTCCGTCACTGTTATATTTCAAAGACTGCAAAAACATTTCATTGCAGGGTCTGCTTTTGAGAAATTCCGCCACTTCACCGGATCTTTATATTATTGAAAACAGCGAAGTGAAGGAATCAGGATGTTATACAGACAGGTACTGATGAAAAGAACGACAGCAATATTCTTCTTACTATTTGCGGTATCGCTTATATGCAATGCCGGAGATGAGATTTGGCGTGCCAAATGGATATCCAAATCCCAATCTAACAGTACTACAAATTCGTGGTTGGCTTTCCGTAAAAAGGTTGATATTGATGAAACTCCGGAATTTCTGACAGCGAAGATAGGAGCCGATACCAAATATTGGTTGTGGATTAACGGAGAAATGGTTGTGTTCGAGGGGGGCTTGAAAAGAGGACCTGCTCGCGGAGATGGCTATTATGATGAGGTGGATATTGCTCCTTATCTGCATAAGGGTGAAAATGTCATAGCACTTTTACTGTGGCATTTCGGCAAGAGCGGGTTCAGTCATCAGAACAGCGGAACTGCCGCTATTATATTTGAGGCTGTCGCTCCGGGAATAGAGATTATATCCGACAAAAGCTGGGAAGCGTCTGTACATTACTCTTATAGTACAGCCTCTTGTCCGCCGCCTAATTACAGACTTCCGGAGAGTAATATCCTTTATGATGCACGGCGTTTCCCCTACGATTGGTATAAGGGCTCAAACCCGAAATTTCTTGGCTCTGCAATGGAAATCGGCATCGTTCCCGGTCAGCCTCCTTTCGGAAAACTTGTGAAAAGACCAATTCCTCTATGGAAGGACTATAGTCTGAAAGAATATGAGGAAACCCGTATCGAGGGTAATAAGGTAAGATGCCGTTTGCCTTATAATTGTCAGTTTACACCTTTTATTGAACTTGTTGCCGATGAAGGTAAGAAAATAAGCATATATACCGATCATAATATTGTAACTAAGGCCAGATGTCTCTCGGCCGAATATATTACAAGGAAGGGCAGGCAGGAGTATGAAAGTCTCGGCTGGCTTAACGGTGAGGAAGTCGTATACGTGATTCCTGACGGGGTCGAAATTAAAAGTGTGAAATACAGGGAGACCGGGTATGACACTGAATTCTCCGGAAGATTTCTGTGTGACGACGACTTTCTGAATGAATATTGGAATAAATCTGTAAGGACTCTTTATGTCTGTATGAGAGATACTTATATGGATTGTCCTGATCGGGAAAGAGCACAATGGTGGGGAGATGTGGTCAACGAATTGACAGAGGCTTTCTACGCTTTTTCACCGAGCGCCAACCAACTGGCTTTAAAAGGAATATATGAACTTACTGCTTGGCAAAAGCCGGGAGGCGAATTCTTTTCTCCCGTGCCTTCTTCAAACTACTCCAATGAGCTGCCAATGCAGATGCTGGCTTCTGTCGGCTGGTATGGCTTCCATAATTTCTATTTCTATAGCGGAGACTCTACTTTTGTACCTTCAGTCTATGAGCCGGTCCACAGGTACCTGCACGAAGTCTGGAAGTTGGATGATAAAGGAATGCCGATATATCGCACCGGAGAATGGGATTGGCCGGATGCCGGAGAGCATATTGACAAGTATGCCCTTTTGCCCTTGTGGTATTATCTTGCGTTAAAAGGAGAAACCGTATTTGCACATATGCTTGGAAAGTGGGATGATGTGTCAGAAAATGAATTGATTATGTCCAGGATTGCAGAGGAATTCGATAGAATTTATTGGGACGGTATCGGATACAGGACTCCCGGACATAAAGATGTATATGATGACCGGGTGCAGGCTCTTGCTGTTGTATCCGGTATTGCAGACGCTGAAAAATTCCCTTTGGTAAAGAAAATATTTGAAGAGCAATACAATGCCACAACCTACATGCAGCGTTATGTGCTTGAGGCTTTGCTTGTTATGAATGAACCAGATATGGCTGTCGCCAGAATGAAGAAATTATATTCCACCGTGATGAAGCCCGATTGCAGCACTTTATATGAGCATTGGAATTTTGAGGGGTCAAGCAATCATGCGTGGACGGGGGGAGGCATAATTGCATTGGGACAGAAAATCGCAGGCATCGAACCTTTGCAGCCAGGTTTCAGGACTTTCAGAATTGCACCGAAAATGGGTTCACTGAATTATGTCTCTGCTACTGTAGATTCCGTAAATGGCAAGATAACCGTATCCTGCCAAAAGAAAGGGAAATATATTAATATGAATTTTACAGTTCCGAACGGCACCAAGGCTTTTGTCAATATCTCAAAAAATAAACAGAAGACTTTCAGTTCAGGGACTTATCATATCAAATGTAAAATTTGATAATTCATTCCATTTTATTGAAACCTTCGTAACGGATAGTCCAGCTCCCGTCTTTTGGAAATCCGGGGGCTTCTCCTTCGCTGCCATCCCAACCTTCGCACATCATGGCAATTGCGGTGAGCAAGCCTCCGTTTGCCGGGAAGTAAGGGAAAGGCCAGCTTTGTGCAAGTCCGTGAGCATCGAATCCGAATTTATGTGCTGTCGTACATAGCAGATCCACAGCTTGTTCAGGCCTGCCTAACCGGGCAGCAGCCATTGCAAGCATAGGGTAGTCCCAGCCCCAGACCTTATTCATCTGCCACTTTTCAAGTACCGTATCAAATGTCTTGCTGAAGACCTCTTTATCTACACCATATCCCGGTAGCCAGCCGTAAATTCCGGTTAATGCCGGATGTTCAAAATTGAATTTAGTCCACATATCCGGGATACCCTCGTAGGTGACATAAAGTCCTTCTTGCTGCGGAATCTCCGACAGATTCTGCAATACATCTCTCCACTTGGCTGTTCGTCTGCGAGTAAGCCCCATTCTTTTACCCCATTCAATGGCTTTTGTCAAGGCATATCTGAAATACTCTACCTCAAATGCCGGATTCATAGTAGCATACGGGTCTGTATTTTCAGACACCGGCACGACAGGGGGGCCTATGACATATCTTTTTTTATCCTTATTCCAAAATACACAATCTGCCATATAGTCAGCTGTCGCTATTACTATGTCTTTCCACTTTTCCAAAACAGCCTTGTCAGGATTACTACGGTAATCAAGTTCAGCAAAATATATCGGATGAGGTTGTTGCCAAATCAGAAAGGCGTGTACGTCATTAGGCCACTCTTGATTGATGTTACCGGTGCATTTAGGCCATTTCGCACCGGAACGACCTTCAGATCCGGCTCTTTTTATGGCCTCAGGCATGAAATCCTTATATGTGCCCATATAGCTGTTAAAACAGTCCATACGTCCCCACAGAGCGTAGTGCACGACGTGCCACCATACCATTTCAAAGTGGAAACGTCCGAACCAGCCGTTGTTTACAAGTCCGGATTCCTGCGGCGGCAATAATCCGCACTCATTGACTTTCATAAGGTATTGTGATAACACGACCCTGCGTTCAAGTTCTTTCCACCTTATGTCTTTGCTTTCGCTGAAATCGACGGCAGCCCCGCTTGTCCAATACTTTTCCCAGGCTTTGGAACTCGCCGTCTCAATTTCGGACGTCGCTATGCACGAAACTGCGGTTTTATCATGGACAAAACGGCAGGTGAAATTGAAACTTCTCCCTTTTTCAGGAGTTATAATATATCTGTGATTTTGAGGTGTTTCTCTCACAATTTCAGCCTTTCCGTTCCACGACATTTGCAGGGAATATCCGGCATCGTCCATTTCACGGTCGATAACGGCACCATTGTAATTCTTCCGTGATATTTTAGAGGTGTGTTTTTCGTCTGAAAGGTAATCGCCGACGTATGCCGGGAATTCATTCAGATCCGCATAAGGGAAATCTATGAAGATTTTAAGACGCCCTTTTTCTATCAGTTCGGACTTGACAACAACACCGACAATATCCATTTCAGGATGACAGGAAGTCCTTACATTTACAGATTTTCCTTCTAAAATGAAACTGCTGCTGACAATACCTGTCCATAAATCCGTTTCCTGACGTGTTCCTAAAAGATCTTTTTCTGCCGCAGCGGTTCCGTCCTCTCTTAGAAGTACAAAACCGATTCTGCCCAGATTGAACCGGTGCGGGTTCTTTCTCAACCATTGGGACAGCTCAGGTTCATCTTTGTCTGCAAGCATATATGCAATCTTTTTACCGTAGGACTCATATACGGTAGGGGAGTAATCCCCGATGCTTTTGCCCTCCGGAAGAGGCATCGAATGCCATGCCCAATCGCTCAACGTGTTGAATGGGGTGAAGGTCTGTAGTCCGGTAATATCCATTCCGAAAGCGAATGAACCGTTTCCCACCTGAGCAGGGCTTTTGTTGATGGTCCTGTCCGTAATGATATTGTGTCTTGAAACTAATGCATGTCTGTCTATCGTTCCGGCAGACAGACATGCACTTACCAATACAATACCTGTTAATGACAGTATTGTCCTTAAATTCATTTAATACTCTATATAAATTTTTGCCTTCTCTCTGATATCCAAAGAATTTACATTGAATCTTATTTTATTGTCTGTGTCGTATGTCCATTCAGACTGTTCATTATTGTTCAGGAGTACTTTTGCCGGTCTTCTGTCGGACTTTATTTCCAAAGTATAGTCCCGATGTTGAGGAATGCCTTCAAAACGACCTTGAACCGGATTGATAATGAATTGGATACTGTTTTTACCTTTGCTGCACTCAAACTTTGTAGCAGCTATTGCACCTTTTTCATATTCATAGCTTTCACCGTCATCCTCATACATTGTATAGCTATTGTTCCCATAAGGGAAAACTTTTAATATAAATTCCTGAATAGGCTGTGTACCAATATATTGAACGTCTTTTTGGCAAGGAATAATTGCACCTTCTCTGATAAAAAGCAGCCCGGCCTTGTCTTCAGGATAATCAATGCTGAACTTTTCTCCTTTGCTGACAATTGTTTCTCCTGTCCAGGCATTTGTCCAAGTACCTTCAGGAAGATATATATCATTACTGAATATGCTGACACATAAGCTGTTGCCAAACATATACTGATATACCATATCGTCAACGTTGCGATCTTCAGGGAAGACAAGCGGCATCGAACGGACCATCGGCATTCCGTTCATCGTGCCTTCAAGTGCAGTTGAATAGATGTATGGAATAAGACGGTAGCGCAATTTTACATAGTCTTTGTATATTACCTGCTCCTTTTCTGAATAATAGAACGGGTGCAGGAATGAGAACCAGCTGTTTATCTGAACCCAAGGCAGGAACATTCCGAAATGCAGGCTTTGCATCTCTAAAGATTTCTTGACCGACATCACATCACATGACGTATTCATATAGCCGCTCATGCCGAGATTAAGCTGATCAAACAAAGCAGTCTTGCCGCCTCCGTTATCGCCGCTTGTTGAAGCCGTCCAATGCGGGGTCCCCGACCAGCCTGCCGTGTAATGGTGCCATGTGCGTTTGCCCGTATGCTCCCTGCTCATCATATACATCTGTTTCGGTAGCAGAATCTGATTTAGATTGTGCATTTCCTTGTCTGTCTTGCCGTTGTAATATTTGCGGAACGTATGTTCGTCTATCGTCCTTGCAGGATCGAATTTAAAGCCTTCTACGCCTTGGTCAAGGAAATTTTTCAGATGATCCATCCAATGTTCCTTGCCTGATGTTTTCTTTCCGTTCCTTGAGGCTATAGCATCTTCTTCTGCAATGCTGGTGTCATATTCCTCACATAGCCATAAGCCGAGATGAAAGCCCATACCCCTTAGTTTGCCGATGAAGAGTCTCTCGTGATATTTTTTCGGATATTGGTTTTTCAGCCAATACGGCTCCGGAGAAAATTTGTCATAATTCCATTTTTTATTCGTAGAAAAATCATATCTCTTTTCCATCCATTGCGGTTCCAGCCAAAACACATCGCACGGCACCCCGCTTTGGCGGAAGCTGACGGCATCTCGGAGTATATCAAATTGATTTTCAAGCATATTAGGCCCAAAACATAGGCCGTATGCCCATTTAGGCAAGATATATGTCCTTCCGGTTATCTGTGTGTATTTGTCCAATACCGACGGCATATCATTCCCTATGATGATGTAGAAATCTGATTTTTCATAAGTTGTGTAAATATTCAGTCTGTCTTTGTCAAAATTCCCGACATCGAAATAATTTTTCCTTGTCGTGTTGTTGAATATTCCCCAGCCTCTGGAACTCATCATGAAAGGCATCGGGATTTCTGTATGCTGGTATGTTGTCCACATCCTTAAAAGCTCACCGCGATGCTGTATGTGCTCTCTGCTGGTACTGCCACCGCCGTAAAAACGTTCTCCTTTTTCAAGGCTGATACTGATTATACTGCTTTTTGCAGGATCTCCGCTTTCAGTCTTATCTTTCTCGGAAATGGTGCCGTTGTCATCTCCGATAATGCCGCCGTTGCTTACCACATGCAGGTTTTCGAATTTGTCATTTATTGCTGCGGCAAGTTTTTCACAGAGTGGGTTTTCTGCGGTAATAAAAGCGAGTTCCTGTATTATTACCCGTCCTGCTTTGTCTTTGAAGGTAATTAGTCCGGTCTTTCTGTTTATTTCGACACAAGCCCGATCTGTCGTCAGGCTCCACTTTCTTCCATTAGTCTTTTCAGTAGTCCTGACTTCCGGCCAGTCTGTCTTCAGTATACCGTATCTCTCCATCAAAGACTCTCCGAAGTCCTTTCCGGAAACTATTTTTATTCTAAAAATTTCTTCGCTACAAGCTTCAATGCCTATGTTGATACCGTTTTCAAGTTCGATTCTATGTACAGGATTTGCCCGTACCCAAAAACAGATGATTAGTAGGGCAGAGGTAAGCAGTGTTTTCTTCATTTTTCTGTAATTATTGTTTTTTGCTTGTTAAATATAATAAAACGGGCGGAACTTTGCCCGCCCGTTACGGTATTATCCGCTAATAACCCGTATTCTGCTTGTATTCAGCACCAATATTGGACTGAATTACCTGCGTAGGAATAGGGTATAAGTAATTGTACGGTTTGAAATTTGAATAATGATGTATTCCATCCGGTCTCAGCTCTCTCGGATTGTTTGCCGCATTCTCATATCCATAGGCATATTTGCGTATCCTGCTATACATCGTATTGTTTGTGGTCTCATCCTGAATAGGGTATAAGTCATTGATGTATGTGCAGTTAGGGTTTACTGAGAGCCTGTTTAATGTAATCCATCTGTGTTCTTCTCCGAAAAGCTCGCGTGTTCGTTCATCAAGTATATAGTCTATATTGATGTCTGCCGCATTGCAAGGGGAAGCATTAGCACGGGCCCTTACCACGTTAATATCATCAGCTGCCTTGTCTTTAAGGTTAAGTGCGAGATATGCCTCTGCTCTAAGAAGATAGGTCTCGCTTATCCTTATCATATACCAGTCTACATCGTATGCCTTGTTTTCTCCGTTAGGATGGAAATCATCAGAGAATTTCCATAGACGAGGGAAAATAGCCATTGTATCCCCGGCATTTATCTTGAATGTTACCTCATCAGGCGTGCCTATGGCATCCTTCTGGCGTTTGTACATTGCTGCTTTCTCATCAAGCCAACGGGTTCCGCCCGGAGTGAAGAAATTTTTCTGCATCATTGTCTCACTGCCGCGGAAGTCGTTAGGATCATCATAGAGAGTGGTGTATACATACTCGTTCGGAACCAGGAAGTTCCCAAGATTAGGAACCCTTGCTCCGGTAGAATCCCTCGGAATATTGCATATCTGGCGCTTTTCCGCTCCCGGAACTGTTGAAAGAGTACTGGTATTAGGGGCTGTACCTTCATTAAAGCAAGCTACGTTGTCTCCATAGAAATAGAATTTGGTACCGTCTTTTTTTGTCCTTGTCGTCTGGTTGCCAATAAGTATGCTTGGTGTCCATGCGGTTTCGGTTGCGGAACAATGTGTACGCCACCAGCTGTCTCCGCCGCCACCTTTTTCAAATGTACCGTAGTTGTATTGGCATACCCAAATAGCCTCTTTATTGTCAGGAGCATTCGGATTGTCTATCGACCCTTTCAGTGTCCCGTTACCGGCTCCGCTGTTTCCCCATTTTCCGCGGAAAAGATCCCAATACGGATTCAGCATATTGCCATATCTGTCTTTTTCTTCTTTCTTTCTGGAACCAAATCGGGTTGTCATAATATGGTAGTCTCCGTCCGAGCCGTCAATTACCCTCGTCGCAGCTGATACTGCTTCATCGAATTTTCCCAATGCGAGGTTTATTTCGGCTAAATATGTAGCGGCTGCTGCCTTTGTGACTGTCCCTATTTTTCTTGGCGACTTAGGCAGATTCTGTTCAGACCATATAAGGTCTTTCTGTACAAATTCCCATACTTGTTGTCTTGTTGCAGCCTTGTAATCGTATGCAGGCTTCGTGGTGCGGTGTTCAAGAATTACAACGTTCCCGAACATTCCGGCGAGACAACGGTATGCCCACGCTCTCAGGAAGACGGCTTCTCCTCTCAGTTCGTTTTTCATTGTTGCAGTGGAGTAGCTGATTTCAGGTCGTTCATCTATTACGTCAATGATTGTATTGCAACGATTGATTAACGTGTATAAATAGTCGAACCAATGTCTGATACAGCCGTCATCCGGAGTGAGCTTGCTCCAATCACTGAATTCAAAGTTGCTGTTTGTATGGAAAAATGTGTCACATCCTAAACCTTGCAGCATCCATGAATGTCTTTCGTGAGAATTTCCAAGCATAAGGTATTGCATGGTCGAATAACAGGAGTTCAGGCCGATTACCATATCCGATTCGCTGTTGTAGAAACTCTTGTCATCGAAATTATAAGAATGTTCTGTGATGAATTCTTTGTCTTTCATGCAACTTGTAAAGCCGGCGAGAATTAATCCTGCAGCTATCACAGTTGTCAATAATCTATTTATTTTCATAATATTGTCCTCTTCAGTTAAAATGTAAGATTGATGCCGAAGGTTACGGATTTAAATGTAGCGTCGCTTCCGAACCTTGAAGAACTAGGATCAGCTGCTATATTACCTCCTGTCTCAGGATCAAGACCGGACCAGCCTGTAATGGTAAACAGGTCTGTTGCCGCCACATATATTCTTGCACCTGACAGACCGATTTTTCCGACTAATTTCTGTTCAAATGAATAAGATAGGGCTAAATCCTTGAGTTTCAGGAATGAACGAGAATTCCAATATTGGTATTCATAAGTGTTTTGATAGCCATATCTCGGATAATCTTGAGAATGGTTGTTCTCCGTCCATGGTTTGACGGATGCGAGCTGTGCGCCGCTCGACATTGACGTACCGAATGCGTGCGGATCGAACCACAGGAAATGGTCTTTATCACCCTGCGCCCACCTGAAACTGAAATATAAAGATATATTCTTCCAAGTCAGCGTATTTCCGAGATTGAGAGTGAACAGAGGGTCAGGCGAGCCGATGAAATGACGGTCTTTGGTTGTAATCTTACCGTCTTTATCCGTGTCTTCAAATTTCAAGTCACCTGGCTTTGCGTCCGGCTGTATCATATTTCCGGAAGCATCCACATAGTTTGCGATTTCCTCCTGACTGTTGAAGATTCCGAGTTTCTTGTAGTCGTATGCCGAGCCTATCGGGTGACCGGGTTGCAAAGCATAATATGAGTCAAATCCATAGGCCAAAGCATTGGCGACATCGGCAACATCTTCGCCTGCATAATTCTTGCCGTAGAGCTCTTTTATGCGGTTGGCATTTGAGTCGAAAACAAGATTGGTCTCCCACCTGAACGAGTCGTTGCCATCACCGTTGATATTGACTGAGTTAAGCTCGATTTCTACACCTTTGTTCGTGACAAGGCCTACATTGTCAAATATTGTCTTGAAGCCTGTCATATAAGGGGCGGAGCGAGTTACAATCATATTGGAAGTCTTTCCGGCATATATATCCACAGTACCGGCCAGGCGTCCTTTCAGAGTGGAGAAATCAATACCTAAATTGTATTTTTCTATCGTTGCCCATGTCAACCCCTTATTAGGTATGCCTTGTGGAGCCATTCCATAAGCGCTTTCGTCACCAAGCCATGTGTGGGTCATGCTGCCACTGTTTGATACCTTTGAAGAAACTGTCATAAGGGTTTGATAAGGTACAACTGAGCGGCTTCCGTTCTGACCCCACGACAACCTTAACTTCAGTAGGTCAAAAGCACCCCAGTTCTGCATGAACTTCTCATTGCTTAGTACCCATGCCGCTGAAGCTCCATAGAAATTTCCCCATTTATTCCCTTCTGAAAAAGCGGAATATCCGTCACGTCTGAAATTGAATGTAGCATAGTACCTATTGTCAAAATTGTAGTTCAAACGTGCCAGGTAGCCTATTGCTGAACTTTCAATACGGGTTCGGGACGGTACGAGGTTTTTCGGGTAAGAAGCATCTATTTTATACACTCCAAGGAAGGTAGGGCAGTCAAAACCTGTGAAATCAATCCCCAGATACTCCTCATTTGTGTATTCACGCGTATATCCTGCCATTGCATCAATATGGTGGCTGCCGAAATTCTTGTTGTAGGTGAGTATGTTGTCTATGTTCCAATAAGAATTTTTTCTTGCAGATGTCTTTCCTGCAGCCTTGGATGCATATTTTGCAGGGTTGTCCATGTCATCGGTATTATTGGTGCTGACCCATATTTCAGGATGGCTGAATACATCTTGTGAAGAATTGTTTCTTTGTCCCTGCAAGGTTATTCGATAAGAAAGCCCTTGAAGGAAAGGAAAGTCAATCTGTGCGTAAGTTACGCCGTTGATGTTAGAGCCCTTACCTGTCCTGTCTGTCCAAAGGTAAGAATTACCTGCACCCGAGCCCCATAGAGGACTGAGGACATTTCCGTCAGGATGTGAATTGTACCAGTTTTCATATCCTTCCTGAAGGGCATGTACATAGGAGTATGGGCTCATCCATGTTGCATTCTGTATTCTTGCAGGTTGTCCCCAGCTGTTGGAATTAAGGTAATTACCTTTAATGCCGAAAGTAAGCCAGTCAGTAACATTGATATCAAGTTTGGTAAGGATGTTATATTTTTCATAGTCGTCTCCCAATCTGATACCCTGCTGACGTGTGTAGTCTCCGGACACATAATAGCTTACGTTAGAGGCTCTTCCTGATATGCTCAAGTCATATTTCTGACCTACTCCGATTCTTGATATTTCTTTAAGCCAGTTTGTCTTGACATTTTCATCGAACGCCCTGCTTTCGACACTGTTCATCAATTCGGAAGCAGCAGCTTTGAGGTCTGCAAAATCATTCCACTCTCTATCGGAATATGCGCTGTCCAAAGCTTTCTTGGTGTAGAATCTATTCTTTAGGAAAGTTTCATCGTCGGTTACCATTTTCGGCATTCTTGTCCAGTCTGAAAGACTGATGCTCGTATTGAAGCTGACGACAGGCTTTGTGCTGATTCCTTTTTTGGTAGTTATGATAATTACACCATTTGCCGCACGTGAGCCATAGATGGCTGCCGCTGAAGCATCTTTCAAGACATCAATACTCTGTATGTCCGAAGTGTTGATTTCATTGATTGAGCCATAGGACAGGACACCGTCCACTACAAGTAGAGGACGATTGACGCTCTGATCTGCAGCCGATGTCCCTCCGTTTAGCGGTATTGCATTCTTGCCTCTGATTGTCATGGAACTTGTGTTGTCTCCGGAGGCGGAACTCGTAGGAGCGTACCTGAAACCTGCAACCCGGCTTGCAAGTCCTGCAAGAGCATTTGGGTTCGGAAGCGAATTGAGATTCTTGTCATTTCCATAGTTTACGCTTGCAATAGCTCCGGACACGTCTTTACGCCGTGCAGTTCCATAACCTATTACAACTACGTCATCAAGATATTCAGTATCGCTTTTCATCGTTATGTCTATTTGCTGACGAGAGCCGACACTGACTTCTTGGGTTTTATATCCTATACAGGAGAATACAATGACAGCGTCAGGTTTTACATTGTCTATTTTCCATACTCCGTCAAGGTCGGTCATACTTCCGGTCGTAGTTCCTTTAATAAGGACATCAACACCTACAATTGGTTCTCCAGCCTCATCAGTTACCTTTCCGGATAACGTGGACTGGGCAAATGCGGGCACTCCTGCTATAAGAAGTGTCAGCACAACAGTTAATAATCGTTTTGCCATAAAACAGCTTTTTAGTTTGTGAATAATTTTGTGTTTGGTTTTTCAGACATTACAAAATGTAATTTCGCTCCTTCTTTTATGTCACCGTATTTAATTTTAAATGTTTTCAATTTTTTACCGTTCAGATATACCGCTCTGACATAAACGGCATCATCGCTCCAGTTTTCCGTAGTTATTTCCAGGATGCCCCCTCCGGAAAGATGAACTTTCAGGCCGGGGACGCAAGGGGATGCAAGATTGTATTCATTGCTGCCCGGACAGACGGGGTAAAAGCCCATACAGTTAAATATATACCATGCTGACATCTGGCCACAGTCATCATTGCCGCTCAAAGAGCCTGGCTTGTTGCCGTAGAAATTAGAAGCAATGTATCTTACCCATTTCTGGCATTTCCAGGCTTGTCCGAATTCATTGTATAGATATGTTACGTGGTGGCAAGGTTCGTTGCCGTGCCAGTATCCCCCGATTCTTCCCCAAATGTCGTGAGCACCGGGGATATTCTCGTCCATTTTAATTGTGAAAAGACTGTCCAATCTGTCTGACAATAGTTTTTTGCCTGCTTTTGCAATATAGCCCTCAAAGTCGTGCGGTACGCTCCAGGTGTATTGCATCGTGAAGCCTTCAGTTATGTCTCCCCACCCGTGTATAGAATTGGGACCTTGGTAGGCTGTAGGAGCAAATGGAGTCCTCCAGTTCCCCTCTGAATCCTTTCCCCTCATATATCCCGTTTCCGGGTCGATAAGATTCAAATAGTTCTTGGAACGCCCGATAAAAAAAGCGTAATCTTCAGTCTTGCCTAATAATTTTGCCGCCTGTGCTATGCACCAGTCATCATAGGCATATTCCAGTGTTTTGGAAACGGATTCCTTTTCTTTGTCGAAAGGGACGTATCCGAGCATGGTATATTCGGGAATACAATCGTAATGCTGATTGGTGGCAGTGGTCTTCATTGCCTCGTATGCCCTTTCATAGTCAAAGCCTTCGACTCCTTTCAACATCATATCCGCTAATACGGAAACAGCGTGATATCCTATCATACACCATGTTTCACCGCCGTAGAATGACCAGACAGGTAGCATCTTCTCCACGCTTTTGTCATAATGTGACAGCATAGAGTTGGCGATGTCGGCTTGCAGAGGCCTGTTGACCAAATTCATAAGCGGGTGGAAGGCTCTGTAAGTGTCCCACAATGAAAATGTCGTATAATTCGTAAACCCTTCAGCCTTTGCTATATTTCTGTCATGTCCAAGATAACGGCCGTCAATATCCTGAAAAAGGAACGGATGCAGAGAGGTGCGGTAAACGCAGGTATAGAATGTCTCCAAAAGCTTTATGTCAGTGCAATCGAGTTCATACTTGCCTAATTCCCGTTCCCAACTGACCTGTGCTTCTTCATATACATCATCGAAGTCTTTGCCGTCAATTTCAGAGAGGTTCTTGATTGCCCCTTCCGTGCTCACGGCTGAGACAGCCGTCTTCAGGCATACTTTTTCGCCTGCATGAGTCTTGAATCTGATTTGAATTTCAAGGTTTGGTCCGAAGGCTTCAAGGCTGCTTCTGAATCGTTTTGTGTCGTATTTTACCCGCTTGCCGTCTTGGAATATGCTGAAATCGGATATAGGGAAAGGAAATCTTGCGGCAAAGAACACCTTCCGCTCAGGATTCCAGCCTTTTACCAATTTACTGCCGACAATCGTACTGTCGTTCAATAGTCTTACATTCGACCAAACGCATTTCTGATAAAGGGTGTGGGCGAGATCTATCATTACAAATGCACTGTCCGAAGCCGGGTATGTGAATCTGAAAACACCGCTCCTTGCTGATGCAGTCATTTCCGCCTTGACTTCATAATCGCTTAAGACTACGGAATAATAACCGGGATGTGCGGCTTCATTGTCGTGAGAATATCTTGACGGGTGAGGTGTGCCTGTCCCCGGCAGGAAAAGGAAGTCTCCGAGGTCAGGAATTCCGGTACCACTCAAGTGCGTGAGGCTGAACCCCATTATCTCCGGCTTTGAGTATTTGTAACCTGCGGCACAGTCATAATCCTTGTCATCACAATCGGGACTTATTTGTATGCCGCCGAAAGGAACCTGTGCCCCCGGATAGACATTGCCGAATCCATCGGTACCTATAAAGGGGTTAACATAGTCCGAAAGCTTTTCCTGCCCGGAAATGGTGCGGCAGAGCATTGCCGATGCCATTAAAACCAGCAGAAATTTTATATTATGATTAAGGTTGCACATACAGAATCGGATATTTGAAATGAGTTTATTCAGTCATGGAATATGGCTTGTCGGTGAGGTTACGTCCGCGACGTTTCGCAGGTCGCGGTCCCATGATGAATTCAAGTGTGCCCCCGTTTGCAATATCTTTGTGGGTAATATATAATTTTTCGTATGGCTTCCCGTTCAGGTAGACCTTTTGTACGTATCTGTTTTTGTCTCCAACACCGTCAGCCTTGATTTCGAGGACTTTATTTTCCGGAAGCTCTACCTTTGCGTAAGGAAGATAAGGAGCGCCCAAGACATATTGGTCAGTCCCCGGACAGACAGGATAGAAGCCTAAGGCTGAGAAGATATACCATGCTGACATCTGTCCGCAGTCATCGTTTCCTCCGAGCCCGCGTATTTCAGGACGGTACATCCTGTTAATTATTTCCCTGAGCCAGTATTGTGTCTTCCAGGCATCTGAAGTCCAAGCATATAGATAAGGTATATGGTGGCTCGGTTCGTTACCGTGTACGTAGCCTCCGATAAGGCATTCTTCTGTTACATCTTCATTGTCTTCGTAGCAGTATTCCGGCAGATGGGAATTAAAAAGTTCATCGAGATTTTCAATGAATTTTTTCTCTCCTCCCATTATTTTCATCAATCCGAAAATATCCTGAGGCACATGAAAAGAAAAATTCAAGGAATTCCCTTCTATGAAGCCTTGCCCCATAGTGCGCTTAGGGTCGAAATTAGCTCTAAAACTGCCATCCCTATGTTTTGGACGGGCAAATCCAGATAAAGGGTCGTATATATTCCTATAATATAATGCTCTCCGACTATATTTTTCTGCTATTTCGCTTTTATCGGCGATGATTGCAGCCCGGTATATGCACCAATCGTCATAAGAAAATTCAAGCGTGTTGCTCGCTGAAGTAGATGAGGTCTCATCAGTAACGAAGCCATGGGCAATATAGTCTGCAAGCCCTCCGTAGTACGGCACGTTTGACGTTGATACCATTGCTTCAATTGCCTTGTCATAGTCAATATCAAGTCCTTTTGCCATGGCATCCGCGATTACGGATACGCTGTGATAACCGGTCATGCACCAATTTTCATTAGCCATGTGACTCCATATCGGGAGCATCTTGTGAGGACTTTGTTCGTAATGTCGCAACATAGAACTGATTATATCCTTTTCAATATCCGGTTTCAGGAGAGTGAGCAGCGGGTGTTCCGCCCTGTATGTATCCCATAGAGAGAATATGGTATAATTTTCAAATCCTTCGGCCTTGTGCAGGCGTCTGTCCAGTCCTCTGTAAAGTCCGTCTGAGTCCATATAGACGGAAGGATTTATCATGGTATGATATAAGGATGTGTAGAACATTTCCTTTTCATCCTCACTTCCTTTTATTTTGATGCATGACAACTCTTTCTCCCAATCGGCAGTCACTTCTGCAAGAATTGCTTCGAAAGGCTTTCCATTAGTTTCTGCTTCCAGATTCTTTAGTGCCCCATTGATGCCGGTTGCAGACAGGGCTACCTTGACGGTGAGTTCAGGCTGTACGGAAGTGGCGAATTTAAACCATGCTACGAGCTTTCTGCCTGCCATTTCAGGGAAATTACGATATTGGGCAAATTTTCCGTAGCCTCCTTTATAAGGTATAGGCGCCTTGTCTTCGTAACCGTATTCAATTATAGGTTGGGAAAGGGAAATGGCAAAGTAAGTGTAATTTCCTCTTGCCCAGCCATTTGTTATACGGTATCCTGTGAGCAGGGTGTCATTTTCTACGCGCAGTTCCGCCCATAGTGTCTTTCCGTCATAATTGTATATACCGTGATTCAAGTCAATGATAATATGCCCGTCAGAACCTTCTGGAAAAATATACTCGTGTACCCCTGTCCGTTTTGTGGCTGTAAGTCTCGCTTTGATATTGTAGTCATCCAGCACAACTTCATAATATCCCGGACGTGCCTTTTCGGTTTCATGCGAATACCGGCTCCTGTAACCTTTGTCCGGCTCATCATCGGTGCCGGGGTTCAGACGTATATCGCCTGTCGCCGGCATTATCAGAATATCTCCGAGATCAGAGTGCCCTGTGCCGTTGAAATGGGTGTGAGAGAAGCCTACTATCGTATTGTCGGAATATCTGTACCCTGCACAGTATTCATATACTTTTCCTTGATATTTACCATTAATATTATGGGGAATAGTATCCGTATCCGGACTTAACTGGACGCCTCCGAAAGGGGAGCATGCTCCGGGAAACGTATGTCCCATCCCATCCGTTCCGATAAAGGGGTTTACATATTCCGTGACCGGGGTATTTTTACCGTTCAGCAGGCAACAAAGGCATGAAAATGCTCCTATAATAAGAAATCTGACACTCATGTTAATTTCACTTAACATCAAATTTCACACAATATATGACAAAATAATGTAGAGAAATATAAAATATTGTCAATTATGTTATAAAATTTGACAAAAGTAGGGTCAATGCCTGTTCTTATGCTGAATTGCAGTATTTTATTAACTATATTTACAAAAATTAACTACATTGATTAATCATTTAAAACAAATATGCTTAAAAGAAAATTTGCATCGGTTCTTTTCTTCGCATTCCTTGCAGTCGGAGCAATAGCCCAGACCAAAACTGTGAAAGGAGTTGTCTATGAAGATGAAACAGGCGAAACTCTACCGGGAGCTACCGTTTCGGTTGTAGGCTCGACCAAAGGGGCTATTACCGGCCTTGACGGAAGTTTCGAAATGTCGGGCGTGAAGCCTACCGACCAGTTGAAATTTGAGTTTTTCGGAAAAGCTCCTCAGACCTTGACGGTCGGAGAAATGGTGAACTTCATTGTAAAATTGAAGAATGCAGCTAATGAGTTGGACGAGGTAACGGTCGTGGCTTTCGGTAAACAGAAGAAAGAAAGCGTTATTGGGTCAGTGACAAGTATTGATGTGCAAACACTGAAAGTCCCGTCAAGCAACCTCACGACGGCACTTGCAGGAAATGTCGCCGGAGTTATAGCTTATCAGAGAACGGGCGAGCCTGGTCAGGATAACGCTGATTTCTTCGTGCGTGGCATTACGACTTTCGGAGCCAATACCCACCCCTTGATTCTAATAGACAACATTGAACTTACAGCCACTGACCTTGCCAGGCTGCAGCCTGACGACATCGCAAGTTTCTCTATTATGAAAGATGCTACAGCTACTGCATTGTATGGTGCTAGAGGAGCCAACGGAGTTATCTTTGTTACTACCAAGCGCGGTCAGGAAGGTCCTGCAAGGATTCAGGGGAGGATTGAAACTTCAATTTCGACACCTACTGCTATAGTGGAACTCGCAGATCCTGTCACTTATATGAAATCATTTAATGAGGCCATATCTACGAGAGACCCTCTTGGAGAGCTGAGATATTCTTTTGACAAGATTGAGCAGACGGGCAAGCCCGGTGCAAACCGTTACATCTACCCTATGAACGACTGGTACGATATGCTTTTCAAGGATTTTGCTACAAGTTACAGGGCCAATATTTCGGCTCAGGGCGGAGGCAAGGTCGCAAGATATTATGTAGCCGGCGGTTATACGGAAGACACGGGAATATTGAAAGTCGACAAGAGAAACAGTTTCAACAATAATATAAACAGCAAGAATTATACTCTCCGTTCCAATGTGGATATTAATGTGACAAAGACCACTAAGCTGGCGGTAAGGCTTACTGGTAATTTCTCTGATTATCAAGGGCCTTTGAACGGAGGTTCCGATGTGTATAAACAGGTAGTCCATTCTGATCCGGTGCTGTTCCCCGCCTATTACCCTGTGGATGAGGAACATCTCGGCATACAGCATATCATGTTCGGTAATTATGAAGACGGCAATTATATCAATCCTTATGCCAACCTTGTAAAAGGATATAAGAATTATCAGCGCTCCCAGATGGTCGCTGCGGTTGAGTTGGAGCAGAATTTGGATTTCATTACCAAAGGGCTGTCTTTCATGACACTTTTCAATCTTACAAGACTTTCGGAATATTCGGTGTTCCGCTCTTTTATGCCGTTCTGGTATGCAATGGACAACTACGATGCATATACCGGTGAATATCATATAAGAAGAATTAATGATAACGGTACCGACTATCTCCAATATGGAGAAGGAGGAAAAAAAGTCGTAAACACGATGTATTCCGAGAGCAGGATGAATTATTCAAGGGCATTTGGCAAAAGCGATGTTACCGGCCTTTTGGTTCTGACGGCACGGGAGCAATTGGTGGCCAATGCAGGAAGCCTGCAACTTTCCCTGCCTTCAAGGAATGCCGGACTTTCCGGACGTTTTACCTACGGATGGGATAAGAGATACTTTTCTGAGTTTAATTTCGGATATAACGGATCCGAAAGATTTCACAAATCGCACCGCTGGGGCTTTTTCCCCTCTTTCGGAGGTGCTTGGCTGATGTCTAATGAAAAATGGTTTAAACCCATAAAGAAGGTAGTGAACAATCTTAAATTTCGTGCCTCATACGGTCTTGTCGGTAATGACAATATCGGCTCGGAATACGACAGGTTCTATTATCTCTCGGAATTGAATATGGATAGCGACGGGCGGAGCGCATATTTTGGAGAACAGAGAAATGTGGGATATAAAGGCATAGATGTGGTACGTTATGCAAATGAATCCATTACATGGGAGAAATCCTATAAATCCAATTTTGCAGTTGAATTAGGCCTGTTGGACAAGCTTGACATTATTGCGGAATACTTTACCGAGCATCGTACCGATATATTTATGCGCCGTGCGGATATTCCTAATACGATGGGGCTTCAGGCTCAGGTGTACGGTAATATTGGTGAGGCAACGGCTCAAGGAGTTGATATTCAAGCAGATTACAAGCAGTCTTGGTCAAACGGTCTGTGGGCATCGGGCAGGGCCAATTTTACATATTCCACAAGCAAATACAAGGTTTATGAAGAGCCTACCTATCCTGAATCGTACAGGCAGCATGCCGGTCGGTCATTAGCACAGAGTTGGGGTTACATTGCAGAGCGGCTTTTTATAGATGATGAAGACGCTGCCAACAGCCCTTCACAGGCGGCTTTCGGTAGCCCTTACGGCGGAGGTGATATAAAGTACACCGATGTAAACGGAGACGGTGTGATTACTGAGGCTGACCGTGTTCCTATCGGTTTCCCGACGTCTCCTGAGATAGTTTACGGTTTCGGAGCTTCTATGGGCTACAAGGGTTTTGACTTCTCGCTGTTTTTCCAGGGAATGGCACGTGAGTCTTTCTGGATAGATGCCACCAGCAATTACGGATCCAAGACTTGCGGTACAGGGCCATTTGTCAATAATACCCAATTGCTGAAAGCCTATGCCGACAGCCATTGGAGTGAAGATAACAGGGATATTTATGCACTATATCCGAGATACAGTGCGTATGCAAATTATAATAATATCCAGCGCAGCACCTGGTGGATGAGAGACGGTTCATTTTTGAGGCTCAAACAGCTTGAATTAGGATATACCCTGCCTCAGAGGCTTACCCAAAAAGTCCATATAGATAATTTGAGATTCTATTTCCAGGGCAACAACCTGTTGTGTTGGAGTAAATTCAAGCTATGGGATCCCGAACTTGCAGGAGAGGGGCTTAACTATCCGATCCAAAGGACTTTTAATATAGGACTGAACGTAACTTTCAAATAGACATCGGCTATGATTAGAATTTTTAAATATATTTCAATATTTTTTGTAGCGCTGGCTTTGCTGTCGGGGCTTAAGGGGTGCAACAAATTCCTTGATGTCGTGCCTGATGACGGTCTGCCGAGTGTGGAAAAAGCATTTAATCTTAGGGCTTCGGCCATAAAATATCTTAGTACCTGCTATTCCTATATGCCTCATGACGGTGCTCCCGGAGCCGATTGCGGCATGCTTACAGGTGATGAACTATGGGATTTGTTCGGACGTATTGTATCTGATGTGAACGGACGTGTGCCTTCTGTACTGACCAAGATTGCACGCGGACAACTTTCCGCTTCCAGCGTTTACGGCAATGACTGGCCTGCTATGTTTGAGGGAATACGCTGTTGTGACATTCTTGTCGATAATGTGTATAGGGTGCCTGATATGAAGGAGGAAGAAAAGAAGCAATGGATTGCGGAGGTGACCTTCCTGAAGGCATACTATCACTTTAATCTGGTAAGGAAATGGGGGCCGATACCGATTGTAAGGCAAAGTCTTCCTATTGATGCGGACGTGAACACTGTCAGGGTGTATAGAGACAATATCGACGATTGCTTTGATTTTATAATAGAACTTTTGGACAAGGCTATGCCTGATTTGCCTATTGTAGCACCTTCAATTGATGAATACGGAAGGATCAATAAGGCAATATGCGCTGCTTTCAAGGCTAAAGTGACTGTTTTTGCGGCAAGTCCTTTGTTTAACGGAAATATAGACGAAGCTGCCCTTGTGGACAATAGAGGAGTCCGGCTTTTTCCTACCAAATCGGATGACGACAAGCTTTTGCGTTGGCAGGCTGCAATGAAAGCATGTAAAGAGGCAATTGATATCTGTGACGAAGCCAATATCAAGCTGTATGACGGTTCCGATATAACTTACAGGATGTCGGATTCACTGAGAACTACACTTACATTAAGAAATGCTTTTAACAGTAGATGGAACAGTGAACTGATATGGGGCAACACACAGACTCCTCCAGGCAATCTGAGAATGTTCCAAAGGCTTTGTATGCCTATTATGGTAGACTATACGGATATGCTCGGAGGTTACCGTTTTATTGGAGTGCCTCTTAAAATCGCCGAACAGTTTTACACTGTAAACGGCCTTCCGATTAATAATGACAATGACTGGAGCAATGTGAATCCGCTTGATGTAAGAGCCGGAGATGAGCAGCACAAATTTTATTTGCACATGGGGTATGAAAGCGCCAAACTTAATTATGACAGGGAGCCGCGTTTCTATGCTTCTCTCGGGTTTGACGGAGGGAACTGGCTCGGACAGCTCGGCAACTATAATGATGTAAAAGCCGAAGACTTAAAATTCATTTCATGTAGAATCGGAGGCCAGCATGCCAAATCAGGTAGTGAGACAGGTCCCGTGACAGGGTATTTTCCTAAGAAAATGTTCCCTCTTGCCTGTACATGGAGCAATAACAACTCTTTTGTGTCTTATTGGTTTCCATGGCCGATTATCAGACTTGCGGACTTGTATTTACTTTATGCTGAGGCAATAAATGAAGCTGAAGGACCGGACGGACCACATAAAGACGATTTGTTCAAATATCTGGATGCCGTAAGGAAGCGTGCTTCCATACCGGACGTGAAGACAGCCTGGGACACATACAGCAATAGTCCGGGATATTACAGGACCAGGGTTGGAATGAGAGCAATCATTCACCGTGAGCGTCTGAACGAACTTGCGTTCGAGAGTCAGAGATTCTGGGACTTGAAGAGATGGAAAGAGGCTCCGGCAGAATATCATAAAGGTATCTACGGTTTGGATGTAACTTCTGCATCTCCTATGGATTATAATAGGAAGACCTTTATTTTCGAACAGAAGTTCGGATTAAAAGACTATTTCTGGCCTATCCCTACGAGATATATTGAGCTGAACAACAATTTGGTCCAGAATATAGGCTGGTAACGATAAAATATGAAAGATATGAAAAAAATATTATTGTATACATTGTCGCTCTTACTGATTGCTTCCTGCAAAGACGGGGGGAACAGTTTCGGACGTGTAGACCAGATTGACGAAAATATCCCGGTACCGCAACCCGCTGAAGTCTTTGCGGTTAAGCCGACAAGCGGAGGTGCTGTAATAAAAATCAGAATACCGGATGACCGGAATATTAAAGGGGTTATTGCAACTTATTACAGGAACGGAAAAGAAATCAACGCAAGGTGTTCCAGGTATGTTGACAGCTTGAAAATCGAAGGTTATGCCGATACGGAAGAACACATTGTACAAGTATCGTCTTTTAATGCAAATGCAGTCAAATCCACACCGGTTGAGATCAGGTTCAGGCCGTTGATGCCTGCAATTAAGATTGTCAAGCCTGAGATATTAGCCTCTGCCGGCGGTGTAAAGATAAGAATTACCGGAAATACCATGAAGTCAGATCTCGCGGTTTGTCTTTTGAGGGATGCGAATATGGCAAATGCAGATAAGCCTATTGACCGGATGAATTGGATAGAAGTGACAACATTGTTTACTGCCAGCAACAACATTATGCTTACCAGAAGAGGAATAGAGCCGGTGAAAGCAATATTCGGGGCCTATCTGCGAGACAGGTGGGGCAATATTTCAGATACGGTCAAAACAATTCTCACCCCTCTTGAAGAGATAAAGATCCCGAAGAAGAATTTCAAATATTTTGATCCAGGTGATGATAATTGCTTTTCTATGTCAGGCGAGTCATCGTCTTATCCGGTTGTCGGTTTGTGGGATGACTCAGGTAACAGCTCCTCTCCTCATTTTCTTGCAATAGGAAAATGTCCTATCCCATGCTGGCTTACTATCGACCTTGGGCAGACTGTGGAACTGAGCAGGATTGCGACATTGCCGCGGCAGCTGTATAATGTGTGGAGGGATGCACATCCGCGTGATTTTGAATTTTGGGGTAGTATGCATCCTTCAGGTGAGCCGGGGGAAGGTGAACATGGTTTTGACGATACCTGGTTCTGTCTCGGCAAATTCACCCAGTTTAAGCCTTCGGGTTATAATGAGGATGGTTCCGTAGGGAATATTACCACTGAAGATTACGAGTATTTCAATAACGGTAACGATTTTGAGTTGGATAATGAAAAATTCCCTCATGCATTTGACCAATTGCGTTATCTTCGTATAGTCTTTAAGAGCACGTTCGCTACTTTCCTTATTCCGGATGCTAATTCGGCCGCAGGCATACAGTTCGGAGAAATAACACCATGGGGACAGATTGTGAAATAGTTTAATATTAGCCTTTGCATATGAAAAGATATATAGAATACGGTTTTATACTCTCTATCACGTTTGCTGCAGTTATTGCCTGCAGCAAGCAAGACAGTATTTATAAGCAATATGTGAAGTCAGGCGGTTATGATTATCCGGCAAAAGCCATAGGGCTATCCTATCAGGCTGGCTATAAGAACGTAATAATAAAATGGGAGAAGCCTATGGATCCTTCCGTGCTGACTGCAAAACTATATTGGGACAATTACTCCAAGTCCTGCGATGTGAACTATAGTGAACATCCTGACGGAAAGGTGGAAGTTCCGGTAGATAGTCTTGAAGACCGTTCTTACACTTTCGATATAATTAATTTCGATAACAACGGAAACAAGTCCCTGCCGGCAGAAATAACGGTATCTCCATACGGTGACGGCTGGATGGTCTCAAGAGCTGAGAGGTCTGTGCTTTCCGCAGTGATGAACGGCAACGATGCTACTGTCATACTCACCAAGTCTACCGATGAAATGGTAGCAACAAAATTCCGCTATTTGAACAGGGCAGGAGAATGGGTTGAAGTCAAAGAGCATCTGTTGCCCGGAAAAGACACAATAGTCTTTATAGATGCTATGAAAGGAAAGCGTTTTGAATATTCGTCTTCATATTGTCCGAAGCATGGAAAGGATACTGTATGGAGAGCGTGGGTGAAGTCTTTCGACGGAATATCTTATCCGCTGAATGGTCGCAGATGGTCGGTTTCAGCAACTGCAGGGCAAATTTTCGATGAAAATACTCCCGACAAGATTTTCGACGGA
Organism: uncultured Bacteroidales bacterium; assembly: GCA_947253655.1. GTDB lineage: Bacteria > Bacteroidota > Bacteroidia > Bacteroidales > UBA932 > Cryptobacteroides. Next base: position 67,223 of record CAMYAE010000009.1, read on the forward strand.
CAGAACCTCTCCGGCTTCCGCTATCATAGTTCCAAAAATGAAATTTCAAAAAAGATTTTCCCTAAAATAATATCTATAGATACACATACGGCGGCAGGCGAGGAGTTTGCATTCACCGGTTTCAAATTCTGCGAAAGTCCGGAGAGTGCCAATCTTCGCTATATCAAAGATTTCATGATATATATCGGCAACAGTCCGTACAATCCTGACGAGAAAGAGTACGAGGTGAAATTCGGTATTCCGTTTATCATCGGACTGCTTTCGAAAAGCGAGGCTGAGCAGACAGTATGGACAACTCATGGGGGTGTAGGCCGGTATCTTTCGATCGTATTTAAGGATTCATGGAGTCCCGACGGTTATATAGACCTTTGGGAACTAATCCCTTACGGATACGTGCCGTCCCAGGCGGATTGAGCATTTATCCATGTCTAAAATGCAATGAGATATGAAAATGAACTTATTCACTATTATACTTTCGGCTTTTCTTGCTATCTGCTGCAAAAGCTACGATGACTCGGCGATAAATGACCGTATATCTAAACTTGAGCAGAGAGTTGCCGCCCTTGAGGAACAATGCAATGGAATGAACGGCAATATAGCATCTCTTAAGACAGTAGTGGAAGCTATCGGTAAAAAGGAATTTGTAACAGGCGTGAATACTTTGGAAGACGGTTCAGGCTATACAATATCTTTTTCATCAGGCAAGACAGTGACAGTCAGGAATGGCTCTGACGGTAAAACGCCCCTTATCGGTGTTAAAAAAGGTTCGGACGGCACATATTATTGGACAATTGACGGTGAATGGATAGTCGCCGACGGCAAGAAAATTAAAGCCGAGTCGGTGACGCCGAAGTTCAAGATTGAAAACGATTATTGGTATGTGTCGTATGACGACGCTGCAACATGGCTTAAATTGGGCAAGGCTTTGGAGACGCCTGAGGCCAAGGGTTGCTATATATTCAAAAACATATCTGTTAACGGAGATTCAGTAAGATTTGTGTTGCAGGACGGCACAGTGTTCAATGTGCCTTTGAAAGTACTTTCTCCTGATTTTGACGAGTCACAGGTAGTGCTTTCGCTTGCAGTTGTCAGTGATGTACATATTAATGGTTCAAATACGGCACCGTATATAAAATTCGGCAAGGCGTTGGAGCAGTTGAAAGCCAAAGCCGCCGAAAAGGATGCTGACGGACTTGACGGTGTGTTAGTGGCCGGGGACCTTATAGATTACCCTTCACAAACTCAAATTGCAGCGTTCAAGTCAGTATACGAATCAAAGTGCGACCCTCTGAAGGTGCCTTTGGTCTATACGATTGGCAATCACGATGTCCCTAATTACCGCTGGAGCAGCACTATGGTTGCGGATGCAAAATATCTGGTAAACGCTTTCGGCCCGAATTATTTTCTGAAGGATAAGGACAATACAATGAGGGAAGAATATGAGTGTAGGCATGTTATCCTTGGTGACCGCCATATTCTTACGATTACCCCTAATGGAACACAGCCTGTTGTTTATGATCCGAATGCAGTCAATTGGCTTGATAATAAACTTAGGGAGATAACGGAAGCAGATCCATACAGCTACGTTATAGTTCTTACTCATCCTATGATACAGAACACCGTGTACGGCAGCAAATTAGGGGTTGAAGGAGGTCTTTGGGAGTCATCTCTTCCCAACTATTGGGCAACTGCCGGTCTTACATCTATCCTGAACAAATATCCGCAAACTGTGGTGTTCGGCGGTCATCTGCATTTTCCTTTGAATGATCCGAGAAGTATATGGCAAGACGGATTTACCGTGTTGGGCTGCGGTTCGGTCAGGTATATGGCAATTGAGAACGGTGGTTATGAAGGTATGTCGGGAGAAACGGTTATGACGGACAAAGACGAGTTCTCTCAAGGCAATCTGCTTCAGTTTGATGCCAACGGTAATATGCGTGTCTACAGAATGGATTTCTACAACGACGGGGTGATAGGCGGTGCTGCATTGGAACTGTCACATCCGGCAGCCGACCTGTCACACCTTAGAAAATATTCCCATTCTGCAAGATCGGCTCTCAATAATGCTCCGGCTCTTTCTGATTTAGATGTCATGGTAAATCCGACCGACGTATCAGTTACATTTTCCAGCGGAACGGACGATGAATTCGTACACCATTACGTTCTTACATTAAAGAAAAACGGGGTTCCGAATGCAACAAAGAAGATTCTTGCAGACTTCTACAGACATGCGCTTACATCAGAAATGAAACCCTCATGGACAGTTTCATTAGGCTCTTTGGAAGAAGGAAACTATGACGTCTCTTTAGTTGCCTATGATTCCTGGGGAGCCGCAAGCAATGTCATTAATAAGAGTTTCAAAGTATCGGAGGCGAATATTTTATGGGTTCCGGATGAGGCCGGAAGCAGACCGTTGCAGGTGGGGGAAGCCACAGTCACATCAGATTGGCTAAGCTATAATTCCGGGACTTTAAGCTGGAGCGCCAATACGACCGGAAATGCCAGGACTGCGAGTATCGATTTGCCTGACGGCACATATTATATAACCCAGATAGGACCGCAGGATTTTAAGGGCTCTTATAGTTTCATGTCGAAAATATTCAGCAAGGACGGATTTGTGGCAGGTGCGGCATCAGGTATTCAGAGAACCTTGTCCGGAATAACTGTCGGAGAGCCTCTTAAATGTGAAACACTTACTGACGGAGCCGGAAAGAGCCATACCAATCAGTTGGGCGTCAGAGGGCTGTATCATTCGGGCATTGTGGCAGATGCTTGTGTAGATATAGATTATGACAATAGGACAGTCCGTTTCGGCCTGTTCCTCGATGCCCGTACTGCACAGAAAGACGAGGCAATATCAGGGGAATATCATTATATCGCTTTTTTGCCGGAAATGTGTAAAACCGTTAACGGTTCGGGGTTTTACAAGCCTTGGTTTTTCACTAACCCGGATTTGGGGACACCGGATTATGAATGGCTATGGTTTGATGTAAGTGCAGATTTTAAGCAATTTGCCTATAACAGGTATAAGGTCCAGAAAATAAGCACCTCCAATCCAAATAATTATGGTCCGTATATTATTGGAGTGACGGTTGCTTCATTCAACAGTCCGGATGTTACTGCGGCTAATTCCGGGGCCGGCAATACAGGTGCTTATACCAATACTATTTATCAGTTCAACGACCCCGGTCTGGTTTTTACAAAACAGTAGAGGATTACACAATATTTTGAACCATATATTATTAATATTATAAATTATTCAAGTATGAGAAGATTATTGACTTTAACGGCTCTGACTGCAATTATTGCATTTTCGGGCTGTAAACCGAAAGGGCCGGATTACGGAGCTCCTACGGTTAAGATCACTCCGGAGGAGTTGAGCTACACTCAGGATGGCGGTGAGCAGTCAGTGAGTCTCAATGCCACTGTGGAGTGGATTATAGACGGGTATACTGAGGATATGAAGCAATGGGTGACTATTACCCCGATTAGCGGAGATCCAAGCAAAGAAGCACAGGCAATTTCAGTGAAGGTTTCAGCCAACAAGAATCTGGAACGTGCGGCCACAATCCGGTTTGTAAGCATGGACAGAAGCCTCAAAGCGAAGCTTGTTATTTCTCAGCAGCCGAATATTCCTGAAATTATGGAAATGACTGTGGATAATGTGCTTAAGAACAACAACAACTATAAGTATCAGAGATACAAACTGTCAGGAGTTGTTAAAAATCTGAAAGATAAAGAAACCGGAATTTTCAATCTTGTAGACAAGACCGGCTCCATAACTGTGAATGGCCTTGGAAAAAATGAGGTACCGTTCGGTACGGAAGGGAGAAAGGAATTTGCATCGCTTAATGTAAATGAGCGAGATGAGGTTACTATTGTAGGGTATAGGGTTGTAATCGATGGAAAAGCTCAGATGGCATATTCTTATCTTGTGTCTTCCATCCCTTATTCTGAGCCTGATCCTGATAAGGTCGAAGTTAAGAAATTCCCGTTCTCGGCCAATTTCAAGAATGGTATGGAAGGTTTTGTGGTGAACAACAAGGTGTTCCCTCTGGCTTTCGATGCCATATGGACAAATTCGGCCAATGAGGGAATGGTCGCCAATGCATATAAAGCTGCAAGTAAATATGCCACTGAGAGCTGGCTGTATTCTCCTAAAATTAATATGACAGGAGCAAAAAAGCCTATTCTTGTCTTCAATCATGTAGTAAATTTCTTTGAGGATCTTGATGTCTCAAAAGAACAGACAGGTTTATGGGTAAGGAAAGGAAACGAGGCTTGGAAACAAATTCCTGTCACTTTCTCTTATCCTGATGATTTGGGTAGTGTCGTCATGCCATCGGAAGAAATAAATCTTTCTGAATATATCGGAGCAACTATTCAATTCGCTTTCAAATATATAAGCACTGAGGCTTATGATGCCGGAAAATGGCAGATTATTGACTTCAATGTCAAGGAAAATGAAGAACAGGATCAGGGAGACAACTCAGGTGGCACCGAAGATTACAACAAACCGGGCTGGAACTGGTAATATGGATTTCAATTGAGTGAGATATGAAAAAGTATATATATTTTTTATCTGCAGCTGCAGTTGCGCTCGCAATGGCAGGCTGTGCCAAAGAAGAGTTAAGGCCTGATGCCGGGCCTCTAAGAGAATTGAGGACGCTTACCTGCTCTTTCGATGCCGGTACACAGGCTGAAGATGAGGCTACAAGGACCGACATTACCAAACAAGGTAAGACAGTATGGTCGGCAGGTGACAGGCTATGGGTATCAAACGGTACTGAAGCCGATACGCTTACAGTTGCACAGGAATATGACGGACAGAAATTCTGTGAGTTCAAAACAGAACTGACCGGAAAACTATATGTCGTCTATCCTCTTTCTGCAGCCAAAGGTGTGGACGGGGAAAAACTTATTGTGGATGTGCAGAGAATTCAAGACGGTACTTTCGGCAGCGCCAACATTGCTGTAGCAGTAGCCGAAGACAGATATGTCAAGATGAGAAATGTAACCTCGGTCTTGAAGTTTAGAATTCCCGCAGACGCCAAGCCTATCAAAGTCGTTTCGATTAATGCAGTGAACAATGTTGTTGCAGGACTTTGCAGTGTGGATATGTCTTCCGGCAATCCGGAGGTAGCCGCTTCAAATACTTCTTCCGATGTGCTTGTAAAGGTCGACGGACTTGCAGGAAATTTCTATGCATCCGTTGTTCCGGGCACTTATAATGCAGGTTTCACCATGTCTGCAATTTCTCTGGATTTGAAAAATGCCTGCGAAGTGAAGACCACGACGGTAAATAATGAACTCAAGGCAAATGACTTTTTTGATCTTGGACGTGTAGGCTCTGAGTTGAAGCCGTTGCAGGGAGACGGCACGAAAGGCAATCCTTGGCAAATTTCTTCACTTCCGGAAATGCTTGCATTCACATATTATGTAAATGAGGGCAATTCAATGAAGGATCAGTATATAAAGGTAGTCAAAGACATAAATGGAGTTACAATTCCTGTAGGCACCTATGATGACGGTACTAAAAAGGGTATTGCATTCAAAGGCTCTTTTGACGGCGGTGATAAGACAATAACCCTTGCCATGAGACAGGCAGAAGGAAAGAATGCACTTGCTCTGTTTGCAAATGTTGCTGACAGTGCCTATGTCCACAATGTCAATGTGGCTGGTTCGGTGAAATCCAATTGGCATTATGCTGCAGGATTGATAGCCGTTTTGAATTCAGGCTCTCCTATTAAGGTGGAAAACTGTAAGTCATCGGCAACAGTAGATGCCTATGGCTTTGTGGGAGGAATAGCAGCATTTACAACAGGACCGAAAGGTTCACCGATAATTGAATTTGATAATTGTGTTAATGAAGGTAGTGTTACAGGTACCGGTTGGTATGTTGGCGGTGTTATAGGTGCCGCAAATAATGCAAATCTTAAGAATTGTTCGAATTCAGGTTCTATAAAAGGTTCGCAATGTGTTGGAGGCGTAGCAGGCAATGCCTATATTGGTTCAATGTCTGACTGTTCAAATGCCGGAGACGTTACAGCTACTGATGGTGCCGGTTTATTCGGGGCAGTAAGAAAAAGCAGGTGGACCTTTGAAGCCAGGGGCGGTGCAGCCGGACTTGCCGGTTATGCTCAAAACATTTCTTTTAAGAGGTGCACGAATAGCGGAGATATCTCAGGAGTGAACAAGACGGGAGGAATAGCAGGTACATTGTACTGGGGAAAAGCTTTATCTTGTTCCAATTCAGGTAAGGTTTCTGTGAGTGAGGACGCAGCCGGTGGAATAATAGGGTGGAACCTTACACATGGTGTACTGTACGATTGTCTGAATACAGGTGAAATAACAGCAAAACGCAGTTGTGCCGGGGGAATTGCAGGACAAGCACAGTCTTATCATCCGAGGAATTCTGCATCTATTAATTATATGTTGTGTTATAATGAGGGCAAGATTAATAGCGATGGTCAATCTGCCGGAGGTGTTGCAGGATATATATATGTTATGAACAATTTGGCAAAGGTTACCATTAACGGATGTATAAATCGCGACAAAGCTGAAGTTACAGGTCTGCAATATGTCGGAGGAATCCTCGGATCGGAAGGACGCTATTCCAACTGGAGCCGTGCGGAAATATTAAATTGCGAGAATCATGGATATATCTTTGCCAAAAAGACAGGAGCCAAAGCGGAACTATGTGCAGGAGGTATATTCGGAGGCCCAATTAATTTCACAAGCAAGCAAGGAGTTATGATATGGAATTGCTATAATACAGCTAATGTTGAGTACGCAGATTCTGCAGCCACTAAGCCTTGTGTTGGAGGCATTGCAGGTAAAATCAATCATGGTGCTAGTGGACAGATTTACAATATTTATAATTCCGGAGCCGTACGTCCTAAGAAAGGAACACCTGTTGCGACTTCCGGTCTTGGAGCGATAATAGGTCAAAGTGTATCCGGCGGTTCTGTTAGTTTCGTCTATTATCTTGAGGGAACTTGCGCACAGGCAATAGGCGTCGGTTCAAATCCGGCAAGTGCGGCAGTCGCTTCCGTTGTAGATGCCACAGGTAATCTTGTGACGCCTGCAACAGTAAAAGGAAATAGTTATATGACCGTAGCTGAGGCACTTAATGCCTGGAGAAAAGGGAACCTCACCTATTACGGTTGGACTGCAGGACCTGTCTTCGTATATCCTACTTATACGGATCCGATAGACTCCGGCAACTTCGATATCGGTAATGGAGGAGAAATTTAATTAGGGAGGAAATGAATATGTTTAAAAAGATATTTGCACTATCAGTTCTCGCTGCCGCTCTTGTAGGGTGTTCCAAAGAGAACAATGTGGTCCCTGCCCCTGAAAAAGGAGGACAGACACTTACAATCACTGCCACGATAGGCGGGCCTGATTCCAAATTGTATTATGAGGAAAACGAGGCAAACGGATTTACTGCAAAATTCAGGACAAGCGACAGGGTACAGTTGTATTTTCTTAAGGCTGACAATACTGTGGCTGCTTCCAGAATATTGAATATTGACCCTTATTCCATCTCTGAAGACGGCAAGTCAGCGAAGTTCGAGATTACAGAACTCGAGATACCTACAGACGCTGCACGCATCTTTGCATATCTTGACTACAAAGGTGCCGGAGTTGCATATACGGACTCGGGCGCAGATGCTGATTTGAGTCTGCAGCCTGATCTGGATAAGGCTCAGTCCCATCAGATTCTTTCAGGAACCGCCAATATGGCTGATTTGAATACGACATCACCGGGAGCCGTTGCCGCCAAGATCAAGTTCGGTTACAAGACATCTCTTTTGAGATTTTCTCTGACCTTCCCTGAGGTTGTACCTACATCTGACGCAAATACCAAAATCACCGTCCTTTGCCCCGGACTTCACAACAAATTGGATGTGCTATGGGGAGAATTGACACAGAAGAGCACTTTGGGTGAAATTACATTCAATCCTTATTCTGTCGATAAAGATAAATTCATGGCTAAGGGCATAATATGTATTTGGGCCGCCGATGATTTGAAGGACGCAAAAATTATTGCTTCAATCGGAGAGGAAAATTATGGAGTTGACCTGAAACTCTTGAAAACGGCTCTTGAGCCCGGAAAAGTATATGATGTTATACGTGAGTTGAAATTATTGCCAAAACCGGTATCGATATGGACAAATGATGAGGCAGGGGAGAAGCCTTTCAAATCGGGAGGCAGTCAGATAATAGATAACGGATGGCTTAGCTATAAAGACGGAGTCGTCAAGTGGACAGCCAATGATACCGGTGCCCCTCGCAATGGCGAACTTAAATTCGCAAATGGTTCAGTGTTCGGAATAACACAGATATCGCCGGCAGATTTCAAAGGTGAATATTCTCTTACAAGTAAGATATTCGCTTCTGCAACAGCACCGATTAAACCGGGTAACCCTGGCACAATCTCTGTTGACTTCACTTCTCCGCTTAAAGGTGAGACGCTCCCTGACATTGATGGCAAGTCCTACAATAACCAATTAGGAATCAAAGGTTTGTATGGTGATGCAATTATGGATGCTACAATTGTCATCGATTATGAAAACAAGAGTGTCAAGGCCGGTATGTTCCTTGATGCAAGATCAACTGCCGGACAGCTTCACAATAACTCCAAACTGGCGACACATCCTTATGCATGCTTCTTGCCGGGAATGGCGACTACTTCATCGAAGGCATTATGGGCTGCTCCATGGAACTTTGTCCAGCCAAATCTCTCAACTGATGATGCAAAGGATTACACTTGGCTATGGTTCTCTGTAAGCGAAGATTTCACAACATTGAATTATTCTCCTAATTCGGCAGAATCAATACAATATCTTGGAACAGATGCCAAGACAGCTGCTAACGCTATTTGTGGAATAACGGTTGCTGTTTCGACAACTGCCTCAATAGACCCTACCAATGTCAGGGCAAATTGGGAAATGGTTTATCAGGGCAACAAATTCGCAACAAACGACGGTATTACCTTCAAGCGTAAATAAAATTAGAATTATTGTTTACCGGGCGGACAAATCGTCCGCCCGGTTTTTTATAAAAGAGAAATCGGTGCCATAGGGCATTGTAAACATTGGAATAATGAAACGATATCTTATCCTGCTTATTGCTGCTGTCGCCTTTGCCTGTACAAAGGAAGTGACTGTCCCTGACGCAAATGACAACCTTCAAGAGGCTTCAGTCTCCGTGAACACAAGAGCGGTGATTGTGGAATTCAGTGATGAAATGTGCAAGCTTGTTGAAGAGGATTTTGGTGCCGGGAAGCTGATTACAAAGAGCAAGGCACTTAACTCGGCAGTAGATGAATTGAATATCGTTTCTATTGAAAGAGTTTTCCCCTATGCCGGAGAATTCGAGGCCAGGCATAGAGAAGCAGGGCTGCATAAGGTTTATAAGATTGTTTTCGCAGATAATGCAGGAAGCACCAAAGCTGTTGACGTACTTGGCAGCTTGTCCGGAATCGTTCAGGCAGAACCCGAAAGGCAGATCCGCCCTGTCGGTCCGTTTTTCAA
>CAMYAE010000010.1 GCA_947253655.1 uncultured Bacteroidales bacterium
CTTGGGGAACCTGCGTAAAAAGGAAGAGGTTGGAAAACGGAAAACTTCAGGATACTAATAACTCCACAAATGACTTCCTCCCTGAATACACACCACCTTCTTTAAGATAATAATATGATATTGAAGAATTAATAGTTGTTAAAACAAGGCCGGCCTTTCCTTAGGTCGGCCTTCACCTTATAATTTGGTCTTGGTTATCTTGTCCTCCGAAGGCCTCCGGATTTATTTAACGAGATTACCGAGGATGCTTCTTGTGAACTCCCTGGTGATTGTCCTCGTGGCTGCCGACGCCGCGGAGCCTGCTGCCTTGCTTGCCGTTGATTTTCCGGATTTTTTCTTTGTGCTTTTGCCTGACACCGAATTGGATACGGCTGAACCGACGCTTCTTGCAATGCTTGCCGTAACGGCTGTAAGCACAGCCCCGAAGATTTTGCCACCTATGCCGTTCTTTTTCTTTTTAGCCGCCTCTTTCGCTTCTTTCTCTTCTAAAGCTGCCTTTTCTTCTGCAGCCCTTTGCTCCTCCAAGGCCTTTGCATTCTCCTCACTTTCCTTTATAAGTATTTCAAAAGCACTTTCCCTGTCAATCATGGTGTCATACTTGCCATAAAGCCGTGACTGTTTGATAATCATGCTTCTCTGATTTTCGTCAATGGCACCTATCTGGCTGAGAGGAAACAATACCTTTGCCCTTTCGACAATGCCCGGAGCACCTTTTTCATCGAGGAAAGAGACAAGTGCTTCGCCCGTTTCCAGATTCATTATCGCCTCATCCGTCTTGAAATCCGGATTTGGCCTGAACGTGTCGGCTGCTGTTTTAACGGCTTTCATGTCTTTCGGTGTAAACGCCCTTAGAGCATGCTGCACCCTGTTTCCCAACTGACCGAGAATGCTTTCCGGTATGTCCGTAGGACTTTGCGTGACGAAATAGACCCCGACCCCTTTGCTTCGCACAAGTCGCACAACCTGCTCTATTTTGTCCACAAGGGCTTTTGAGGTGTCCTCAAAGAGCATGTGGGCTTCGTCAAAGAAGAAAATGAGTTTCGGCAGATCCATGTCACCTACTTCCGGAAGCCTCGCATAGAGGTCCGAAAGCAGCCATAGCAGAAATGTGGAATACAGCTTTGGCTGCATCATAAGTTTGTCGGCTGCAAGTACATTCATTATCCCTTTACCGCCCTCTGTCTGGAGCAGATCGTAGATGTCGAAAGCCGGCTCCCCGAAGAATTTTTCCGCTCCCTGATTTTCCATTGTCAGCAGGGCTCTCTGAATAGCCCCGACGCTTGCTGCCGAAATGTTGCCGTAGGCCGTCCTGAACGAGGCGGCGTTCTGTGCCACATAGTCCAGCATAGACCTGAGGTCTTTAAGGTCAAGCAAAAGCAGGCCCCGTTCGTCTGCAATCCTGAAAACTATGTTAAGAATGCCCTCCTGCGTCTCGTTAAGCGACATCAGCCTTGCCAGCAGTTGCGGCCCCATGTCGGATATCGTTGCCCTTATAGGATGTCCCTGCTCTCCGAAGACATCGAAGAATCTTACAGGACACGGCTGGAACTGCGGATCTTCAATCCCGAATTCCGGCATCCTTTTTTGGATAAAGCCGTTTATTTTCCCCGGCCGGCTGATACCGGAAAGGTCTCCTTTCATATCTGCCATAAAACAAGGCACACCTGCCTGGCAGAAAGTCTCTGCAATTACCTGAAGCGTGACGGTCTTCCCTGTGCCGGTAGCCCCTGCCACAAGTCCGTGACGGTTTGCCATTCTGCCGACCATGCTGATCGGACCTTTTTCACAGTGAGCAATATATAAGCCCCTTTCCTTATCTAACATAATTATTATTATTTATTTTTTTTATTTTCCAGAAATAGAAAAGCGATAACGACAATACGAGCACGATAGCCCCTATTTCCCAGTTCCAGCCTATCGGCATATTGAAACCTGTTTCTGCAATGCAAAGATAGGGAACACTCACGGCCGTCATGAAGCAGGTCGGTATAAAATAGCCCGCAACCAGTGCAATAAGGTTCAATACGAACGAAATCATCAGTTTTGGATTTTATTGTCTTGTATACCTCAAATATAGGTATTTTAAATTGAATTCAGTTTAGTCAGGTTCTTTAATTTATTACAAAGGTATATAATATTATGTTGAGATTTTTTCATAATTTATTACAAAAAGTTTGCAGGTAGCAGGAAAATGCCTATATTTGCATTCGCGTTTGACGGAAACGACAAATGAACAATCCGGTGCGGTAGTTCAGCTGGTTAGAATGCGGGCCTGTCACGCCCGAGGTCGTGGGTTCGAGCCCCATCCGCACCGCAAAAGTTCCGGAGTTTATCCGGAACTTTTTGTATATTGTCGCCTCGACAGGGCAGCGTGGCATTTAGAACATAAAGAGAAATCTGCCGGAACGTTCCGGCAGACCCTCACACCTGCTCCGTCGCCTCAGGGTGGCATGGCCACGTTCGGTTGCGACAGATAATATGTTGCCTAAGTTATAACTTATTTTTGAGGCCCATAACTTTCATAGCCTGAATTAAGTGTGTATTCTCCCGTAGTTGTATTGAAATCAGAGAAAATTTCCGAAGACTCAATAGGAATGTAATTCGTAATGCCGGCTGCATTCCACATACCTTTCCCATTATATGCCCATTCTTTTCCTGAAACTTGAGTTGTTTTTAATACATCTTTGGAGTTATTGATTGTAGAAGATGCCGGTTTATTTCCGAATATATAAAAAGACTTGCTGCCTTTGCCACAGGTTGTTGTGTTGTATATATTGTGTCCACTTTCAAGTGAAGAAAGTATATAGTGCCTTATTAGTCCGTTTGTAGAATAAATATTATAAAAAATATTGTTCTTCATTGATATCGAGCAGTCCCAGGTTGCCGTGTCATCCTGAGGAGTTTTATTTGCATAATTAAATACCTGAGCATTGACCGGCGTATTGCTGTACATAACGTTGTTATCGAAAATAACGTTTTTGTATTTGTACATTTTGCTGCATTCGCGGGCATTGAATAACGAATTCCCCACAGTCATTTGTATTCTACAATTGGTTACAGAAATCTTGGATATACCGGCAGTCGGCTCATTGCTTGCGAATAGCAAATTTGCACTGACATTTGATATGATACAATTGTAAAAAACAAGTGCTTCATAATCTTCTGAACCTTTTGAGTTGTTGAATAGGTATCCTGTCTGTGATGACAAATCCCAATTGATGCTGCATAATGTCAAAGAACCTTTTTTAAGAGACAGGCATTTACCTGAAGGCTTGAAAGTTACCGGGTTGGAGGGCTGGTTGCTGCATAATATGATTTCTTTATCCAATACCCATGGTGCGGTATTTGAATTCATAAAATCAGTATCTCCTTCCAGGAAGAAAACGCCTCCTTTGCCGTTTATACTTGTATATAAATCTGGATTTATGCCGGAATCCAACAAAAGTGCTTCACCATTTGTAGTCTTATTGTATGTCTTTCCGGCAATAACAACATCCTGACCTGCCTGATATTTTGCGTATAGGCTGTTTCCGAATGTGAGGCCGGAAATCGCTCCGAGATTGATATTCTGATTGCGAACAATGGTAACGGCAGCAGTACTCTTTTTGACGGCAGTAGTACCGTCACTTTTTACCAATATTAGCGATAGCCCTTTGGCAAGAGTCTGCGGAGCTACAACCATATAGTATCTGGCATTTCTGGTCAATGCAGAGCCATCTCCATTCTTCAGGACAACAGACTGTGAAGTATTGGCAGAGTTTTGAGAAAAAGTGACTGTCGGGTTGCCTGAATTATAGTCAATATCGAGTTCGCCTGAAATTGGCACATTATTGTTTGATGATAATATTACACTCGTAATATCGTCATAATCAAGTGAAAAACTCAGGATTGCACCGATATTCATGAACGTTATAGACGCATCATTGATATTGGCAAACCCCACTGCTACATTTGCATTGTTCGGCATATTACCGGCGACTGCGGTCTGCTCCGACGGGAAATTGGTAGTAAGCTTACTTCCTGCAATCGTGGCTGCGTTATTATAAGGATAAAGTCCATAAAAGGACTTTGCTCCTGCAGGTACTTGCACGGTAACGGTATTGTCTACTGTATTGATGGCATACCCTGTTGGCATTGCAGTATTGCTCGTAGGGTCAAGAATCCCGATCTTGTCTCCTTCGGCCCATTTCACCGTTTTGAAATCAGCCCCAAGCTGGGACTTGGTGTCAGTATTGACTTTTAATTTGACAGTGATGGGGCCGGCAACAACGCCACTATTCCGATTCTGCTCTTTAGTGCAGGCTGAGACTACGAAGATCATCATAGCCACAGAAAATATAACAAATGTCTTTTTCATGGCTTACCAATTAAAATTCGTCTCATCATCGAAGGTCTCTGTCCCTGTCGCTATCGTGCTGGTGCATATAACATTGCTTATTTGGATACTAAGGCAGGATATTGCCGGCTTGGCGTAGGCTTGCTTCTTAATGCATAAATCTCGTGCATCTTTTGTATAAGTCTCTTTTGTGTACATGATTAATACGTTTTAATACTATCACAAAGGTATTTATAAAGCAATTTGTGTGGTTATATAAACGTATAAAGTTTAAGCATTTTTGTATAAAACAACATGTACACTATTGCCTTGTAGGCTTCTCCTGGCGGTATTGTAACGGAGAGACGCCGAACTTTTCTTTGAATTTGCGTGAAAAATAATTAGCGGAATTGAAGCCGAGGGTGTCCGCAATTTCTGCGACCGACATACTTTGCTCTATCACCAGCATAGAGGTGGCCTTTGATAGCCTGAAATTGTTGATATATTCATTAGGGGTCTCTCCCGTGAGGCTTTTGAACTTGTTGTAGAACGAAGCACGGCTCATATTCATTTGTTCTGCAATCAGGTCGTTGTTCAGATTTATATTGCCGACATTATTCTCTAAAATTTCAGAAAGCCTGTCAAGGAATTCCTTATCCAACTTGTTGGTAGCCAGCATTGAGATGTCCGATTTTCCGGTCCGCCCAATCTGTTTCAGCAGATTCTTGCGGTTTCGTATTATATTGTTGCACCTTGCAAGGAGAAGTTTGGTGTCGAAAGGCTTCCCTATATAGTCGTCCGCTCCTTGAAGCAGGCCTGTCAGTTGCTGCTGCGGCATATCCAAGGCCGTTAGAAGCACAACCGGTATATGGCAAAGGTCTATGTCGCTTTTTATTGCCGAACACAGTTCCGTGCCGGACATAACCGGCATAAGTATATCGCTGACAACCAAATCCGGCCTTTCGGCCTTTACGATTTCAAGGGCGTCTTTGCCGTTGTCTGCCTTGAGTGTCCTGTATAGAGGCGAGAACAGCTCATAGAGTATATCTATAAGTTCGGGATTGTCCTCTACAACCAGAACTGTGTTCTGACCGGTATCGGTGCCGTGTGCGGCCATCCTGACGGAATCCGACTCCGGCCCTCTGTCTGATATGTCCGGCCTAATTTGCTGCTTCCGTGCTTCGGGAGACTCGAAAATCACTTTCGGATCGCCCTCGAAATGTGCCTGTCCTTTCCTTAAAGTTATTGTGAAGTCCGAGCCTTCTCCAACTTTGCTTCTCACTCCGATTGTGCCGTGGTGCATCTCCACAATATCCTTTGCCAGAGACAATCCAATACCGGAGCCCCGGACCCGACCGTCTCCTGCCATATAGAATCTTTCGAATATCCTGTCCAGCTCGTCCGTAGCTATTCCTATACCCGTGTCTTTTACGTCAATACGTACCATATCCGCATCCGAACTCAAGGCAAGCACCACTTTACCGCCATTAGGCGTGAATTTGAAAGCATTGGACAGCAGGTTCATTATTACCCTCTCAAGCTTCTCGCAATCAATCAGGACAGCGGCATCATCTTCAGCAAGCGACAAGGTGAAATCTATATTGCCACGCTCGGCCACCTCCGTAAAGCTGCTGTAAATATCCGTTGCAAAATCATTCATATTGCACTCGCTTATGCGGAGCACAACCTTGTCCTGCTCGTATTTCCTGAATTCGATAAGGTCGGAGACCAGGCGGCCAAGTTGCTTTGTCTGCTGCGTCACTTTCAGCATTCTGTTATAAACCGAAGGAGGCAGCTTGTATCCATGCAATATCGTATCAATGTGACCGGACATTATTGTCAGAGGTGTCTTCAATTCGTGGCTGATACTTGTGAAGAACCGAAGTTTAGCCTCGTTCAGTTCCATAAGGCTTTGCTTTTCCCTTCTTTCGCGGAGAATCTCCTCCTCTGCGGCCGCTTTGGTCTTTATGTCTCTGACAATATAATAGGTTACCGCCATGACAATTATGATATATAGCAGAATTGCTGCCCATGACGCATACCATGCTCTCAGCACTCTGATTCCAAGTCCGCATGAAATGTTCTCTTCGGTGCCGTTGTACCTGTTCCTTAATTCAAGGGCATATCGCCCAGGCCTGAGATTGGTGTAGGTGATTCGGTCGTTCACCATTTGGTACCATGAATCATCATATCCCAACAGGCGGTACTCATAGTCCGTTATATTGAAATCGGCTGCGTTGTATTTTGAGGCAAATTTGATTTCAATCCTGCCCTGAGAATGGTTTAGCCGGATTTTGTCTGTAAATGGTAAGCATTCAGCCAGCACTCTCGTGCCGTCGGTCGGCTTTATAAGTCTGCCGTTGATATATAATTCCGAGAAGTACAAGCTCTCCCGATATTTTTCCGACGGCAAAGCCCTCCCTTCAAATGCCAGAAGGCCGTTGGTGCCTCCGGCATATATTGTTCCGTCACTCGCCGCCATAAGGCCGCAATCCCTTACGATAGCGGTAAGTGGAATATTGTTGCCAAGCAGATAGGTGTCCAATATCTTGCCGGACCTGCTTATAATGTTCAGGCCTTTCTCTCCTGAGACTATCAGGTGTCCGTTGCGGCTGAAACCCATTTGGTAGCAATAATTGTTCAGCAAAGGGGATGAATTGTCAATGAACGTCTTAAAGGCGTTTTCCTCTTTGTCGTATTTGAATATGCCATGGCCGAAAGTGGTGGCATAGACGGTGTTGTCAGGAGCGGCGAAGATATTCAGCAGCTTGAAATTGCGTCCGGCAACTCCGAGTTCGAAGACCTCTGACAGCCTTAATGTGTTTATGTCGTATGAATATATTTTGTCGCTGCCTATATACAGTTCCCCGCCATTGATTGCCAAAGGATAAAAATTTATGTCAGCGTTTCGGTACAGCAAGGAGTCCCTGCCGGTTTCGATATAATGTACATACACCCCCTCTCTCGTAGAAAGGAAAAGCCTGCTACCATGTCTTACCACTATATTGATGAAAGCCATGGCCTTGCCCGCCTCTTCTTCTCCAATGATATTCTTGAAGTTCCTATGCCTTATGTCAAACGAATATAGCCCTTTTGAAGTCGTTCCTATATATAGCAGATCATTATCCTTGTCATAATCAAGCCATTTCAGATTGGTGTGAGGCAATGCGTAAGGGAATACGGACGACCTGAAATGTTCGATTTTGCCGCTTTTCACATCCAGCATATTCAGCCCTCCGCCTTCGGTACAGATCCATATATTGCCTTCCTTGTCTTCGGTAAGGTGCCCGACTACGGGATGTGAAAGTCCGTCATTATTGTCTGCGGCCGGGTAGAAATAAAATGCATTCCGGCTTATATCGGCATAATTCACACCTCCGTAATATGTGCCTACCCATAAAGTTCCGGAGTTGTCTGTAAACACCGAGTAGACTGACGAATGGGAGAGACTGCCCACTTTTTCCTCCCTCATGAAAGGTGTAAAGCTGTCGTTTTCTTTGTTATAGCTATACAGACCGTTGAATGTCCCGAACCATATTCTGCCGTTTTTGTCTTCGGTGATTTGGCGGACATCATCGCTGTGAAATCCTTTGGACGAGGAGTTGGCAACAGAAAAGACTTTTATTGTCCCGTCCTTTGCCACCCTTATAAGGCCGTCTTGGCGGCTGCCTATCCATACGATACCGTCGGAAGATTCGAATATCGAATATATATCGGCATTATGGTATATCTTGGTGTAGCCTGAGCCCTTTGAAGCGGCCGTAGCTCCGGAAAGCCCGTAGAAGCCCGATCCCCCTGATGAGAAATATACCCCGTCTTGGCACACAAACCATTTTCGCCCGGAGCCGTCTTTCATACAATGGGTTATATTCTTGAAGCGGAGAGTCCTTATATAATCGAATTTGCCGTTATCGGGCCTCCATAGCAGCAGTCTGTTGTTGTCTATGGCATATAGCGAACCGTCTTCAATGAAGATTGAACTTACCGGCTTGTTGTAGACAATATCTATTCTGCCGGTGCGGGTTTCGTAGCGTACAAGTTCCTCCTCTGTCCTGAAAAAGACATCTCCGTCACCGGTACACAGAATATCATAGATTATTGTCCCGTTGTAGCAGCCCTCTCCGTTGCCGTCTCCTTCGGGTTTGATTGACGAGAACGAACTGCCATCATATATGCTGATTCCGTTTTCAGTGCCGAACCAAAGTCTGCCGAGTGAATCCTGAGCTATGGACAGTACGGCAGGGTGGGCCAGACCGTCCTCAGGAAGGAAGTGACGGAAAAACACTGTGCCTGCATATCCGCTGCTAATCGGAAGCAGCACAGACAATAACAGTAGGAATCTTTTAATCATACACTACAAATTTAGTTAAAATTCGTTTTAGACAAAATTCGCCATTATTTAGATGAATTTATACGATAATAATAAAGGTCATGTCTATATTTGCATTAGCGGTAAAACGTTTTATTAATAACCATTCAATTACTGATTTACCTATTATGGATAATTTATTAAGAAGATTTGCATTAGCGGCAATCTCATTTGTCATTATGTTCACCGGCTGCAAGAGCGTCAATGTGGATCCGAGGGTCGCCAATGCCGAAGCCCAATTGAAAATACTTGTCAAGGCATCGGAGGACGGAGACACCTTGCGTATCCCTTCTTCTTTCAATGGCTCTCAAGTGACTTTTGTGGATATTGACGATTGGGTCAGCGGCTTTTTCGCCGGTGAGTTATGGTATATGTACGAATTGACAGGCAATGAGTTCTGGGCCGAAAAGGCAAAAGCATTCACTGAGATTCTATCTCCGATCCAGTATCTTACCTGGCATCACGATGTAGGCTTCATGATTTATGATAGTTATGGCAACGGGTTGAGGCTGAAAAATATCGAAAGCTATAATGATGTTATCCTTAACACGGCCAAGTCGCTGTCTACCAGATTCAGACCTGCTGCCGGAGTGCTTCAGTCATGGAACACCGACAGAGGTTGGCAGGCCGAGCGGGGCTGGGCGTGTCCTGTCATAATAGACAATATGATGAATCTGGAGCTGCTTCTCAAGGCTACGGAGATAAGCGGAGACTCCACTTACTACAATATAGCGGTAAGCCATGCCGACAAGACTCTTGAAAATCATTTCAGGGATGATTATAGTTGCTACCATGTAGTGGACTATGACCCTGAAACAGGTCAGGTCCGCAGAAAATGCACGGCACAGGGCTATGCCGACAATTCGTCATGGGCACGCGGTCAGGCATGGGCAATTTACGGATTTACACTCGCATACCGTTTCACCGGTTATGAGCGTTATTTGAAGCAGGCAGAATCGGTGGCGAATTTTATTCTTACCAATAAAAACATGCCGGAGGATCTTGTCCCGTATTGGGATTACAATGCTCCCGACATTCCTGCCGCATATAGAGATGTTTCAGCCGCATCAATAACGGCATCAGCACTTTATGACCTTTATAAGCTTACGAACAACGGAGTTTATCTCGAAAAGGGAGATAAGATAATAGAGTCTTTGTCTGCGGCACCATATCTTGCCGAGAAGGGGACTAACGGAGGTTTTATTCTCAAACATTCGGTAGGCAGCATACCTCACGGAAGCGGAATTGATGTCCCTCTAAATTATGCCGACTACTATTATCTTGAAGCTCTTGTGCGCAGGAGAAATATTAAGTAATATGAAGGGCTTTCTTCTGTCAATATCTCTTTTTTTGATTCCTTTGGTGCCTGCCTTAGCCGCAGACGCCCGATACGATTTTGAAAACGGGCTTCCGGCAGCAGTGAAGGTACGAGGCAGCGGCACGACAAGCCTGTCGCAAGATCGTTATAAAGACGGGTCTACTTCTCTGAAATTCTCTTGGGTAGGCCAGTCCGAGCTTATGCTCATAGACCCTCCGGCAATCAAGTCGTCAATGACAAATCCCAAGAACGGGCTTATGATGTGGGTCTGCAATGAAACTCCTCTTAAAGAGGCGGTCAGGGTGTCATTTAAGAATCCGGCGGGGGCGGAAATTTGCGGATTCGACCTGAATATGGATTTTAAGGGTTGGAGAGCCGTCTGGATTATGTATCGCGACATGAGGGCCGGAACAGGTTATTATGGGGATATACCTGAGAATGAAAGAGTTACTGACGGGGCTATTATGACTGTCCGTCCGGCTCCGACACAGGTGTCAGGTTCTTTCTATATAGACAGGCTTACTTTTTCAACAGAGCCTTTGCATCATCAGATAACCCCCGATATGCAGATTCCTGACAACAATCATTTCCTTAGCAGAAGGAATATGTGGCACTGGGCCAGGCTTTGGGAATGGGAGCAGAATCCGAAACCGGCTCTTAGTCCTGCAAAAATCGGCACTGCCGCTGTTTGTGCCAGGCTGGATGCTTACTACAAGGAGGAAATGCCTTCACAGGGAAATTACGATGCATTGAAATTCCGTCCTAAGTTGATAAGGATGTTCGATGACATGCATCTCGAAAGGCTTTCCGATGGCACGGTGAAAGGCAGACCGATAGTGAGCAATGACGAGGCAACCGCTTCGGACATCAAAATACAGCAAGCTTTCGAAGTTCTGTACAGATATGCCTTGGACTACAATTTCACATCAGACCCCAAGTCGCTTGAAAGATTTTTTCTCGTGGGGGATCACCTGCTGTGGCAAGGGCTTGCATTCGGCAGCGGTATGGGAACGAACCACCATTACGGTTACAGTATAAGAGGTTGGAGTAATGCTTTGTGGTTGATGAGGAAAGAATTGGAGAAGTCAGGCAAGATGCCGGAATATCTGTCGGCACTTGAATATTGGAGCGGTCTTGCTGAATGCCGCGTGGCCTACGAAGACGGCCGTGACGAGATTATAGATTCATGGAACACCCTCCTGATACCTAAGATAACGGCAGCTCTTTTGCAGCCAACCGAGGAGGGCAGATATACATATATGGAGGCTCTTACCGCATGGATTTCTTCTTCGATGTACTTTACACCGGGCACAATCGGCGGTATAAAGTCTGACGGCACCGCTTTTCATCATGGCGGCCATTACCCGGCCTATGCAGTAGGGGCTTATTCTACTTTGGGTTCGTATCTCAGAATTGTTGTAGGGACCGGTTTTGAGCCGGATGCAAAAGCACTCGCAGCCCTTAAAAAAGGACTTATGGCGATGAGAACATATTGCAATCTCTATGATTGGGGTATAGGAATATCCGGCAGACATCCTTTCGGAGGCAGAATCCCTGCCAAATCGGTAGAGGCTTTCGGCTATCTTGCACTCGCAGGCGATCTGACAGGCTCTGCAAAGGAATGCGACCCTGAATTAGGCGGAGCATATCTGGCTATGAAGGGGGACAACAAGAATATCGTGTCGGTGTTGAAAAAGGCCGGCATAAAGGCCTCTGACGCTCCACAAGGCTTCTTCGTATATAATTACGGGGCCTTTGGCGTTCATCGTCGAGGCGGCTGGATGCTGACACTTAAAGGCTTCAACACCGATGTCTGGGGCTCTGAAATTTATGCGAAAGACAACAGGTTCGGACGGTATCAGAGCTATGGCTCCGTTCAGATAATAAATTCAGGGAATCCGGCTTCGGCCGAAGCGTCAAGGTACTCCGAGGCCGGCTGGGATTGGAACAGAATGCCCGGCACAACTACCATTCATCTGCCTTTCGACAAATTGGAAAACCCTCTTAAAGGTACATTAATGGAGAAAAATGTCAACCGCTTCCCCGGTGTGTCATCATTGGAGGGGCGTAACGGCGTACTTGCATTTACTTATATCGAAAAGGGAAGGAAGAATTTCTGCCAAGGTGCAACGGCGACCAAAAGCGTATTCTGTTTTGACAACCGTATAGTTTTCATAGGTACAGGCATAACCAATAATTCCGAATATCCTACCGAGACAACGCTTTTCCAGCAAAGACTGTCTGACCGTTCGGAAACATTGATTGCCGACGACAGGCTTGTGGACGGCTTCCCTAAGGCATGGCGTCCGGAATATCCCGGAATGGCAGTGATTGAAGACCTGAACGGAAATGCCTATATTATCAAGGACTCGAAGGATCTGGTTGTGAGCAAGGCCGAGCAGACATCGCCTGACAATACCAATAAAAAAATCGGGAAAGGGGATTTTGCAACGGCTTATCTGAATCACGGCATATCGCCGGAAAACGCTTCTTATGAATATCTTATGCTTGTCGAGCCAACGTCAAGAGAAAGGGTGAAATGCTCTAAAAATCTGCCTTATGAGGTTATACAAGCCGATGATTCCGCCCATGTGGTAAGGGATTCTGAAACAGGGATAACGGCTTATATAAGCTATAAGGGCTATGTCTCCGACAAGACAAGGATAAAATCAATACCGGCAGAGACAATAGTCATGGAGAGGCTGGCTGCCGACGGGACCTTGATCGTGAGCGTCTGCACCCCTGATCTCGGAATTTCCGAGAAGACCTATACGACTGCCGAGCCGAGCAGTAAAATCATAAAGGAAATAAATGTAAACGGAAAGAATATTACGGCTGAATGTGTTGACGGACAGCCTGTTGAATTTAGAATTAAGTAACAGTTAAAATGAACAGACTATCAATTTTTATTCTGGTATTGACAGTGTCTCTTATGACGGCTGTCAATATGAATGCCCAGAAAATTACGGTAAAAGGAACCGTAAAGGACAATTCGGGTCTACCGATTATTGCGGCAACTGTCTACGAGACAGGCAATATGTCGAACGGGACCGTCACCGATAAAGACGGAAACTGGACTTTGAATGTCCCGGAAAAGGCAAAAATCACCTTTTCATGCCTCGGCTATCAGGACATAACGGAGGCCTTGAATGGGAGAAGCGTTATAAATGTCATTATGCAGGACGACAATCTTGCACTTGACGCAGCTCAGGTCGTCACCGACGGCTATACCTCTGTGGCAAAACGGGACTTGACAGGCTCTGTAAGTTCTATGTCTATGGATGATGTAGTAAAGTCACCCGTAACATCTTTCGACCAGGCATTGACAGGCCGTATAGCAGGAGTTGTCGTAACCACCACAGACGGCTCAATCGGCAAGGAAGCAAACATCGTGATCCGAGGAAACAACTCATTGACACAGAGTTCTTCTCCGCTCTATATCATAGACGGCTTCCCTTCCGAGAGCTCTATGGCTACCAATCTCAACTCTGCTGATATCGAGACTATCGACATTCTGAAAGACGCTTCCGCCACTGCTATTTACGGGGCGAGAGGTGCCAACGGAGTGATTGTGATTACGACCAAAAAGGGTGCTGAAGGCAAGCCTACGGTGAATTTCACAACTGCCTGGACAGGAAATATAATTTCCAATAAGGTGGATCTTATGGACACATACGAGTTCGTGAAAATGCAGACCGATATGTACAATGTAACGGGAGGCACCAACAGATATTTAGACGGTCACACTTTGGACGATTACAAGAATGCATCTACAACTGATTGGCAGGACAGAATATATCGTACGGCCTTAGTGCAGAATTATACCGTTTCTCTTTCAGGTGGAAACAAGAACACTGGGACGAATTACAATCTCAGTTTTTCGGCTCTGGATCAAGACGGAATCATAGTGAATTCCAATTTCCAGAGGTACCAGGGCAAGGTGAATCTTTCCCAGAAAATCAATGACAAGCTCACGGCCAATCTGTTGGTGAATTATTCAAGGACAGCTACAAAAGGCACAAATCCTACTGCAGCCCAGCAGTCTTCATCCGCCACAGGCTGGCTGATGTATTCGGTGTGGGGATATAGGCCGGCAAGACCGCTTTCGCAGACGGGCGATGAAGACGAGTGGCTGGATTCCATTATCGACTCCGAGGCGGCCAGCTCCAACGACTATCGTTTCAACCCGGCAAAGACCGTCAGGAACGAATATCGCAGGACTTTGGTTGACTATATGAGTGGAAATCTTTCATTGATATATCAATTTACGGATGAACTTAAACTGAAAGTTTCCGGAGCATACACCACTAACAAGAGGAGGGTGGAAGCCTTTAACGGCTCGCAGACCTATACGGGCTACGAAGGCTCTCCGGCCGGCAAAGGCATTAACGGACATATATATTGGTATGATAAGGCCGATTGGCTCAACGATTATGTCCTGACCTACACAAAACCTTTTGCCAAGAAACATCACTTGCAGCTTGTCGGAATTTTCTCGATGCAGGGCCAGACATCCGATTTCTATGGCACGAGGGCAGAGAAAATGACAACTGAGCAGCTCGGGCTTAAAGGCCTTCATACAGGTCAGTACCAGACTGTTACCCCGTATCAGTACGATTGGAGGATGATGTCGGGAGCTCTCAGGCTGAACTATAATTACAGATACAAATACTATCTGACGGCTTCTTTCAGGGCTGATGCCTCTTCCAAGTTTCCAAAAGCTAACCGAGTAGGCTATTTCCCTTCGGCTTCCGTTGCATGGAACTTCAACAGGGAAGATTTCCTCAAGAACAGCAGCGTGCTTTCCAACGGGAAGTTGAGGCTGTCATGGGGACTTACCGGAAACAACAGGACGACGACTCCTTACGATTTTTACCCTCAGATTACGACGCTCCCTGGGACACAGACATCTTTCGACTATGTTTTTGACGGCAAGAACATAGCAGGTTATTTCCCGTCAAATCTTGCCAATCCTACATTGAAATGGGAGACTACCGCACAAGTGAATGCAGGAGTTGATCTCGCTTTCTTTGAAGATCGTATCAAAATAGTGGCGGACTGGTACCAAAAAGACACCAGGGATTTGCTCCTTGAAGCCATTGTCCCTGCATCATCAGGCTATACTGTGGAAATGCGTAATGTGGGTTCCATGAGGAATACCGGATTTGAATTTTCGCTTGAAACGGTGAATGTCAAGAGCCGGGATTTTGAATGGGACATGTCTTTCAACATCGCTTTCAACCGAAATAAGGTTACTGCCCTCAATGATAACCAATATTCCCTGTTCAGGGGTGTGTATTGGGAGCAGAGATACAATAGTCAATTCCCTTATATAACCCAGGTGGGCAAGCCTTCTGGTATGATGTACGGATTTATGTACGAAGGCACATACAAGAAAGAAGATTTTAACGAAAACGGCCTCTTGAAAGACGGGACCCCATATATGACATCGGTAGGCAGAGGGCAGACGAAGCCGGGAGATGCAAAGTACCGTGATATAAACGAGGACGGAATCATAGACGACAACGACAGGACTGTCATCGGTTGCGGCCAGCCGCTGCACACCGGAGGCTTCGGCAATACATTCTATTACAAGGGCTTCGACTTGAACTTTTTTGTGCAATGGAGCTATGGTAACAGCGTCCTTAACGCTAACAGGCTTATTTTTGAAAACGGAGCCAAACTCAATCTCAATCAGTTCAAGTCGTATAACGACAGGTTCGACGAGAAGACAAATCCGGGCAGCGACATTCCGAGGTTATTTGCAAACGGAATGGATGTATATTCTTCGAGAGTTGTGGAAGACGGGTCTTTCCTCAGACTTCGTAATATAACTCTCGGCTACACTCTTCCTGTACGGCTTATGAAGAGAATGAGAATAGACAATGCAAGGATTTATCTGACTGCTGAAAATCTTTGGACTATAACCGGATATTCGGGACCCGACCCTGAGGTTTCCACAAGAAATTCGGTTCTTACGCCGGGCTTCGATTGGTCGGCTTATCCGAGAGCCTATGGTATTACCGGCGGTATTTCACTCTCATTCTAATTTTTGGAGGAATACAAAATGAAAATAATAAAATATCTTATATCAGTGGTTATTACAGCAGGGTTTGCACTTTCTTGCAATTTCCTGGACATGGAACCGAATATTATAATTAAGGAGACCTATTACAATAATGAGACGGAGTTGAAATACGGACTTGCAGGGGTCTACGGAGCTTTAAGCAATGAGGCTTTCTACGGCAACTACTACTCTCTTATGCTCTCGAACGTGGACGACCTTTCCTATTTCAACAGGCCTACTACACCTGCTTCCTGCCAGGTCTACAAGCATGACGCCGGCTCTTCGCAGATATATGACGCATGGACCGAGATTTATGCAGGAATAAAGAATGCAAATGCCTATATGTCCGCAATCGAAAAATCGGCCATAGACAAGGGACACAGGTATTATTCCGAAGCTCGTTTCTTGCGTGCATACTATCACTTTATTCTCGCACAGGCCTGGGGAGACGTTCCGCTTCGGAAAAGCGAGGCTGAATCTCACGATGACGTAATGTGTGCGGCAACACCACAGGCAGAGGTGCTGAAATGGGTGGCAGAGGAGATGAAGGCCTGTATTGCCAATGCGGGCGATAATGTTGAGGTACAGCCGTCGAGAGTGACTAAAACGACAATGCAGGGCATACTTGCGAGAGTATATCTGTTTATGGCAGGAGAGACCGTTCAGACAGACGGGGACAAAAAAGCATTGTTCAAGGCGGCAATGGATTGTGCCGATTCGGTCATTGTGTCTGGGAAGCATAAACTCAACCCCGACTACACCGATATTTTCAAGAATATGATGTCCAATAAATATGATACCGGCTATCGTGAATCCATGTGGGAAGTTGAATTCTACGGAGACAGAAGCAGTGCCTCATCATGGACTAACGGCAGGATCGGTGACCTTCTCGGACTTCAGAGCAGCGGAAGCAAAAATTATTCAATCTTCAAATGCAATTATGCTTATGGTCAGTATAACGGCTCTTTGAAATTATGGGACCTTTATTGGAAAGAGGACAGAACAGACAGCGAAAAAAGTCTGCCTACTGTTACCGACAAGAGACAGGAATGGAACATGAGCCCATACAATTATGCAGGAAGTCCTAATCAACCTCCATACGGCACTGACGGGTCGAACGGCAAAAAGAGCTGTGATGCGTCTATCGACAAGACCCCTTATGTCTATGACAAGGTGAGCACCACTGTAAATCCGCTTTCTGCCGCAGGCATAAGAAATTGCGGTAAATTCCGTAGAGAAGTTGAATATGAGGGCGTTATGTCTGCAAAAAGTCTTTACACCAAGATTAATTATCCTATATTAAGATATGCCGATGTGTTATTGATGTATGCGGAAGCGCAAAATGAATATGAGGGAGCGCCGTCACAGAAAGCATACGATTGTGTGAAAGCGGTACGAGACCGTGCAGGAATCGCCACCAACGATTTCTCAGCCTACGATAAAGAATCGTTCAGGTCTTTGGTCAGGAACGAAAGAGGCAGGGAACTGTGTTTCGAGTCTTTACGTAAATATGACCTAATACGTTGGGGTGTTTTCGTAAAAACAATGAATGATTATTCCCTTTGGGCAAAAGATAAACGGTGGGTCAAGGATGTCAAATCCGCTCAGGCAGTTGCTATAGGTACGGCAGTCGAGAAAAGGCATGTCCTGCTTCCTATCCCTTCCGTAGAGCTTGGGGTCAACAATCTATTGAGACAAAACTCTTTGTGGTAATTGTTCCATATATTGAAAATTTTAGAAATCATGAAAACAAAATATATAATAGCACTGCTTGCCGGTTTGGCGATAGTGGGGTGCAAGCATAGCGATGTGTCAGAAAAGGCGGATTATAACATCACGCTCGATCCTGCCAATACCTATATTGCCGGAGAACCGGTGAAATTCCGGATTGACGGAAATGTGGATAATCTGATATGGTATACCGGAGAGACCGGGTCGAGGTATGAATATAAAGACCGTTTTGTAGTGTCGAAAGAGCAGGTGGAAGCGGCCAATCTTGAACTTGAAATCAAGTCCCAGTATGGCCTTGCAGGTGCTTTAACTATCTATGTATCAAATAAGTTTGAAGGCCTTTCAGGAAATGACGCCACTGCGGACAAGGCAAAACTCAAAGAAATGTTCGAAGGCGGGATGGCCGGGTGGACAGAAGTGCCTTTTAATGAAATAAACGGTAAATGGAGTACAAATATTTCCGACCTTAACGACTACCTCGACAATTTCTCCCTCGCTTTCCATTGGCATCCGAAAAGGGACGGAAACAATGCACAGAGAACTTATAGCATAAAAGGGAATGTCTCTTTGAATGTAGTAGGCTCAGAGCCATCTAAATTGGCAATAAGCAATTTAGGCTTTACGTCGGTAATGATGAATGATGAAATATCCGATCCATATAAGATAAACGCCGGTAACGGTTCGGTTATTTTCAATCAACCTAATAATGCAGAAATCATATTCAAGGGAGTGGGGCCGAAAGCTTTGCCGTATGCACTCGATGCCTGGGTAATCACTTCTCCGTCACCTCTTAACAAGGTGGCCAATGACACTCCGAAGGTCTTGAAGAACTTGCAGAACTATATGACTTCTTTTGAGTATGTTTATGCTAAGCCGGGGACCTATAACATTACTTTTATCGGTATAAACAGTAATTATCAGGATGTAAGCAAGAAAGTGCAGCAAATGACTGTAAATATTATCGAAAAACAATAAAATCTTATTTTCTTTGAAAAGGAGCTTGTTAATATCGGTTCTTATTACCGCGTGTTTATGCTTATACGCACAAGGCGGAGTGGATTTTAATGTCAGGGGATATTATTCTTTCGAAGACACAGTGTCCCCTGCTTTCCCGTCCTCTTCCGGTTCCCGAATCCAGCTTTCCAATGAGCATTACAAGACGGGAAACAGGTCTTTGAAATGGACATGGGACAAGGAAGGGGCTGCTATCGGAATGGACGTTCCCGTGCCGTATTTGAAGAAAAACCCGAATCCCAAAGAAACTTCGGTCTCTTCATTTGTTTTTTGGGTGTATTCCCCTGAAGTTACAGAAGGAAAACTCATCTTTTCCTTCCTCAAAGGCGGACGTAAGTGCTGTTCCTTTGAGTACAATCTTGGCTTTGAAGGTTGGAGAGGAGCCTGGGTGGCATTTGACAGAGACATGGAGGGGGTGCCGGAAGAAGGAATGGACGGTATCGGGATTAAGGTCTCCGGTGCTCGGAAAGGCCGTCTTTATTTTGACGGAATAATTCCTTCGGCTTTCGAGGATGTCCGTTATCATACTCCCGATTTGCAGGCTCCTTTCATCAATAAGGACACCGATGTGCATTGGCTTTTGCTTCTCAAACACAGGGGCAACAGGTTGGAAAATGTGCCGCAGGCTTTGAATGATACCCTGCTTGACCGTATGTCCGTTATCAATGACAGATTTGTGGAGCTCGTGACGGACGGTGTCAGGTATGATACCTTCTCCAAGCTCAAAGAGGCTTACGAGGCTTATGGCATCCATTACAATTCAGACGGTACTATCACAGGCAAACCGATTTTCTTTACCAGATATGGGGAGACTTTCATTAATTTGGGCATCCCTGACGCTTCCAAAAGATTCGGCGGGTCAGGCCAGCTGCTGAGAAAGTATAATGACCTTATGTTCAGTATTGCAAATTCTTGGAGATTAAGTACTTGTGATAAAGAAAAGTCCGAACTCGAACAAATGTACATCAATATGACAAGGCATTTGCTCGATCAAGGATTTGCAGAGGGAAGCGGAATGGGGACACTTCACCATTTGGGTTACAGCATGAGGAACTTTTACACTTCTCCCATAATAATGAAGGATGTGCTGAATAAGGCAGGTCTTGCCGACAAGGTTCAGAAGGCTATGGAATGGTTTTCCGGAGTAGGGGAGGTGAAATTGCCGCCCAAGTCTCCCGGTGTGGATATAGATGCCTTCAATACCTATCTGATGGCAAGGGTGGCAGCCGTAGCAATGCTTGGGAACAGTCCTTATAAATATGCCTATATGAAGGCTTTGTCCGCATGGGTAGACAATGGCTTCCGTTATACTTCCGGCCTTGTGCCCGCTTTCAAGTCTGACGGCTCCGTAATGCACCATAGAAAATCCTACCCGGCTTATGCCGTCGGCGGATTTGACGGGGCAATAAATGCAATATGGCTGTTAAGGGGAACTGATTTTGCTATTTCGGAGCGAAGCCATGAAAATATGAAGCAGGCACTTTTGGAAATGAGGTTCTATTGCAATCTCAGGTCTTTCCCTCTTGCAATGTCAGGTCGTCATCCCGACGGGAAAGGGAGTTTGATTCCGGAGCAGTATGCAAGACTTGCGGACGCAGGCTCGCCTGACGGGAAGTCGTTAATTGACAGGGATTTGGCCGCAGCTTATCTGCGTTTAGGCCCTAAGAAGGGAAGGTGGGTCGATAAATTCTCGTCTGCAGGAATCAGTGCGGAAAACAGCCCGACAGGCACAAAATCTTATGCTTATAATTCTTCTCTTTCATTCAGGGGAGAAAATTGGTTGGTGACGATAGCCGGTCATTCAAGGTATTTGTGGGCGGCAGAGACTTATGTCGGTGCCAATCATTATGGCAGATACCTTACCCACGGCAGTTTGCAGATTTTGGCAGATAGTACTGCCAAAGGAGGTGACGGTCATGTTATTTCCGCATTCGGCAGCGGATATTGTGTGGACGGCTACGATTGGTGCCATGTTCCCGGCACCACAGCAGCCGAAATCCCGCTCGAAGAGATGAAGTCAAACGTGCTGAATGTAGATGAATTTTCGGGCTATGAAGAGATGTTGCTGTCTGATCAATGGTTTGCAGGCGGTGTTATGCATGGGATAGACCCATTGACGGGTAAAGGAAGGTCGGGAGCCTATGCCATGATCCTTCATGAGCATGATAAGTACAACGGCAGCCTTGAAGCCCGCAAGTCCTTTTTTGCGTTCGGCAACAGGATTATCTGCCTTGGAAGTGACCTTAAAAACAAACTTCCTTTTTCGGAACTGCATACGACACTCTTCCAGAACACGGCGGACACATACTGTCCTACTTTTTTCAATGGAAAATCTTATAATGGATTCGATGTTAATGAGAGCGATAACAAGGCTCTGAATGTTGTTAGAGACAGGTTTGGCAATGCTTGGTTTGTGAAAAATGCCGAAGTGGTTGTAAGCAGATCTCTGCAACACTCATTCCACGAAGAAACTGATGCTCCCACCGAAGGTACTTTTGAAAAAGCATATATCCGGCATGGGGCGACAGATGCCGACGGGACGCAGATAGGCGGGATGAATGATGGCTATGAATATTTGACAGTGGTTCATCCTTCTGATAATCAGATGACTGAGTATTCGAAAGCAATGCCGTACAGGACAATTTCACGCAACCGGCGTTTGCACGCCGTGCAAGACTATGAGACCGGAACCTTAGGGGCAGCGGTTTTTGAAACTTCAAGGATTGACAGTCTTGTGATTAAGGCCTCTCCTTGTATGCTATTATATACAAATACGCCTGAAAGTCTGCTTTTGAGTGTCAGCAATCCGGACCTGGCTCTTTATAAAGGGGCTTCCGACGAAATCTTCGAAAACGGAAAAAGAAAAGAAAGAAGCATTTATAGCAGAAAATGGGTGGACAATCCTTGTGGAAAAACACAGGTAAGTATAACGCTTAAAGGAAATTGGAGAATTGAGCGTAATGGCTCGTCAGATGTCACAGTGACCTATAATGGAGGTAATACCGAATTGATATTCACTACATTTGAAGCAGCGACCGAAGAAATATCATTAAAATATGAGAATTAGAAATTATATAATTCCGCTTAGCGGTCTTGTTTTTTGGGGCTGTGACAGTGCCAAGCCGGTGCAGAAGCCCAATATATTGTATATATTCCCCGACCAGTTCAGGAATTCCGCCCTTTCTTTTTGGGATGAACCGGAATATGCCTCGGCTCATGGCTGGAAAGCCGATCCGAGCGTAACCCCCAACCTGAACGCTTTTGCGAGTGAGGCTCTTGTGCTGTCAAATGCTGTTAGCACCTGTCCTTTGAGCAGCCCTTACAGGGGGATGTTGCTTACCGGGATGTATCCTGAGAGAAACGGGATTATGTCCAACTGTATGGCACAGCGACCGGAAAACACTTTGCGGGAAGATGCTGTATGTATCTCGGATGTGCTTAAAGAAAACGGCTATTCCTGCGGATATATAGGAAAGCTCCATGCGGAAGTGCCAATGAAGAATGATCCGGCCAACCCAGGGCATTATGTGAGCGATAGGAGACCGGAATGGGATGCCTACACTCCGCCGGAGCGAAGACACGGCTTCGATTATTGGTATTCTTACGGGACTTTCGATGAACACAAGAACCCTCATTATTGGGATACCGATGGGGTCCGTCACGATCCGCACGAGTTTTCCGTCAAGCATGAAACCGACAAGGCGATCGAATACCTGCGGAACAAGGGAGGGGAGCGGGATGCCTCAAAGCCTTTTTTCCTATGCGTGGCCTTCAACCCTCCGCATTCTCCTTATGAGGGAGCGGAAGACTGCAATGAGGAAGATTTTGCATTATATAAGGACAAGTCATATAAGGAGCTGTATGTCAGAGACAATGCAGACACCACCTTAGCCAAGGCCAATTCTATAAGGTATTATTTGGCCAATGTCACTGCTGTGGACAGGGAATTCGGCAGATTGTTGAAAGAGTTGAAAAGACTCAGGCTCGATAAGAACACCATTGTGGTCTTTACCTCCGACCATGGGGAAACCATGTGCAGTCATGGTACGGAGGATCCAAAGAATTCAATATGGACGGAGTCGTTTAATGTGCCGTTCATTATTCGCTATCCGGGCGTTTTGCAGCACAGGATTGAACCTTTGCTGCTCTCTTCGGTGGATATAATGCCGACCCTTTTGTCTTTGTCCGGTATCAAGGAAGGAATCCCTTCTTCGGTAGAGGGGAAAGATTATTCGGAAGTGTTGAGAGGCACTTCTTCAAACAGGCCGGAGGCCGCTCTTTATATCAGGAATGTCAATGGCGAGCCTGATAAGGACGGTCTCGTAAGGGAATTTTTCCCGATAGCCCGAGGTGTAAAGACTATTTCCCATACTATGGAAATAGTTATAGACAGAAATTACAAAATAGCCGGGATAAGCATTTTCGATGATATTAAAGACCCGTATCAGTTAAATTCCATATCTCCGGAGGAGGAACCCGAATTGTTCAGGAAGCTTTGCTCCCAATTGGAACTACTTCTGCGCCAGAGCAATGATATATGGTACAGAAAAAACATATTAAATAATATAAATATATAACACTATGAAAATCAAGAATTTGATAATCGCATTCGTGCTCTTGCCGGTCTTTTTGCCACTGGTATCTTGCCGCGATACAAGCCGGTTGGAGAAGGATTTGGACGATATTTCCGTTCGTTTGGACTCTATCGAACACAAGGTGTCGGCTGCTAACAGCAATTCAATAGCTTTGGGCAAGTTTATCAAGGGCAATATTCTGATTGTTGGACAGGAAGCGTCTGAATCCGGTTATAAATTATCCCTTAGCGACGGGACAACAATATCAGTCACTTATGGAGATAAGGCCTCCAAAATCATTCCGATTGTCAGTGTCGATGTGAATGGCAATTGGATTTGCTCTTTTGACGGCGGCAAGACTTTCTCTCCGATAAAAGGCTCCGATAATGTCAATCAGCAAGACGGAAAGACCCCTCTGATTGGTATTGATTCCGGACATTATTGGATTTTCAGCC
Organism: uncultured Bacteroidales bacterium; assembly: GCA_947253655.1. Classification (GTDB taxonomy): domain Bacteria; phylum Bacteroidota; class Bacteroidia; order Bacteroidales; family UBA932; genus Cryptobacteroides. The sequence continues at coordinate 23,844 of CAMYAE010000010.1, forward strand.
TTGACGGAGGTGCAACTTGGAATCGTGCCACTGACAGTAGCGGAAGGCCTATGAGTGCGGTGGACGGCCCTGCTATGGCAGGAAAGGCTTCTGTTTTTGCCAATGTGGTCTATATGGAGGAAAGCTCTGAAATGGAATTTACATTGCAGGACGGCCGCAAGATCAAAGTGCCTGTTTTGAACTCGTTCTATTTGAACATCAAAGGTTTCGTCGCTCCGACAAAGATGCATCTAAACGAAAAGCTGATTTATGAGGTGGAGGCGTCAGATGTGGCAGACGCCATTATCAAAGCCCCGGAGGGGTGGCAGGTGCAGCTTTCGGACAAAGAATTTGTCATTACAGGGCCGTCTTCAGGAGTGGCCGGAGAATGTCAGGTGGATATACTTATAGTTTCTTCAAAGAACTATATCAAGAATATTCCGTTGAAATTCACGCTTGTTCCTGTTGCAGTGAATACTACCGACTGCAAGCAATGGAATGATTTTGTGGCCGCCAATACCGAAAATGTACTTCTCGACTTTTCCTACGCCGGCTATAATCACGGGGAAAGTGCTCCGGGAGATGTATATTCAATGGGATATAAGGTGTACGACGTTACAGACTACGGTGCCGTGCCCAATGACGGTAAATCGGACCGTGAAGCCTTCATTGCCGCTTATCAAGCAGCAATAGGTGCCGGAAAAGTGCAGAATCCGTCTGCGAGGGCTATAATATATTTCCCGGAAGGGGAGTTTATCCTACATACCTCTGCTGACGATGACGGCGGCAAGAGCAAGACAATATGGATAAGGGCCGGAGATATTGTGCTGAAAGGAGCAGGACGTGACAAGACGATTATAGTTATGCAGGACCCTTCTCTGCCTGAGACCTCTGCCTTGTACAGTTCCCCTGTCATGATAGATTTCAAACATTTCAGCGGATTGGCAGAATTGACAACGGTTACATCCAATGCCCCGAAAGGCTCTTTTTCGCTTGAAGTCGCATCAGCCTCCGACATTTCTGAGGGGGATTGGGTCTGTCTTGCGTTACAGAACAACAGCAGCGAGCTGATAGCAGAAGAACTCGCTCCGTATTCTGTGGAGTCGGGCATGAAAGACATTCTGCAACAAGGAGTTAAGGTGTGGGACTATCACAAAGTCAAGTCTGTGTCTGGCAATAAGATCACATTTTTCGAACCTATAATGAGGGAAGTGGCCTCAAAATGGGGTTGGAAAATTCTCAAATATCCTCATTATGAGAATGTCGGAATTGAGGATCTGACATTTAAAGGCAACGCCAAGCCGGACTTTGTACATCATGGCAGCTGGCAGGATGACGGAGCATATAAGCCTGTAAGTATGACAAGAATTACTGACGGCTGGATGCGTCGGGTTCGTTTTACAAGTGTCAGCGAAGCCTGTACTATCACAAATTCGGCAAATGTGTCGGTATATGATGTAATAATCGACGGCAACAGAGGCCATTCCGCTATACGTTCGCAGGTCTCTTCACGAGTCTTTATAGGTGCGGTGACCGATAAAAGCAGCGGTAATCTTGTGAACAGCAAGGTCTGGCAGGAAGGTGCAGGTCAGTATCATGCCTGCGGCGTGTCCAAGCCAAGTATAGGAACGGTAATATGGAGAAACGAATGGGGGTTCGACTCTTGTTTTGAATCTCATGCCACACAACCTCGTGCCACATTGATTGATTGTTGTAAGGGAGGTTGGATGCAGTATCGTCAAGGAGGTGACGAAGCTCAGGTCCCAAATCATTTGGGAGATCTGACAATATGGAATTTCGAATCCAAGACATCCTTTTCCGGTACTTGGCAATGGTGGTCAGGCGGCAAATGGTGGAAATTCTTACCTCCCGTCATTGTCGGTTTTCATGGAGAAGCCTGTGCTTTCGACCCTGATCAGACAAAAATCGATTCCTATCATGGCAGTATCGTAGAGCCGGAGTCTTTATATGAAGCCCAGTTAAGGCTTAGGCTCGGCTATGTGCCCGCTTGGCTCAATTCCCTAAAAACAATTTCTAATCAATAACATGAAATATATATATAATTATGAATAAGATTTTACTAAAAATGACTATGATTCTGGCTATATTGGCCGGGATAGTCGTTTCGTCTTGTCGCAATCTCGACGACCTGGAAAAGAGAGTTAATACGGTAGAAAGCCGTGTGCAGGCCCTTGAAACACAGGTAAATGCCCTTAATGAAAACATCAAGGCTATAAATGCCCTAATGAGTGCCGGTACTATAAAAGAGGTAACGGAAAAAGACGGGGTGTATTCCGTTTTGCTTAGTAACGGAAAGAAGATTACCCTTAATCAAGGAAGTGTAGGCGTTGCGAACGCCCCTGTCATGTCTGTCGATAACGAAGGTTATTGGATGGTAGATTATGGAAAAGGCAAAGTGTATGTCAAGAATGGTGACAACAAGGTAAAGGCCACAGGTACCAACGGTGCTACTCCTAAATTCAGTGTGGATGCGGACGGTTATTGGACAGTAAGTTACGATGACGGAGCAACCTTCGTTCAGGTGAAGGACGCCTCCGGCAAGCCGGTAAATGCCCTGCCTTCAGGTGAAGTCTCCGATCCTTATTTCAAAAGTGCAGACTATGACAAGGCAACCGGTGTTTTCAGCTTGGTTTTGAAGGACGGGACTTCTTTGACCCTTCCTGTTGTTTCCTCATTCTTCTGCTCCATAGCAGGTGCGGACGAGATGCAGGTATTCAACTATGCCGAGACTAAAACATACGTTGTTACCTTAGAGGGAGTGTCTCAGACTGTGGTCTCTGCTCCTTCGGGCTGGAATGCCGCCTTGAACGGGACTGTGCTGTCGGTTACCTCTCCAGCCTCGACAAAAGCGATCTTGGCGGATACGAATGAAGATGTTTCTATTCTGGCATTATCTGCCTCAGGTTATGCCACCGTTGCAAAAGTCAAAGTTCGTCTTTCAGATACTCCGATTGTCGTTAATCCTACCGCAGCACTTACTTTGGGGGAGGTTACCGCTACATCTATATCCTTCAATGTGGCTCTTTCCGATGCGGACACTTGGAAATATATGGTTTTGACGGCTGATCAAAATGCTCCTGCTGCGGACGCGATAAATGCTTCCGGCATAGTTGGGGAGGGTGCATCCGCCACAGTAGAAAATCTTTCTGCCGGGACAGATTATGTTGTCTATGTGCTCCCAATGAAGGGCTCTAAGGTCGGTGCTGTAGCATCACTTCCGGCTTCAACTTCCCAGGCAACTATCAATGATTATTACCAGGCATATTCCGACGGGAAGGATATAATGGTTGCCGGCGTTAAATACAATAAGGCCACAAACGGAGATGCGACTCTCGTTACTGCTACCCAGGTTGATCAGGATTTAAAGCCTTCTATTCATCAAAAAGCCGGGGTCTTCTTCCTTGAACAGAACGAGGGGTGCAATTTCAACATTCCTTCCGTTACGGAGATTACCGGGAAAGTAGTGCTTATCAGCCGTTATGCCGACAAGAATGCTGCATTAAAACCTACGATGTGCATGAAATTGAAGTCAGGCAGCCTGATTATGAAAAACATAGATTTTGATATGTCTTTGATAAATGGTGGCACAAACGCAGGTTATGCGTTCAATAATGCCAATTCGACAGAACGTTTTAACGCACTTCATCTCGACGGATGTAATATCAAGCAAATACAGAAGCCTATACTTTATGCAAATGTGCCTAAATACGGCTTCAAGAGCGTAGTCGTAGAGAATTGCCGCTTCCAGGTTATTGCAACAAATAATACCCCTCTTTTCAATTTCTACAAGTCTACTGTCCTCGATACGTATGAGGAAATGGTATTCAAGGATAATGTTGTATATAATGCGGCCTGTTCTCCTGTTCAGATAATGAGTTATGACCATAATACAGCACAGACCGGCACCACCTGGAATGCGAATATGACTATTGAAAATAATATTTTCTACAATGTGCCAAGCGGAAACGGCTATTTCAAATTCTATCGTCTGAAAAGCCTGTCAATGAGAGGTAATGTATTCTGGGCTGACCCTGCCGGAACTCCTGCTTCTTACTGTTTTATACTGTACAGCCCCGATCAGGACGCAGCGGCTTTGACTATAAGTGACAATATTGCATACGGTCTTTCCAAAGCCTGGTCAATTGCACATTCCAGCTCAACGGTCAAGCCTGACCCTAATGTAATCGATAAGCTCGGTGATACTCCTTTTGAGTCATTCTCTTCCGATACGGGAGCTTATGTACTCAAACCGGAGTATGCCGCATACGGGCCTCGCAAATAAATTTCAAGTATTTATGAAAGAAGAGGATAGCCATTCTGTGGCTATCCTCTTCTTCTTGATTTACATTCTTTTTTTTTCTCCATACGTAGGAGACCCCTGCCCTGTCGTATTGTATTATTCTATTTTCCAACTTGACGGAACGGGAGCGCTTATGTCAATCTCATTTTGTTTGACAGGGTGGATGAATTTGATGTTTTCGGCATGTAGGGAGATTCCTCCGTCCGGATTGGATCTTTTAGCTCCATATTTCAGATCTCCCTTGATTACGCACCCTATCCCTGCCAGCTGACATCGAATCTGATGATGCCTTCCTGTCAGAAGCTCCACTTCGAGTAGGTAATATCGGTCGGTGGACCTAATCAGCGAATATTTCAGGCGTGCAAGTTTTGCATCTTTGTTTGTACTGTTTTCAGGTACGATAAAAGACTTGTTCATCTTTTCGTTCTTGACAAGCTTGTTCACCAACTCTCCCGATTGGTGTTCGGGTTTATTGCATACGAGGGCCCAATATGTCTTGTGCACTTCTCCGTTCCTGAACAAGGCTGTCATTCTTGTCAGGCATTTAGATGTTTTAGCGAGGACTGTCAAGCCGCTTACCGGCCTGTCCAGCCTGTGAGGTATCCCCATGAAGACTTTTCCGGGCTTTCCGTCCCTTTGGGCTATGAAGGCCTTGTATTTGTCTGCCAAAGGTTCATCTCCTGTCTTGTCGCCCTGTACAATATCACCTGCCCGCTTATTGACAATAAGCAGGTGATTATCCTCATAAAGAATGCGAGCCTCCAGCTCCGAGTACTCCTCCTGTGTCAGTTTTCTATATTCCATGCTGCAAATATATTATGTTTTTCTGACAATTTGACATAAAAATGTTATTGGCACAACATTGGATAAAAGAAATGTCGTTCGGATTTGTATCCGGGCGGAATTTAGAATAGAAACAAAATAATAAAGGAGATAAAATTATGGGAAAAATCATTGGAATAGACTTGGGTACCACCAATTCCTGTGTAGCAGTAATGGAGGGTAACCAGCCTACGGTAATCATTAATAACGAGGGTCAGAGGACTACGCCTTCTGTAGTGGCTTTCACCGAAGGCGGTGAAAGGAAAGTCGGCAGCCCGGCAAAACGTCAGGCTATCACCAACCCTAAAAACACTATTTTCTCTATAAAGAGATTCATGGGCGAGACCTATGACCAGGTGAGCAAAGAGGTGGAAAGAATGCCGTACAAAGTTGTCAAGGGCGACAACAACACCCCGCGCGTAGAATGCGAGGGACGTATGTATTCTCCGCAGGAGATTTCGGCTATTATTCTTCAGAAGATGAAGAAAACCGCGGAAGATTACCTTCGTCAGGAAGTGACGGAGGCGGTAATCACTGTTCCGGCCTATTTCTCCGACTCTCAACGTCAGGCGACAAAGGAGGCAGGCAAAATCGCCGGACTCGATGTGAAGCGTATCATAAACGAGCCGACGGCAGCCGCTTTGGCATACGGCCTTGACAAGAAACATAAGAATATGAAGGTCGCTGTCTATGACCTTGGCGGTGGCACGTTCGATATTTCAATTATGGAACTCGGCGACGGTGTGTTCGAGGTGAAATCCACCAACGGTGATACTCATCTTGGTGGCGACGACTTCGACCAGAAGATTATAGATTGGCTTGCCAAGGAGTTTGCATCGGAAAACGGCGGACCGGATCTTAAGAAAGACCCTATGGCTCTGCAGAGATTGAAAGAGGCTGCCGAGAAAGCGAAGATAGAGCTTTCCAACCAGACATCCACTGAAATCAACCTGCCTTACATTATGCCGGTTGACGGAGTTCCTAAACATCTCGTCAAGACACTTACCAGAGCCAAATTCGAGCAGCTCTGCGATGATTTGTTCCAAAGGAGCATAGAGCCGTGCCGCAAGGCGCTTGCGGATGCCAACCTTTCAGCTTCTGATATAGACGAGGTCCTTCTTGTCGGTGGCTCCACACGTATTCCTAAAATTCAGGAAATCGTTAAGAGCTTCTTCGGCAAAGAGCCTAACAAGAGCGTCAATCCGGACGAGGTAGTGGCTATTGGAGCGGCAATCCAGGGAGGAGTGCTTGCCGGTGATGTCAAAGACGTGCTTCTGTTGGACGTAACCCCTCTTTCTCTCGGTATCGAGACACTCGGAGGCGTGATGACAAAGCTTATTGAGTCCAACACCACTATTCCTACCCGCAAGGCCGAGGTCTTCTCTACTGCTGCAGACAACCAGCCGTCAGTTGAAATTAGAGTGCTTCAGGGCGAGCGTCCTATGGCTAAGGACAACAAGCAGATAGGCGTTTTCCATTTGGACGGCATAGCACCTGCTCCGCGTGGAATTCCTCAGATTGAAGTTACGTTCGACATTGACGTAAATGGAATTCTGAATGTGTCTGCCAAGGATAAGGCAACGGGCAAGGAGCAGAATATAAGGATTGAGGCTTCTTCTGGTCTTAGTGAGGATGAAATAAAGAGGATGAGGGATGAGGCCAAGGCCAACGAGGCAGCAGATAAGGCTGAGAAAGAGAGGGTGGATAAGATTAATGGAGCTGACGCCCTCTGCTTCCAGAGCGAAAAGAATCTGAAAGACTATGGGGATAAGATTCCTGCCGAGAAGAAAGCAAACATCGAATCCGCACTCAACAGCCTTAAAGAGGCTGTGAAGAGCCAGAATCTCTCAGACATAGAGAATTACACGAAACAGCTTGAAGAGGCCTGGCATGCAGCATCGGAAGATATGGCAAAGGCCGCACAAGGTGGTCAGCAAGGAGGTCCGCAGAATCCGTTCGGAGGTCAAGGCGGTCCGCAAGGAGGCCCGGAGAGCCCTGATAACCAAGCTCCTGACGAGCAGTAATAAATATTCAGAGCGGTCGTAACGGCTGCTCTGTTTTTAATTTTGATGAATATGTCTATAAAGAAAAATTTCCCGGTAACGGGACTTGGGTGCGCCGCATGCGTATACCATGTGCAAGATACGTTGAGATCGCAGCGAGGCGTAATATCCGCCGAGGTAAGTTTAGCTGCCAATATGGCAAAGGTGGAATATGATCCATCCATGGTCAAGGCCTCGGAGTTGAAGAAGGCGGTGCAGGACAGCGGTTATGACCTGATTGTGCCGGACGGCACGGAGGAGGAAGAGGAAAACCCGGAAGATTCAGGCAGTGACCAGGATGAAATATCGGAAGAACTATCTGAAAAGTCAAGGGAACACGAATATAAAAGACTGAGATTCGATATGTGGATGGCTGTCGTGCTGGCAATATCTGTCATGATAATCGGTTTCGGCTTTGTCGAGTTCAAAGGAAAAGGCTTTTTGCTTGCTTTCCTATCCGCCCTGTCCGTATTCTGGACAGGAAGAAGATTTATCTGTGGAGCAATAAGCCAGGCCAAGCATTTTCGTGTCGGAATGGACACCCTCGTAGCCTTGTCCACGACAGTTGCATGGCTTTTTAGCCTTTTCTCTCTGATTTTTAACAATTTATTGACTTCTAAGGGGCTTTTCCAAGGCTTATATTTCAACTCCGCTTCAATGATAGTCGCATTTATACTGATTGGAAAGGTGTTGGAGGAGAGAGCCAAATACGGCACGACAGAGGCTGTAAGAAAGCTTATGGGACTGCGTCCCGGCAAAGTCCGTATCAAGCCGGGTGATATTGTCAGAGTCAAGCCGGGGCAAAGGATTCCGGCAGACGGGACAGTGGCGGAAGGCTCTTCATTTGTAGATCAGAGCATGCTGACAGGAGAGCCCCTGCCCGTGGAAGTCATTCCCGGTGCTAAGGTCTTTGCAGGTACGGTGAATCAGAAAGGCTTTATCAAGATCAGGGCAGAAAAGACAGGTTCCGACACAATGCTCTCCTCTATAATAAAAATGGTGAAAGACGCCCAGATGAGCAAGGCAAAGGTGCAGGAACTCGTTGATAAGGTGGCAGCAGTATTTGTGCCTGTAATCATCCTTATTTCGCTGGCTGCTTTCTTATATTGGACATTTGCCTCCGGAGGCGGCCTCTCCAAGGGACTGCTTACAATGGTTTCCGTCCTCGTCATCGCGTGTCCATGCTCGCTGGGACTTGCCACACCGACGGCAATAATAGCCGGAATTGGCAGAGGGGCCAGTATGGGCATTCTTATAAAGGATGCAGGTGCCTTGCAGAAAGCCAGAAAAGTAAATGCCATAGTGCTCGACAAGACAGGCACTCTCACCGTAGGAAAACCTGTGGTTACAAGGCAGTTCTGGTATGATGAATCTGCCAAGGGCATATTGAAGTCCATTGAAATGCGTTCAGAGCATCCTCTTGCAAAGGCTATATTAGCGACTTTGGCCGATGTCAAGCCTTTGGAAACAGAAGATTTCCGCTATGAGCCAGGCATAGGAATCTTTGCCTGCCGTGACGGAGAAAAATTTTATGTCGGCAACATGCCAAAAGAGACATCCAGGCTTACGGAAGAGTGGATGAAACAGGGGGAGACAATGGTATATTTTACGGGTGAGGATAGGCTGATTGCCGTTTTTGCCATATCCGACGAGTTGAAAGAGACTTCTGCGTCTGCCATAGAGGAATTGAAATCCATGAAAATAGATATAAGCATGCTGACCGGGGATAATAGGTTGGCTGCTGAGGCGATAGCGGCCAAGGTCGGAATAGATAAAGTCGCTCCGGGTATGTTGCCTCAAGATAAGGCCTTATATGTTAAGGACTTGCAGAAATCGGGCAAGACGGTAGCCATGGTAGGAGACGGCATCAATGACAGTGCTGCTCTCGCCAATGCCGATGTGAGTGTGGCTATGGGCAGCGGTAGCGATATTGCAATGGATGCCGCTATGGTGACTTTCGTCTCTTCAGACCTGTTGAAACTGCCGCAGATGATAAGGCTGTCCAGGAAGACCTCAAGAATTATAGTCGAAAATCTGTTCTGGGCCTTTTTCTATAATATAATTGCCGTTCCGGCGGCTGCAGGCATGTTCGGATTCTCATTGAGCCCTATGATTGCAGCCGCCTGTATGGCATTCAGCAGTGTTTGTGTCGTATTGAACAGTCTAAGATTGACTAATAGCCGAGCTCTTTAAGGATATTGTCCATGCCGGCATATTTGTCAAGGATCCAAAGGACATAGCGTATATCCACGCACACACATTTATTGTAGTCCGGTGTGTATGAGCAGTCGCTTGCAAGAGATTCTTTGTTACCGTCGAATGCAAGTCCTATGAGCTCTCCTTTTGCGTTCAGCACCGGACTCCCGGAGTTGCCGCCCGTGATGTCATTATCCGTCAGGAAATTGACATACAGTTCAGGCTCGGATTTGCGGGTTTTCCTGAAGCCCCAGCGTCCCCATTCCCGATTATGTAGCAGACTTCTCTGTCTGTCATCGATATTGAAATCGTGGGATTGCGGATCGTATTTTTCAAGGATTCCGGCAGGTGTAGTGTGCCATGAGCACAGAATTCCGTCACGAGGCTCAAGCGTGCTTACTGCTCCATAAGTTACTCGCATTGTGGAGTTTGCGTCCGGATATTGGGCTATGCCCTTATCCTCTCTCATCTCGTACAGGGCGTTCTTGTACTCGTGTTGAAGTTCGTACAAATGGTTTCTCTTCTCCATATTGCCTTCACAATGATTGAATGCAGTTATCTTCACGTCATTGAAAAACCTCCAGACTTTGTCTTTTTCAAGCTGCTCTCTTCTGCAATATCCGTCAGCCGTTGTTTTGGAAGCCACGAGGCTGCCGTCCCAAAGGTACTCTGTCATTGCCCCATAGTCATTCCCGAATTTGCCTATGAGCTCTTTCTGGAAAGGACCGTAGAAGCTGCTGTCTATATTGACGAAGAACTGTTCTATGGCATATTTCAGAAGATCGTGCTCTACCCGAGGATCAAAATTGTCAAACCCGGAATTCAGGAATTTTTTCTCTTTCTCAATTCCTCCGGTGCAATTATGCATACGCATAAGTGTCTGTGAAATAGCAGTTCCTCTGAAAATAGTTTCCCTGAAATAGGACTTGTATTTCTCTATATTTTCCGTTTCGGAGTATCCGGCAGCTATGCTGTCCAATAGATTTCCCCATTTTGCCTTGCGGGCAGGGTCGGCGTCTATCCACTCCTGAAGTTCTTTGTCGACGGCCTTTTTCTCGTCCAGCACATTGAAGCGTTTGAAGCATGCAAGTTCTCCCTCCCGCATTTCCTGAATATTGCTAAGCCCGAAGAACCTGTCAGAGTATTTAAGCCTTATCTCCGGATCTTTGTCCATCCAGCTGCGCATAATCTCCATTTGCTGCTTCCTCAATTCATTCGTAACCGGCAAATCAACCCTTTGCATGTAGTCAATCTCCGGGGCTGAACTGTAGCGGTTTGTCCTTCCCGGATAGCCGATGACCATAGTGTAGTCGCCCGGCTTATAGCCCTCTGTCGATATTTTCAATTTTGTGGCTCCACGAAGCGGAACATTTTCCTCTGAATAGTCGGCAGGAGAGCCGTCAGGTGCGGAATAGACTCTGTACATGGCGAAGTCTCCCTTATGTTGCGGCCATTCCCAATTATCTTCATCTCCTCCAAACGCGGCGATTGACACAGGAGGGGCGGCTACGAGACGCAGGTCGGTATATACCTTATATAGAGCCATATAGTATTTCTCACCGGCCCACATAGAACTCAGCCCGGCCTCCATTCCGGTATCCTTGCTATACTTCTTTTCCATAAGGTGGCTAAGCCTGCGCGGTCCGCAAGGCTGTCCGCTTGCTTTCAGTTCGTCTTTCAGTGCCTTTACTTCAGATGTAACATCGAGAACCTTTTTCAGAAAGAAGACTTGCTTGCCGGGAATAGGGATTTCCTTATCCCTGGTCATAGCCCAATAACCGTCTTCGAGATAATTATTATCAGGAGTGCTGAGTGCAAAGACATCACCGTAGGCACAATGATGATTGGTGATCATCAGCCCCTCGTCCGAAATTATGCTGCCTGTACAATAGAATCCGATCGATACAATGGCATCTGAGACCGTCGCTCCGGGGGCATCTGCATTGTAAAGCTCATGTGCGCCTAATTTAAGGCCTCTGGACTGCATCTTCTTTTCAAGGGCTGAGTCAATCCTGTTAATAAGCCACATGCCTTCATCGGCAAATGCGAAAATGCCGGCACTTAAAAATATAACTACTCCTGTAATAAATCTCCTTAACATAACTTATTGATTATTATAAGGTTCTTTTAATTTCCACTATCTGGAACGCCTCTATAACATCATTTTCCTTGATGTCGTTGAATTTTTCTATGCCGAGGCCGCATTCGATGCCTGAAGAGACCTCCTTGACATCATCCTTACCTCTCTTGAGTGAAGAAAGCACGCCGGTATAGACAACAATTCCGTCTCTGATAAGCCGCACATTGGCAGCCTTAGTCAGCTTGCCCTCCTTGACAAGGCAGCCTGCGATAGTACCGATTTTGGAAATCTTGAAAATCTGCTTGACGTATGCAGTTGCCGTGACCTCTTCTTTCTTTTCAGGCTCAAGCATGCCTTCTATACCGTCAGTAACCTCATTGATCGCATCGTAGATGATTGAGTACAGCCTGATTTCTATACCTTCTTTTTCGGCGAGGTTGCGGGCGTCGGCAGACGGCCTGACCTGGAAACCGATGATAATGGCATCCGATGCAGTGGCGAGCATGACATCCGATTCGGAAATGGCTCCAACAGCCTTATGGATGACATTGACATGGATTTCTTCTGTAGACAGCTTTATAAGGGAGTCTGAAAGAGCCTCGACTGAGCCGTCCACGTCGCCTTTCACGATAATATTCAATTCCTTGAAGTTGCCTATTGCAATTCTTCTGCCTATTTCCTCAAGCGTCATGTGTTTCTGGGTCTTTATGCCCTGGATTCTGATGAGCTGTTCGCGCTTGTTGGCTATGGCCTTTACCTCTTTTTCGTCAGCCATGATATTGAATTTCTCGCCTGCACTCGGTGCTCCGTTCAGTCCGAGAATGGATATCGGAGTCGACGGCCCTGCCTCATCAATGGACTGTCCGCGTTCATTGAGCATAGCCTTGATACGACCGTAATAACAGCCTGTCAATATCATGTCGCCCTTCCTTACTGTTCCGTCCTGTACGAGAATGGTAGCGAGGTATCCGCGTCCCTTGTCGAGGGAGGACTCTATCACAGCACCCACCCCTAACTTTTTAGGATTGGCCTTAAGTTCCATCATGTCAGTCTCAAGGAGAACTTTTTCCAATAGTTTGTCCACGTTCAGACCGCTTTTTGCGGAAATTTCCTGACACTGGTATTTGCCTCCCCAGGCCTCGGTAAGTATGTTCATCTGGGACAGCTGCTGGTAGATTTTTTCAGGCATCGCCCCCGGTTTGTCGATTTTGTTTATGGCGAAAACCATAGGCACGCCTGCCGCCTGCGCGTGGTTTATGGCCTCGACGGTCTGAGGCATCACAGCATCATCGGCTGCAATTATTATAATCGCAAGGTCGGTCAGTTGAGCGCCTCTGGCACGCATGGCGGTAAACGCCTCATGGCCCGGAGTGTCAAGGAATGTTATCTTCCTGCCGCTCGGCATGACAACGTTATATGCACCGATATGCTGGGTGATTCCACCTGCTTCTCCGGCAATCACATTGGCTTTTCTTATATAGTCGAGGAGAGATGTCTTTCCGTGGTCGACATGACCCATAACCGTAATAATAGGTGGCCTGGTTTCAAGATTGCTCTCGTCATCGGTTTCATCATTCTCCTGATTGATTTCTTGGGTGAGCTCTGCAGTGACGAATTCTACCTTATATCCGAATTCCTCGGCTACAAGCACTAAGGCCTCTGCGTCCAGCCTCTGGTTAATGGAAACCATAAGCCCCAGATTCATACAGGCACTGATAACCTTATTTACAGGTGTGTTGTCCATCAGAATTGCAAGGTCGCTGACGGTGACGAATTCCGTCACCTTCAGGACTTTCTTCTCCTCTGCCTCCTGCATCATCTCTTCTTGCATCTTCTGTGAGGCAAGCTCTCTTTTCTCTTTTCTGTATTTTGCTCCGAAGTTGCTCTTCTTGTTGTCGTTCATCCTCGCGTAGGTCTCCTTGACCTGCTTCTGGATTTCTTTCTGCATCTCCTCCTCTTCGGCCTCGGTCATAGCAGGCTTGAACCTGTCATTCCTGTCCCTCTTCCTCCTGCCTTTGCCTGCATTGCGCTCGTTCTTTTCCGCACCGAAACGGGAACCGCTTCCTCCCTTTCCTCTTTTATCTTCTTTCTTGCCTTTGCGGTCGTCGCCGTCTATCTTGTTGATATCTACCTTTTGACTGCCGCCCTTGGTAATCCTTTCCCTTTTCTTGCCTTTCTTAGGGCTTTCAAATTTGGAAAGATCCACCTTACCCAAAATCGTGAGACCGGGCGTCACATCATCCTCTTCGTAATCGTCTTTTGCGGCTGCCGCTTTCTTGAGCTTGTGTTCGGCTTTCAGCTTTGCCTTATCTGCTTTGGATACAAATTTCTGCTCCGGATCCTCTGTCTTGCGATGGCGTTTTGCAGAGTCCTTTTTATGTACGGCCTCAGAAACTGTCGCTTCATGTTCCTCTTTGACAATTTCCTCGGTATTTCCCTCTATAGGCTCTTCAATCTTTTCGGACACAGGCTCGGCCGGCTTCTCGGTGGCTTTATTTTCCACATCGGGCTTAGTTGCCACCGGTGTCTCGACAGTCGCTTCTGCAGCAGGTGCAGCCTCAACAGGCGCAGTTTCCGCCTCGACTTCTGCTTCCGCCGGAGCTTCCGCCGGGGTTTCTTCGGCAACTGTCTCTTCTGTCATTTCCGGCTTTGTCTCTTCAACAACGGGCTCTGCTGCCTTGCTTTCCTGAACTTCCGGCTCTTTTATTTCTTCAACAGGGGCAGGTTCTTTTGCCTTAGGAGCCTCTTCCGAAAGAGTTTCCTCTTTTTCCGGCTTCGACGACAAACTTGTGCTCGTGATTATAGTTTCCCTGACAGGTTCGAAATCTTCATCGTCCTGCTGCCTTCTGGTATTCTTCTCGATGATTTCTTTCATCTTGATGTCTACCTTTTCGGCATCCTGCTTTGCCCTCAGATCTTCTCCGAACTTCCTTTCAAGGTCGGGAAGGAACGAGTCCGACACTTTCGCATTCGGATTCAAATCAACTCCCGCTCCTTTCTCGTTAAGAAAGTCCACCAAAGTCTGAAGACCTATATTGAATTGTCTTGTAAGTTTGTTTAATCTAATTTCTGCCATATAATCACTCCCTGTTTTATTATTTACTCCTCGTCTTCAAATTCAGCACGGAGGATTTTCATAACCTCCTCCACAGTCTCGTCTTCCAAATCAGCCCTCTTGGCCACATCGGCAGGGGACAGTGCCAGGACACTCTTTGCAGTGTCACAGCCAATGGCGTTGAGCCTTTCTATAACCCACTGGTCAATTTCATTGCTGAATTCGCTTAGGAGTACGTCCTCTTCCTCCTCATTTCCCTCATCCTGAGGTATTTCCCTCCAGACTTCAATCTCACGTCCGACAAGCATTCCTGCAAGTCTGATATTGCAGCCGCCCTTGCCTATACCTTTCTTGACCTCTTCCGGCAGCATGAATACCTTGATTTTCTCGTTCTCATTTTCTCCCATATCGATAGAAGAAATTTTTGCCGGACTTAGAGCCCTCTGGATAAGCAACGGCGTGTTGGATGTCCATTGCAATACGTCAATGTTCTCATTTCTCAATTCACGCACTATGCCGATAATCCTGGAGCCTTTCACTCCGATACAAGCTCCTATAGGATCGATTCTGTCGTCATAAGACTCCACTGCGACCTTTGCCCTCTCGCCAGGCACCCTTACCACTTTCTTTATTGTAATAAGTCCGTCATAGATTTCCGGCACCTCCTGTTCGAACAGTTTGGTTAGGAACTCAGGGGTTGTTCTGGACAATACAATGTAAGGGGTCGTATTGTTTTTCATTTCCACGCTCTTGATAATGGCGCGGACGGAATCGTTCTTCTTGAAATGCTCTCCAGGAATCTGCTCCGATTTAGGCAGCCTTAGCTCGTTGCCATCCTCGTCCAGGATGAGAACCTCTTTTGACCATGTCTGGTAGACCTCTCCGGTGAAAATCTCTCCGACCCTTTCAATATATTTGTTGAACAGGTTGGCTTTCTCTATATCCATTATGCGTCCCTGAAGATTCTGGCGGATGTTCAATATGCCCCTGCGGCCGAAATCTTTCAGTTCGACCTTTTTAGTAAAGGTCTCGCCCAATTCATAGTCGTCCTCTCCGAGTTTCTTAAGCTCCTCAAGGGAAATCTCGGTATTCGGATTTTCTACTTCTTCCACAACTGTAAGGTTCTGATAGATTTCGCAGTCGCCCTTGTCTACATTTATAATCACGTCGAAATTATCGGCGGAGCCGAAGGTCTTTGTCAATTGTGTAATGAACACATCTTTCAGAACTCCCATCATAACGGGACGGTCTATATGCTTTTCGTCCTTGAAAAGTGCAAACGCCGTCTTAAGATCCAATTTCTCTTCCATTGCAGTTATTTTATCTTTATATTATCTATTTGAATACAATATATGGCATTACCGAATTGATTTCAGTCATCGGGAATGTATCTTTATGATTTACAGACACCTTCTTTTTTTTGCCTTCTACGGCTTCAGACGTTTCATATTCCAGACCTATACTGTCGGCATCAGCCTGCATCAGGCGTCCTATGATTTTGCGGCCGCCCTTGAATTTCACCTCAACCATTGTCCCGACAGCCTTTACAAATTGTTTCAAGACCTTGAACGGCTGGTCAAGCCCCGCTGAAGTCACTGTCAGCGAGTAGTCTTCTTTATCCTTGTCGAATAAGCCGATGAAAGCATTGTTGACAGCGATGCAGTCGTCCATGTCCACATTTCCGTCTTCGGACTCTATGGCAAGGGTTATGTCATTGTCTTTGCTTATATGAATATCCACAATAAAGCAGCCTCTGGCAATGACAGCGGCTTCAATCTCTTTTCTTATAAGAATTGCGTCCATATCTCTTAAAAAACGAAGATAGGAGACTCTCCGTCCCCTATCTCTTTCACGACTACAAAGATATGAATAATATGCGTAAAATCAAAACATGTATTGATTTTGCCAAAATCCCTATCAATTATTTCCGTTTTTGAGTTAAATGTCGTTAATTTGTAAACTATTAAATTTATATACGTATGGAATATACCGCGAGGCAGTTGGCACATGTCCTGAAAGGCACGGTAGAAGGTGATCCTCAGGCCAAAGTGACTGATTTTGCAAAGATTGAGCACGGAAAACCCGGAAAACTATGTTTTTACGCTAACCCGAAATATGAACAGTATGTATATACATGCAAGGCCAGCATTCTGCTTGTAAACAAAGATTTCAAACCAACAGCTCCGGTTACGCCGACATTGGTCAGAGTTGACGATGCCTATTCGGCATTAGCGGAACTTTTGAAGCATGTTGCGACCCAGCGCAGGACGGACAAGCGTCACAGAGGATTTAGATCTTCGTGGTTTCTCACGACCAAATTCGGGAAAAAAGTCTATCTCGGAAGTCATTCTTACGTCGGTCACCATGCCGAAGTGGGGGACTATACCAAAATTTATGAAAATGTCTATGTGGGAGACAACACCAAGATAGGAAAGCGTTGCATCATCTATCCGGGAGTGTGTATATATCCCGGAATGGTAATAGGTGACAATGTGATCATACATTCCAATGCCGTCATCGGTGCCGACGGTTTCGGAAATGCGCCTCAGGCCGACGGCACTTGGGAGAAGATAGAGCATCTCGGCAATGTGATAATAGGTGACAATGTGGAAATAGGCGCCGGCACCACTATCGACAAGTCTGAAATGGAGTCCACTATTATCGGAAACGGAGTCAAGATTGACAACCTTTGCCAGATTGCCCATAATGTACAGATAGGGGACAATACCGTAATGGCGGCACAATGCGGGATAGCCGGTTCAACCAAAATCGGGAAGAACTGCATTATAGCCGGACAGGTCGGGATAGCCGGACATTTGGTCATTGCCGACAATACCAAAATCGGGGCGCAGGCCGGTGTGATCGGAAATGTCAGAAAATCGGGAGAGGCGCTTCTCGGCTCGCCTGCCATTCCTATTAAGACTTATATGAGAAGCTACGCTATGTTCAAGCAGCAAGGCGAGGCATCGAACGGAAAATAAAATATTTTTATTATCTTTGCCGACCATTAATAATCAAAGACATTATATAAATGTATCAGCATACAGTATATAATACATACGAATTCGAGGGCAAAGGTCTTCATACAGGCTTGATGTCAAAAGTCAGGATAAAGCCGGCTTCTGAAGATACGGGTCTTACATTTATAAGGACGGACCTTGACGGAGTTGTTATCGAGGCACTCGCAGAGAATGTCACCAATACGGCAAGGAGCACTACCATTTCAAAAAACGGGGCGGAAGTCCATACAATAGAGCATATAGTATCTGCACTTACCGGAATGGGAGTGGATAATGCCATAATTGAAATAGATAATTGCGAGGTCCCTATTCTTGACGGCAGTGCGAGCTATTATGTCAAGGCTATTGCCAAGGACGGCATAAGGCAGCAGAAGGCAGAGAGAAAGTATATCAATATATCTGAGCCGATTGAAATCAAGGATGAGAAATCCGGGTCCTATGTGCGGATAGAGCCGGCAGACAGACCTTCAATTGATGTTACTATAGATTTCGGCTCCAAAGTCCTCGGCGTGCAGACGGCTCATTGGGATGAAAGCGTGGATTATGCAACCCAAGTGGGCGTATGCCGTACCTTTGTGTTTTTTCATGAAATCGAATACCTTTTCTCAAACAATATGATCAAGGGCGGAGATGTGGACAATGCGATTGTAATTGTCGAGCATCCTGTCTCTCAGGAGCAGTTGGAAAGAATGTCCAAGTTGTTCAACCGCAACGCTCTCTGTATAGAAAAAGGTTATCTTAACAATCTTGAATTATATTTCCCAAATGAATGCGGGAGGCATAAGCTTCTGGATATGATAGGGGATATGCGTCTTGTCGGCGGATACCTCAACGCGAAAATCACCGCTTTCAAGCCGGGACATACCATAAACACCAATGCTGCAAAGGCTGTACGAAGAGCCTTTGCGATTTAATTTTATTGTATATGATTACTATTCACCCACTTGCTACTGTTAGCCCTAAAGCTAAAATAGGCGATAATGTAGAAATTGGACCTTATGCTTTTGTAGATGACGATGTGGAAATAGGCGAGGGGTGCAAAATCCTGCCACATGCCGTTATATTCAAATATGTGAAAATCGGGAAGAATTGCGAAATCTTTCCGGGAGCCGTAATCGGAGCGATTCCCCAGGATTTGAAATTCGAGGGTGAGGTGACCTATGTGGAAATAGGCGATAATGTGACAATCCGCGAATGCGCTACTATCAATAGAGGTACCAAGGCCAGCGGAAAGGGCGTTACCAAGATTGGCAGCGACACCCTTATAATGTCTTATGTGCATGTGGCTCATGACTGTCATGTCGGCAAGCATTGCATACTTGTAAGTTATGTGGGAATAGCAGGGGAGACGGACGTCGATGATTGGGTAATTCTCGGCGGAGGAGCGATGGCACACCAGTTTTCAAGAATCGGTTCCCATGCAATGGTCGGCGGCGGGTCAAAGATCAATAAGGACATTCCGCCTTACATCCTTTGCGGGAGAGATCCTATATGTTATGCCGGAGTTAATATCGTAGGCCTTAGAAGAAGAGGCTTCTCGTCCGATGTCATAAGGAATATAAAAGATATATACGATACAATCTATTTTCAGGGATATAATATCACGGACGGCTGCTCCAAGGTTGAAGCCGGTTTCCCTCAGTCTGAGGAAAGAGATAATATTCTTAATTTCATCAGAGGCTCAAAACGCGGGATAATCAGAGGCAACGAAGCAAATGAAAAGGGTGCTATAGAATAGTGCTCCTCTCTACCGCATATTTCCCTCCGGTATCATGGTTTGCCGCTATGGCAAAGGATTTCACCTTGTCACCGGACAAGGCTGTTCCTGCCGTTGTATACATAGAGGCTTGTGAAAATTACCAGAAGCAGTCGTACCGGAACAGGTGCAGGTTTTTTTCGGCGAACGGGGCGGAAAATCTAAATGTGCCGGTGGTGCATGAAAACGGTACTTTCAAATGGCCTATTACCCGAATAAAAGTGGACTATTCCGTGCCATGGATTCACAAGACCGAGCGGGCTCTAACTTCTGCATACGACTCCTCCCCGTTTTTTGAATATTACAAGGATTCTATATTTGAGATTCTCGAATCCAAGCCGGAATATCTATGGGATCTTAATATGAGGCTGATAAAATTGATTGCCGGCAAAATCGGTATCGCCGTAGATCTAAGACCCACAGAAACTTATGAGCCTGAAGGCTCCGGGCTGTATGGGAAAGATCTCCGTAATGCCATTCATCCAAAGAGAGCGAACACTGTGCTTTCGGAACTGAAATTGGAAAAGCCGTATTACCAGGTCTTTTCCGGGAAATACGGCTTTATTCAAGATTTGTCCGTAATAGACCTTCTTTTCTGCGAAGGTCCCGATTCTATATCTTTCTTAAAGTGATCAGAATCTCCATCCTAATGTCATAACAATGTCCACAAGGTGGGATTTTACCAACACTTCAGGTGATGCGGTGTCCTTTATATAATTGCCGTAAGGGTAGAAGTATTCGTTCGCCTTTATCATATATCTGCCAGTAAGATCGCAGAAGAACGACTCCTTTGAACTATAGCCGAAGCCTGCGGCAAATGAATGTGAATAAGCCTTAGGAACTTTCTTCACTCCGTCCTCCATATATCTTTCGGCAGGTGTGTAAAGATTGTAGCCGGCTCTTAGTGCAAATTCCGGAGTGACTTTGAACTCTCCGCCGAGTCTCAGCATATGCGAGATCCCGTAACTGTCTTTAATTGCATTGTTCACATCGGCGAAATTGTCGGAATAGTTGTAGTCGCTTTCCTTGAATTTCATCAAACTGTAATCGCTCATTTCGTAGTCGGCGCTTATCAGACCTCTGCTGAAAGTGTATGCAGCTCCGAGATTGAGCCTGAAAGGTGAAATAAGCCGGTATTCATAGGTGCCCTCCGTGCTCTTTGCCTGGCTGTCAAAATTCGAATTGCTGAAATGTGTGTCTCCGGCGCACTGATAGGTTTCCCTGATGAAAGTTGAAGTCGGTGTCTGGATTGCTCCTCCGAAACGCAGCCCTTGAACCGGCACGAAAATAAAACCGAACTTCCCGTATGCTCCACTGCCGTTCATCCTGATTGTCTGTCGGAAGCGGAAATCGCTGAACCTGACCTTGACGGGACCTCCGTTCTGTTCGAATTCTATATCGAAATTAGGATTGTTGAGGTCTGCTGCTTCCTTATAATATGAGGCAAAGTCAGAAGAAATCGTAATTATTCCCAGATTGGCACCTATGTAGAACATATCGGAGAAATTGAATCCTACATTGAACGACATATCGTATTTTGAGCCGCTGCGGTCCCTGCCGTATCTCTGATCCAGCATGCCTGCTGTCTCGATTTTGTTGCCGCTATATATTTTTTCTGTCGTTCCCACGTATTGGGTATTCGAGCCTCCGAATGTGGCTATCATGCCGGATTTGTAACCGACTATGGCGTCCCAGGTGTATGGATATACGGAATTGATATAGTCAGCCTTGTCGAGTATTGCCGCGTCAAGCCCTTTGTCGCTGGCGTAAGCTGCAAGTTCGCCCAAAAACGAAGTCTTGTCGGTGCTTCCGCCGGCAACCATATTATCCATATAATAGTTGCTGGCATTGCCCACAAAGCCGAAGGTAATGTTTTTCAGACCTCCATTCCTCTTTGTGTCAAAATTGAGGACGGCTCCGAAATTCGGCATTATGAAATTCGTCTTGCTGTTTTTTATTGCAGGATCATAAGCCCCGTTTGCGGAGGGGTTGCCGTTGTATTGTGAGCTGCTTGTTATTATGCTTATCCCCGGAGTTATAGTGAATTGGGTAAAGTTATTGACGGCAGAGCCTGCCGGATTCAGTCCGATAGACCCCAAATCACCTCCCAATGCAGTCACGGCATTTCCCAAACCAATGCTTCTGGCAGTGCCGTAATAATTGTTGTTGCTTAACCTGAAAGCATCGGAAGAGTTTTGGGCAAAAGCGCTAACGGAGAATATAGTAGCCGCCAACGCAGTAACTGTAATTATCTTGTTCATTTCAATAATTTTCTTGTTTTTGTAAACGGTAATTGTGCCTGGTTCAGGTTACCTTCTGTATCCGCCACCGGAGCTTCCACCGGAACGGGAGTATCCGCCACCGGAGCTTGAAGACGAACCTCCTCCGTAGCTCCCGCCACTGCTCCTGCTATAGCTTCCGGAAGAGGAGCTGCTCGATGATGATGACGAGCTTGATGAACTCCTGTAACTTCCCCCACTGCTCCTGCTATAGCCTCCTGATGATGAGCCGCCTCCGCTGTAACTTCCGCCGCTACTCCTCCTATAACTTCCGGACGAACTTGATGAACTACCGTAGCTACCTGATGAACTTGATCTGCTATAGCTACCGGAACCTCTTGAGTATCCGGACGATGAACCGCTTGATGATGACGGCCTGCGGTAGGAAGCAGAGCTGTTGCTTCTCTGGTAGCTGTCGCTGTAACTGCCTCTGCTCCTTGAAGTAGAGCTGCCGCTTGACGGGCTTCTGCGGACAGTCGTATTGCCCGAAGATCTGCTATATGAGCTACCTGTCGAATTGCGGACGCTGCCGCTTCGGCTGACATTTTGTCCTGGAGCCCTTCTTACTGTTGAGGTACCTGTTCTGTCTGTCAATGTGGCAGATGTTCTTGAGGCAGTTCCTCCTGCCACCCTCCTGTATGATGTCTGTCCTCCCTGGCGATATGCCGGATTGGTGCTTAGCCTGCTGTTGCCGCCGGATCTGCGTACCGTAGAACTGTATGAGCCCATAAGATCTCCCCTGGAACTCCTTGTGACGGCATCGCGTGAACCCCAGCTTCTGCCATATCCCAAATCTTCTCTTGTCCCGGAGTAGCCTCTGTAATATCCTCCATACCAAGGGTCATAGCAGCCGTAATACCCGTCCCACCAAGGATTATAGTAGCCGTAATATCCTCCGTAATATCCTCTGTAGTAGCCACCCCAGTAGCCGGGACCGTACCATGAGTCGTAATACCATGGGTAATAGCCCCATGAGCCATAGTACCATGGATCCCAACGCCAGTCGTAGTATCTCCATGGGCTGTATATGCCGGAATAATACCAAGGACTTCCCCAATACCATGAATCATAATACCATGGGTCCGACCAGATACTTGAATATCCCCATGAGGCATACGGGGCAAAGCCTAAATACAGGTCAATAGACGGGTTGGTGTCATAGACCGTAACTGTGGTGTTATTGCCGCTGTTGAATTTGAGTTGCACAGACCTGTTGTCCGGAACGATAATAGTATCCCGGCCGGAATCGTTGAAAAGATAGATTTCGGATTGTTTGGTCTGATTTACAAGTGCCTGCAATTCTTCGTCGGAGACTGCAGCCACTGTTGTATTTCCGGTCTTAGGTCTATAGTAGATTCCGTCCTGATATTGCTGTCCGGATGAAGCGAACTGTGCGGATGAACCGCACGCAGAGACCGCAAGCAATGCCGTCAGCCAAAGAGTGATGTTCGTTTTCATAATTGAATCTCCTATAATAAAATTAATAATAATTCGTATATTTGTCTGCCGCTTTATGCGGCTAAATAGGTCAAAATGCAATATTCGTACCTTATTATTATATACAAGGATAAAAATAATATTTATTAAAAACAAAAATACGAATCTTAAATATGGCAGATTATATTTCAAAAAGATCGGAAAACTACTCGCAATGGTATAATGATCTGATAATTAAAGCGGATTTGGCGGAACAGTCCGCCGTGAGGGGCTGTATGGTTATAAAGCCTTACGGCTATGCCATTTGGGAGAAGATGCAGCGAATCTTGGACGATATGTTCAAGGCAACGGGGGTGCAGAACGCATATTTCCCGCTTTTTATTCCGAAATCTTTTTTCAGCAAGGAAGCCGAGCATGTCGCCGGCTTTGCAAAGGAGTGTGCAGTGGTGACGCATCATCGCCTTATGAACTCCCCGGACGGAAAGGGAGTGGTCGTGGACCCCGAAGCAAAACTTGAGGAGGAACTTATAGTCAGACCTACATCGGAAACGATAATATGGAGCACCTACAAGAATTGGATAACCTCTTGGAGAGATCTCCCGATATTGTGCAACCAATGGGCTAACGTTGTACGTTGGGAGATGCGCACGAGACTGTTCTTGCGTACTGCAGAGTTCCTTTGGCAGGAGGGGCATACGGCACATGCCACTGCGGAAGAGGCTAAGGCCGAAGCTGTGCAAATGGTGAATGTCTATGCCGATTTTGCAAGAAAATATATGGCAATGCCGGTGATAGTCGGCCACAAGAGCCCTAACGAAAGATTTGCAGGAGCTTTGGACACACTGACAATCGAGGCTATGATGCAGGACGGAAAAGCTCTACAGGCCGGGACCTCCCATTTCCTCGGTCAGAATTTCGCAAAATCTTTCGATGTGCAGTTTACAGACAAGGAGGGCAGGCAGCAATATGTATGGGCTACTTCCTGGGGTGTTTCCACTCGTCTTATGGGAGCACTTATAATGGCTCACGGAGATGATAACGGTCTCGTTCTGCCTCCGGCTCTCG
This sequence comes from uncultured Bacteroidales bacterium, assembly GCA_947253655.1. Lineage (GTDB taxonomy): Bacteria > Bacteroidota > Bacteroidia > Bacteroidales > UBA932 > Cryptobacteroides. The sequence continues at coordinate 47,896 of CAMYAE010000010.1, forward strand.
CCCCTATACAGGTGGTCATGGTACCTATTTTCAAGACAGCCGAAGAGCATACGGCAATTCTTGAAAAAATGGATGCTCTTAAAAAAGCCCTTGAGAGCAAGGGACATAGCGTTAAAATAGATGATAGGGACACCCTGCGTCCGGGATTTAAATTCGCCGAATGGGAATTGAAAGGCGTCCCTGTTAGGTTGGCCATGGGCCCTCGAGATTTGCAGAACGGCACTGTGGAGGTTCACAGGCGCGACACCCTCGAAAAGAGCACCGTTGCTCTTGAAGGTCTTGAAAACTCAATAGAATCTCTATTGGATGATATTCAGAAAGGAATATATGAGAAAGCCTTGACATTCCGCGAGAATAATGTGGAGAGCTGCGACAGCTGGGATGAATTCAAGGAGAAGATTCAGACAGGCAAATTCCTGCTCTGTCATTGGGACGGCACTGCCGAGACCGAGCAGAAGATAAAAGATGAGACAAAGGCCACAATCAGATGTATTCCTGTGGACAGTTATGTCGTGCAGGAGGAGGGCAAGGACATTTATTCAGGCAAGCCTTCAAAGCAGAGGGTTGTGTTCGCAATATCTTATTAAAATATATTTATGATTATGAGAAAGATTTATTTATTCATTGCCATTGCGTCAGTTTCAATAATAGGGACAAAGGCATACGCTCAGGACTCCAATGATGCACGAAAGGCCGTTGCAGAGGCAGCCGCCGCCATTGCGGATGCTCCTGAAGAGGTGGTGAAGGCTCCGAAGCCTGTATATTGGTCAAATTCGCTTATGACCAACCTCAACTTTATCCAGAGCATGTATTCCAATTGGGCGAAAGGAGGTTACAACAACTATGCATTGAGTGCATACGTTGACGGAAATGCAAACTATAAAAAGAATGACCTGTTTTGGAATAACCGTCTGCAACTTGATTATGGCCTGCTTTATTCTCAGGATAAACCGATTCTCCAGAAAAACAAGGACCGTATCCTGTTGGAAAGCACTGCTGGATACAAGGCGGCAAAATCATTGAACTATACAGCAAAGTTTACATTTCTGAGCCAGTTTACCCAGGGATATTCCTATCCGGTGCCATCCGCTCCGGCAGATATCGACAATATAACCGTCAAGGAGTGGAAGGATGCCAGAATTCTGAAATCCGCAGCATTTGCTCCGGCGATTATTTCTTTGGGTTTTGGTCTTGATTGGAAACCTAATGATTGGCTTACAGTCAACCTTGCCCCTATTACCGGTGGCTTTACGGTAGTCGGCAACGAAAAGCTCCGTAAGAATTACGGTATGAAGAGGAAGAGTAAGTATGAGGATGAAACCGAATATCCGGACAAAAAAGACGCTAATAACAAATATTATATAACCGGAAATTATTATAGTCCTGCAAGGTTTGAATTCGGTGCCCAGCTAACTGCGGACGCCAAATTGAGAGTCAATGACAATTTCGAGGCTTCCACCCAACTGATGCTCTTCTCCAATTATCTTGACAATCCTCAAAACATCAGGGTAAACTGGGATAACAGGTTTATGTGGAAAGTGGCCAAGTTTTTTTCACTCAACCTTATTACGAACCTTATTTATGATGACAGGGTTCTGGTCGTGACCGAAAAATATCCGGAAGGGCATAAGGCGATACAGTTCTATGAGGCCCTGCAGTTCGGCTTTACATACACGTTTGCATCGAAAAAATAATGCAGGAAAGATTTGACGAAATTTTGAGAGGACTGTTTCCTGACAAGGGAACGGTCCTTCTTGCAGTAAGCGGGGGTAGGGACTCCGTCTGTATGGCGGATTTGTTCCTGCATTCGTCATGTCCTGTCAGATTTGAAGTCGCCCACTGCAATTTTTCGCTGAGGGGGGCTGACAGCGATAAGGATGAGGCCTTGGTTAGGCACTGGTGCTCAGTCAATAATATCCCATTCAACACAACCCGTTTCGACACGAAGGCATACGCGGTTTCGAGAAATATAAGTATCGAAATGGCAGCCAGGGAGTTGAGGTATACATGGCTCGGCAAATTGTGCAACGAAAAAGGCATATCGGCGGTTGCAGTTGCCCATAACGCTAACGATAATGCAGAGACTCTGATGCTCAATATGTTGCGAGGCACAGGCATTAAAGGGATTGTCGGTATGAAACTTGTTTCCGGCTTGCCTGTCAAGGATTATGGGGATATAAGGTTGATACGTCCTCTGTTAGAGTTTACACGGGCTGAAATCGATGAGTATTTCAGCAAGAGCGGCCCGGAATATAGGGACGACAAGACCAATGACGAGACAGGTTTTAAGAGGAACAAACTTAGGCACCTCGTCTTTCCGGTATTTGAAGAAATAAATCCCTCTTTTCTGCGGACATTCTCAAAGGAAATGCGGAATTTTTCTCAAGTGGACTCAATAGCCGATGAATATTATTATTCGCGTCGAAGAAATATCGTCACGGCGGAGGCAGCCGGTGAACTGAGGCTGAATACGGCTTCTCTGCTGTCTTATTCGCATTGGAAATACCTGCTTTTCAGAATATTGGATGAATATGCTTTCGGGACAGATACGGCAGACTCTTTGGCGGCAGTGATATGCGGGGAGGGGACGGTTTCCGGTAAAATCTTCAATAATGAAAAATACAGAATCGTCACGAGCGGCGATGAAATTATCATTGCCGAAGTGCGGGATGCCAGGATTGCCTCTTCTGGAAAACCGATAATTCTTGATAAATTCAGATCTATTGAGGAGGGGGATTGCTGCATTGCGGTAGAAGGTTCCGGACTTTATGATTTCAACGGAAAAAGATTTGAGGTGGAGCGATTGGATTGGCAAAATACCCTTTCTGCAAAGACTACTCCCGGCACTTTGATATGGGATGCGGACAAGTTGCCTCTGCCGGTCTTGCTAAGCGTATGGAAAGACGGGGACTGGATTCGTCCTCTTGGGTTGGGAGGCAGGAAAAAACTCAGCGATTTGTTTGTGGATTTGAAATTTTCGCTTCTTGACAAAGAAAAAGCTGTCGTTCTTATAGGAGGCAAGGTCTCTACTGCTCCAGCCGCGAAGATCGCTCCGCATTCAAATGAAATGCCGACCAATGTAGGCCGGCATGTTCAAGCTCTTTTATGTCTGAGAATTGACGAAGGTGTCAAAGTTACCGAAAACACCAAAGCCGTTTATCGGATCAGACAACTATAATTATTTTATTGAATATTCGTAAGGCATTCTGGCGTAGAAACGCTCCGATGTCTGATAATTCCAATCTTTGAATGTCTTTACGATGCTCTTGAAAGGCGTTTTTGCAAGCACGTCTTCTTCTTGCTTCATTTGTCCGAAAGCAGCCATGAGACTTTCAAATTCAGTCATAGGCTTCGGATATGCCGCCACATCCCATTTGGTAAGATCCGTCGTCCCGTCAATGGTTGCAACCGCATAATTGACAGCATCTTCAAGGGTACCTATTTCGTCTACAAGATTGATCTTAAGTGCATCCGCACCGGTCCAGACCCTTCCCTGTGCTATGGAATCCACATAGGATGTCCTAAGGCCTCTTCCCTCGGCCACATTGCCTACGAATTCCTCATATATCTTTTCAACCCCTTTCTGGATATATGCCTGTTCTTTCTCGTCCAACGGTTTCATAAGGCTGTACATATCGCTATGCTTGTTCGAGCCGACATTGGCCACACCTACTTTGAGTATATCCTTTGCGGTTTTGCTAAAGTCGGGAATCATGCTGAAAACACCGATAGAACCTGTCAGAGTGGTCTTGTCACTGAAAATTTTAGAGCAGTTATTAGAGATCCAATACCCGCCGGAAGCCGCATAATTGCCGTAAGATGCCACAAGGAGCTTGTCATTACCGAGCTTGTCGAGCTGTTTCCGGATTTTGTCCGATGCAAGCACACTGCCTCCCGGAGATGATACCCTCAGCACGACAGCCTTAACGGAAGAGTCGGCATCTACATCTGCAACTATCTTCGCAAATCTATCACCTGAAATGGCCTTGATATCTTCATTTTCAGTAATCTCGCCGTCGGCATATATTATGGCTATTTTCTTCTTGGCCTTATAGTTAGGAGACGTTTTGGCTGTAACGTAATCAGAGAATCTTATCAGACGCGACGACTTGAAAGATTGTTCGCCTTCAAGTACGGCCAATTTTTCTTTCAGTTCATCTTTGGTCACCAATTCATCCACAAGCTTATGTTCAATCATGTCTTGAGGACTCTCCAGTGCGAGATTGTCAATCAAAGCCGACAGAGCCGTACTCTCGATATTGCGTTTTTCGGCAATTTCGTCAGCCATAGACTCCCAAATTGAGTTTATCATTTCCTGAGTCTGCTCAAGATTTTCCTTGCTTGGAGCATTTTTGATGAACATTTCACCTGCGGATTTGTATTTTCCGTGCCGGATTAGCTGCACATTCACTCCGAATCTGTCAAGAATATCCTTTAGGAAGAACATCTGGGTTGCAACTCCGGTAATCATCGGACCGCTGCCGCTGTATGATGACATATACACCTTGTCGGCAACGGATGCTAAATAGTATGAGCCTGTGGTAGGGCTTTCCATATATGACACTATGGCCTTTCCGCTTTTTCTAAAATTGTCGAGAGCCTTTCTGAACTCTTCCAATTGTGCCATTCCTGCAAATGCACCGTCTGTCTTAAGGTATATTAACTTGACGGCAGGGTCGGCTGCCGCCGTATTTATGGCCTGTACTGCATTCCATATACCGATTGGGGTTATATAGTTATTTTTGAGGAGCGACGTAGGATCATTTGTCGTTGAGGCCTGTTCCTTAATTATAATTTTGCTCATATCGATTTTAAGCACGCCTGAGCGGGGAAGAACCGGTTTCGCACTATTCGATGATGCGAGGGCTCCGATGAAGCCCGATAATAGGATAATGCCGATAATTCCCATTATGAACAGACCGCAGATTACGGCCAAGGTCATTTTAACAAAGTCTTTCATAAATTTAGAAATATGTATTTAATAATTTTTCTATAATAATTATGGAACTTTGGCAAAAGTAAGAATAATTAATATAAACATTGTTAAATTTGCGTTACAAAACAGAATAATATGTCACAGAAACCGTCAATACCGAAGGGCACAAGAGATTTCGGCCAGCAGGAAATGGCCGAAAGGAATTACATATTCGACACAATCAGAAGCGTTTACAAGACATACGGCTATACGCAGATAGAAACTCCTGCAATGGAAAATCTGTCCACGCTTCTTGGAAAATACGGGGAAGAGGGGGACAAGCTCCTTTTCAGAATACTCAATTCGGGCAATGCTTTCAGCGGGCTTGACGTTGATGATTATAAAAGTGATGAGGGTCTTGATTATCTGGCTTTGACTAAGAATATCTGCGAAAAGGGGCTCAGATATGACCTGACAGTGCCGTTTGCACGTTTCGTGGTCCAGCACCGGAACGAGATAGCGTTCCCGTACAGACGCTACCAGATTCAGCCTGTGTGGCGTGCCGACAGACCTCAGAAGGGGCGTTACCGTGAATTCTACCAGTGTGATGCAGATGTTATCGGCAGCGATTCCCTTATTAATGAATTGGAGCTGGTGCAGATTGTCGACAGGGTTTTTACCCTTTTCGGCATAAATGTCATTATAAAAATAAATAACCGCAAGGTTCTTACGGGCTTAGCTGAAATCGCCGGTGTTCCCGACAAGGTCGTTGACATTACTGTAGCCATAGACAAGTTGGATAAAATAGGTTTGGAAGCCGTTAAGGCTGAAATGCGGGAGAAAGGCTTGGACGACAAGGCGATAGCCGTAATCGTGCAGATACTGGAACTTGACGGAAGCGATTCGGAGAAAATTGAGCTGATGCGTGCTATGATGAATGGCAAGTCCGCTTCGGGAATAGCTTCTGAGATAGGACTTAGGGGTCTTGATGAGCTTGAGGAGTTGTTCGGTCTTATTGATGCCGCAGGTGTCTGCCAGCACGTTGAACTCGATTTGTCCCTTGCGAGGGGGCTGAATTATTATACGGGGGCTATTTTTGAAGTCAAGGCGAGAGATTTTGAAATAGGAAGCATTTGCGGAGGCGGTCGTTATGACAATCTGACAGGAATTTTCGGCCTTCCGGGTATGTCGGGAGTAGGTATATCTTTCGGAGCCGACAGGATTTATGATGTCCTTAAAGGTCTTGACAAGTTCCCGAGGTCGCTCACATCTTCTACCGAAGTGCTTTTTGCAAATATGGATTCCGCGATTTTGCCTTATATACTCCCTATAGTGAAGTCTTTGCGTGAAAATGGGGTCGCCTGCGAGATTTATCCTGAATCTTCCAAATTGAAAAAGCAGTTTGATTATGCCGATAAGAAATCCATTGGATTTATATCCATATCGGGGACCGATGAGGTTGCTGCCGGCACTGTCAATATCAAGAACCTTGCTACAGGGCAGCAGGAAAGCTTCGCCAAAGATGATATAACCGCGATAATTACTTTCGTACGCAATGCTTAGAGACCGATCTTCCACATTCTGGGGATATATGGCCGGCATAACCACAGGGGTTACTTACGGTATGAACCCTCTATTTGCCAAGCCACTTTTGGATAACGGCGTATCTGTGGACACCATGCTGTTTTTCAGATACATTATAGCTGTTGTCATTATGGGCGGCTGGCTGGCCCTTAGGAGAGAAAAGTTCGGAATTAATGCAAGCCAATTGGCAGTACTTGCGATAATGGGGCTTTTGTTCGGTTGCAGCAGCCTGTTCCTTTTTGAATCATATAAGTACATACCTTCAGGGCAGGCTACCACAATAGTCTACCTCTATCCTGCTTTAGTGGCGATAATTATGGTCTTTATGAAGGTATATCCCAAATGGCAGGTCTGGCTTGCAATCGCATTTACATTTTTAGGGGTTGTTATCCTGTGCAAGCCTGAGGGCGGGACGTTCAACAGGTTAGGCGTCGCTTTGGCCTTTGTTTCAGCTTTGGCCTATGCCATATATATAGTATTGAATAGAAACAGGTCGGTAAAGAGCCTGTCGAGCAACGTGCTTACATTTTATGTGCTGCTGATAGGCTCTGTGCTTTTCCTGATTCATCATCTCGCTGCGGGAGGGCACTTTCTCGAAGGGGTCGCAGGTTTTTGTGCATGGGGCAATATTATTGGGTTAGCTGTCTTCCCTACAATAGTTTCTATGGTGACATTGGCAATTTCCATAAGACTGATAGGTGCGACCAAAACTTCCGTGCTCGGAGTGTTCGAGCCCGTTACCGCCATTCTGATAGGTGCCGTTATGTTCCATGAGCCATTGACTTTCAATGTCTTTGTAGGCATGGTAATCTGCCTCTCCGCCATTGTTTTCATGGCCTTTACCACTTCCAGAAAATAAATTTTCAATATTTTTCATAAAAAAGTTTGGAAGTTGTTTAAATATTCGAGCGAGATTCGAAGCCGAGGATTATATCAAGAAATTTATACTTGTTGCGGCTTATTCTCTTTCGGAATAATTCCGCAAATAAATTTCCCTTACACGGAGAACGGAATTGACATTCTCGTCAGCGACAAAGCGTACAGCCTTAACTGCGATAGGCTTGAAACTTACCTCAGCAACTCCGTTCTTGAACTCGGCAACATCCTTGAAATTCTGCCCGTCGTATGAAATCTGCAATCTTCCTTTTGTGATGAATTCCTTTCCTCCGCCATTATTTCCCTGACCTGTCACCACTTTGATTCCGTTAAGTCTTGTGCTTTTGGCAAACTTGACGACAATAGAATTGCCCTTATCGAAATTTGCCGCAGAGCGATAGAAAGTATTGAAGTCGTCATCCAGCATATATCTCTCAGGACTGCCGCCATTCGCCTTCGGAGCATTAATTTCTTCAATTTGCTTTCCAAGAGTCCTGTCAAGTACCGGGAATTCATTACCCTGAGGCCCGACAACAAGGGCTCTTATATTGCGAATATATTTTGTCTTGAACGGCTTACGGTATAATTTACTTGCACGGGTAGGGTAGCTCCCGTCGAGAGTATAGTATATCCTAGCATTAGGAATAGGGGTAGTAACAGTCGCCTTTCCCTTATTCTCAGCGACTTTCAGAAGTCCTCCGTCAGGACGGTAACTAATCCCTTTTTCGACAAGATAAGGGAGATAGTTGTTAAGCCTGAGCCTGAAATCGTCGATGTTCTTCTGTGATGTTGCAGTCCAAGCAGCTTCTGCCAGAGCAATGATTCGAGGAAAAATCATATATCCGGTGTGGCCTTCATTAGGAACGAATTCAGTCCAAAGCGCCCCCTCTGTTCCGAGCACATATTTACGCTTTTCGGGAGCAATATTGGAAGGAATAGGATCCGCAAGATATGTGCGCTCCCAAGTTCCACTGACCCCAATTGCCCTGGGCTCGCCATTCGGCCCTTGCGAATAGTCAAAATAATTGCTTATCGATTTTGCGTTAATAAGTTCGCGATTCTGTCCTGTGACTTTCACACCAACACCTCTTGCATCGCCGAATCTCATCATTACAGCCACCTCAGGGACCTCATCCTCTCCGTCAATAATTTCATCCCACCCGATTGGCATTCTTCCTTTCTGGCGGCAGTATGCGGCCACTTTACGGCCAAACATATGTTGAAGCTGGCGTTCGTCCTTGTATCCCTTTTCTTTCATCATGGCCTGACATCTCGGACATTTCTTCCAGGCGGAAAGATTAACCTCATCAGCACCAATCATTACATATTTAGAAGGAAAAATTTCAAATATCTCGTCCAGAACTTTCTCGATAAATATATAACTCTTGTCGTGTCCCGGGCAATAAACATTGGTTTTCCCTTCAATATCACATTTTATCCATTCAGGATAATTTGCAACAGCAACAGTCGAATGTCCGGGAAAATCAAGTTCCGGAACGATTGTCACGTTGCGCTGAGCGGCATACTCAACAAGATCCTTTAGCATTTCCTGAGTGTAGAAACCTCCATATTGTCCGTCAGCACGGTAGCTGTTACCGCTTTCACGCTCCAAATCCCAACCGAGGGCCTTACGCCAGGCACCGATCTCCGTAAGTTTCGGGAAAGCCTTGATTTCCACTCTCCAGCCCTGGTCATCGGTAAGGTGAATATGAAATACGTTCATCTTAAGGTCGGAAAGCACATCCACAAGTTTGTACAGGTATTTTATATCAAAATAATGTCTTGCAACGTCAAGCATCGCCCCTCTCCAGCGTAAGCAAGGGGCATCCTCAATCGTGATAATCGGCAGCGTGCCTTTTTCCTGATTTCGGATAAGCTGTGCGAGTGTCCTGCTGCCATTGAAGAACCCGGCATAGTCCGATGCTTCGATTCTTACGCCCTCTGAGGACACAGCCAGTCTGTATGCTTCAGTTGCAAGATTCTTATCAACATTCAGTATCGTATTCGGCCAAAATAGATTCTCATTATTCATAAACCCAGCCGCATTACGAGCCGCCTGAGAGGCATCGGCAGAAACCGTACCCTTTTGAGAATAGACAAGAAGCCCGTCTTGGGTAATAATTTTGCCTGGAAGCGGAATGATGTTAGGCTGGGCAAAAGCTGAAAGCCCGCACAACAGGGCAATGATGAAGAGATAAATTGTTCTTATTTTCATAATTATGCTGTTTGGTTTTGAGCCTCAGTCTTGTAGAGTGGTACCGCACTAAGGCTATAATATTATTTGCCCAATTCAAGCACCGGCACAAAGCAATATCGGAATAATGCATTCAACTAATACCTGCCAGGCTCACTTTACAAAAATAACAATTTTGAGGAGATAAATAAAGAAATGTATAAGAACTCTATAGGGCTGCTTTATTATGTGTAAAATGAGACGAAAAATATAGTATATTTGTTGTAAAACCACACTATTGATGCAGAATCCCGATTCTCATATAGACTATGAATTGCTTTTGAGGCTCCGTTCGGGGGACGAGAAGGCATTCGCCTTGGTGTTCGAGTGCTACCACAAGTACTTGTACGCGATGGCTTCAAGGTACTTGATGTCAGAGGAATTTGCTGAAGATGCTGTGCAATATACGTTTATGAAGTTGTGGGAAGGGAGAAGAACATTTGATTATCATAAAGGAATAAAAAATCTGCTTTTCACAATTCTGAAAAATTACACACTGAATGAAATCAGGCACAATAATCTGGCAATCCAGAAAAACTACGAAATTGCTCAGTCATTCCGGAAAATGGAGTCGGATTTTCTGAAGGACCTCGAAAAGGCAGATTTCAGAAAACATTTTTACAATCTAATTTGCAATCTTCCGCCACAAAAACGCAAGGTGTGCATGCTGAAAATAGAGACAGAGATGAGTAATAGCGAGGTTGCAGAGGAAATGAATATTTCTGTCAATACGGTTAAATCACATTACTCGCAGGTTATTAAAATGCTCAGGGCGGAAATTGACAAACTTATGGTCTTTATACCTTTTATCGTGAATTTTTTAATTAAATAACATAACAACATAATACTTTTCGGCACTTCGTATGTTTATATGGAAGTTGAGCCAAAGGGCCAACAGAAGGATAGAACGCCATTGCTTCTATTAATAAGAAAATCAAACTCAAACCGAAACAGAATACTGCAGATGAAAAGAAAAATAATAGATAACACTCTTTCGCGTTCAGCTTCACCTGATGAGGCAAGAGATGTGGCTGCGTGGTTTGCAACAGAAGAAGGTCAGGAATATCTTTCTCTGCGTTATGACCGGGAAGCCTATATGCTCAATGATGAAACCATTGAAGAGTGGGAGGCCCAGAATGTGCCAAGCGATAGGATGCGAATGCATTTTACCTCATGGTTGCACAGCAGAGTCCGCAGTTTCCGTTTCAAGTTCGTCGCCGCCGCCCTCGTTCCATTCCTGCTGTTGGCCGGGACTTTGACATTTGTAGTAACTCGTTCAGGAATAATGGAATCTGCACTTTACGCAAGTGTTCAGGTTCCATACGGAGAACAGGTACATCTCGTGCTTCAGGACGGCACTCACGTGCAGCTTAATTCCGGTTCCAAACTCGAATACCCAAAGAATTTCGGACTTTTTCAACGCAACGTCTCATTGGCAGGAGAAGGCTATTTTTCAGTCGCCAAAGACCGTTCGCGTCCATTCTATGTTCATGCGGGTGATATTGATGTCAAGGTAACCGGCACGAAGTTCAATGTCAAGGCATACGAAGAAGATAATAGCATCAATGTGACACTTGAAGAAGGAAGTGTTACATTGATGAACGGAAAAACTGACCTCTATGCTATGAATGTCTATGAAAATGCAGTATATGACAAGTTAAGCGGGACTTGCAAAGTGGAGAATGTGGAAAGTCTCAGCCCATACACTGCTTGGCGTTCAAGGGCACTGAATTTCTACTGTACGCCTCTGTCGGAAATTCTCAAAGTACTTGAAAGACAGTATGATGTAAGATTTATATATTCGGATTCTTCATTGCTCAAGTACAAATTCAGTATATCTACGAGCAAGACCAACGTATCAATGATACTTCAGGACTTGGAAAAGGTTTCTGATATCAGGTTCACTGATGATGGAAATCAAGGCTATATCGTGTCCATGAAAAGATAGATCCGGCTGATATTGTCTTTTCTTTCACTAAATTATTGTCGCAATAACTGCAATGCATAGTAGTTAGCCGATTCTTCACGGCGGCAATGTCCATTTTTATGAAAAATAATAAGATTTTAACCTTCATGAGTCATACTTATCTATGACTTGTGTGTTTACTATTATGTATATAACACCGAAATTGATACTTAAATAAATGTTTAAATGAAAAAAACAGGGTGTACTTCAATCTTTTTGGTACTTTCCGTTTCGCTTATGTTGCTTACTACCAACATATTCGCTCAGAAAGTTTCCCTATCCTACCAGAATGTACCTTTCGAACAAGTACTGAAAGCAATCAGCAGTCAGACTGGGATGTCGCTCATATTCAGCGACCAGCTTGTGGACCTAAGCCGCAAGGTGTCTGTCAATGCTGAGCAGAAAGAGGTTCGCGAGGTCCTGGACGAACTTCTGTCAGGCACAGATTTAGACTATGAAATTAACAACAACAAGCTCTACCTCGTCAAGAGATCGTCTGCCCGTCCCTCGTCAGACCGGCAGGAGTCAGCGGAAAGGCGTAAGCAGCAGATCAAAGGAGTAGTGGTCGATAATCAAGGGGTACCGGTAATTGCTGCCAGCGTTGTAGAGAAAGGCGTGCAGGGTAATGGTACGATTACTGATATAAACGGTAACTTCACAATTACAGTGAACTCTGGAGCTGTACTCGAATTTTCCAGTTTGGGATATGCTACAGTCGAGGTTGCAAGCACATCAGGGACACCTATGCACGTTATGATGCGAGAGGATAATCAGGTGCTGGATGAGATTGTAGTTACGGCTCTCGGTATCAAGAAAGAGAAGAAAGCCCTCGGATATTCTGTTCAGGAAGTTAAGGGCGACGCACTCGTGCAGGTCCCTTCTTCAAACCTTATGTCCAATCTTACAGGTAAGGTCGCCGGTCTTACAATTTTCAATAAGCAGGGAACATTTGACGCACCGGATATTAAAATTAGAGGATCAAAAAACATTCTCATTGTAGTTGATGGAGTCCCAGGGTATGACTCATGGTCTATTAATCCTGAAAATATTGAGTCTGTGGACGTTATCAAAGGCGCTACCGGTGCGGCTCTTTATGGGGCTCAGGGTTCCGACGGTGTGCTGATGATTACCACCAAACGGGGCGGAGACAAAGGTCGTGGAGTAACAATTGACCTGAGCTCAAATACGATGTTCCAGGGGGGCTATCTTGTGATTCCTGAATATCAGACCAGCTACGGTCAGGGCATGAACGGCAAGTATTCCTACAAGAATGGTCTCGGTGCCGGTATTTTTGACAATGAATTCAAGTCTTGGGGACCGAAACTAAATGTCAAGGACCCTGAAACTGATAGCGGTTATGTCGAATATCCGCAGTACAACAGCCCTGTTGATCCAAATACCGGTGAACTTGTTCCGCTTCCTTGGGTTACACGTTCATGGAATCCAATAAAGGAATTTCTACGACCTTCACTTACAACCAACAACACGGTCTCAGTCGGCGGAAACAATGATTTGGGGCATTTCCGTTTGAGCTTGAACCAGATTTATAAGAAGGGTCAGGCTCCAAATACTGATCTCATCAACAATAATGTCCAGATTTCCGGGGGATATAAATTCCACGAGAAAATCTCAGTTGATGCCAGCGTAGGTTTCAACAACTTGAATTCGGACAACTATGAGACTTCTAACTATAACTGGCAGAACTATATGCTTATTATAGGCCACGATTTCCCGGCAAACGTTTCTATGAATGACCTGAGAAAATATTGGGTTGAGGGCAAGGAGGGATACAAGCAGAGAACCTGGGTCGAAAACAGAAATAATCCTTACTGGCAGTTGCACGAGAGGACACAGTGGTATGACAGAAATAAAATTGTCGGCTGGGTTAAAGCAACCGTGGATTTCACAGATTATCTTTCCCTTATGTGTAGAGCGAATCTTGCCTACACCAACACCAATACTGAATATCGCGAGAATATCGGTAACAATATGATTGGCACCGATTCAAACGGAGCTTTCTCAAAGACTGAGGGCAACAATCTGGATATGAACTATGATTTCCTCCTTAGCTTTGACAAGCGTTTTGCTAATGACAAGTTTGGAGTGGACGCCTCTTGCGGAGGAAGCTCTCGGAGGCTTACGAACGATAGTCTGGACAGCTCAATTGATGGTCTCATTCTTCCGGGACTATTCAATCTTTCCAATAGGGTTGGCGAAATCAAAGCTTCGAACGACAGGACAAAGAAAATTGTGAACAGCTTGTATTTCACCGGTACGATTGATTATGCAAGGGCTGTTTACCTTACTGTAACAGCCAGAAATGACTGGTCGAGTTCACTCTCGCTCAACCATAACTCCTATTTCTACCCGTCTGTTTCATTCAGTACAATCATCAATGAAATTGTGAAACTGCCTAAGTTCATTACATTTGCAAAGTTTAGGGCATCTTGGGCAAGAGGCCGTCAGGACACTGATCCTTATTGGAATTCAGCTGTTTATACTATCAACTCATTTACCCCCAACAATACCCCTATGGCTTCATATCCTTCGACACTCTATGCTGATGACTTGATGGCACAGCGTCAGGACTCTTATGAGATTGGAGCAGATCTACGGTTCTTCAACAACCGACTTGGCTTTGACTTTGCATACTTCCGCAAGAGTGTGACCGATATGATTACTACTGTCCCTCTTTCTCTTGCTTCCGGATATTCAAAACGCCAGATTAATGGTCGTGAGATCGTTACAAAAGGTTATGAGCTTGCAATAAATGGTAAACCGATAGAGACTACAAGCTTCACCTGGTCATCTCAGATAAATCTTGGTCTTTGGAAAGACTATCTGTGGAAACTTGCACCGGGTGAAACCAAATATCTTGGGTTCTACCGCGAAAAGGAGAGAATCGGGACTTGGCGAGGTCGTGTATTTGAGCGTTCATCCAACGGAAATATCCTGTATGAAAATGGTCTGCCTGTATGGGCCACAAAGAACCAGCGTGGCGGTTTTCTTGACCCGGACCTGACATTTTCATTCATCAACAATTTCAGATACAGGAACTGGCAGGCTTCTGTTCAGATTGACGGTCGTCTCGGTGGGTTCATCTACAACTATCAGCATTCAACAATGATGTTACGTGGCACCGCACTCGAATCGGCAGTTGAGGGACGTCGTGAGAATCCTTGGATTGGAAACGGTGACAAGGTGATTTCAGGGGAGGTGATAAAAGACGCATACGGTAATGTAGTATATGATGACAGAAAGTATGTTCCGAATGACGTGCCTGTAAAATATTATGATTGGGTACAGAAGTACTACGGCGGTGTTTTTGAAGTCAATATGTATGACAACACTTTTGTAAAACTTCGTGAAATCAATATCGGATACAACTTTAAGTTTGACTGGCTACGCAATGTGTTGAAAGTCAATAATCTGTACGTAGCAATTATCGGTCAGAACCTTTGGCTTTACACCAATGTTCCCTATACAGACCCGGATAAAGGGAGTTCAGACAACGGTCAGGGACCGTCACCGAGGATGTTCGGATTTAATGTAAAACTCAGCTTCTAAATGATTACGACTATGTTGAATAGAATTAAATATATTTTATTGTTCCCGATTCTCTTAGCCATGATTGGGAATGGATGTACCAAGGATTTTGCGAGTTTGCAGAGAAATCCGAACAAGCCGGGTGAAGTACCGCCTGTATTGCTTTTCACATATCTCCAGAGGTCAGCCCTACAGGGTGACAATGCAGGGCAGATGTCTGCACAATACTATGTCAGCTATACAATTGGTGGTACTCTCGATGAGGCTACATATTTTTGGCAGAGGTATTCTTATGGCGGTTATTCCGCAGTTAGAAATGCCTACAAGATGGAGCAGGAGGCTGCACGAGTAAACGCTCCTGCATATTTCAAGGGACTTGCTCATTTCTTCCGTGCATATTCTTTAATATCTTTAACAGAGAAGTTGGGAGATATTCCTTATTCAGAGGCAATGAAAGGCGATGAGGGGCTATATTATCCGAAGTATGACACCCAGAAGCAAGTGTATAAGGGCTGCCTTGACGAGCTTGAGATTGCCAATGAACTTATCCCTGCAACAGGTAGCATTGACGGTGATATTATCTTCGACGGAAGCCTCCTCAAATGGAAAAAGTTCGTAAATACCTATCGCCTGAAAGTGCTGATGTCATTGTCGCTTAAGACAGGGGATCCGGATATTGACGTTATCGGGCAGTTCCGCAAGATAATGGCTGACCCGACGAAATATCCTATTATGACTTCCAATGATGATAATGCGGCTTTCAAATATTATGATATCGAAGGCCAGAGACATTATTTCTATGGCGGATGGAAAGGCGAGACTCCAATGAGAATGTCAAATACATTCGGTGATGTTCTTGTTGGAACTCACGACCCTCGTCTGTTCAAGTTTTTCGATGTCCCGGCAGTTCCTAAGGATTTGGATGCTAATGTGTTTGAGAATTATAAGAGCATACCTTTCGGTCTTTTGAGTACAGAAATGGCCTCTATGGAAAAGACCACTTCTGCACTGGATGCAAGATATGTAGATAATCCAATCGTGGAGCCATATCTGATTCAGTCCTATCACGACCTCCAGTTCATATTGGCAGAGGCCGTAGTGCGTGGCTGGATAACAGGAAATGCTGAAACATATTATAATAATGGTATAAAAGGCTCCTGCAAATTCTACGCAATCCCTGATGCGGAAATCAATAAATTCCTTGCCGGTGCTGTCAAATATGATGCAAACAAGGCATTGGAGCAAATTTGCATACAGCGTTGGGTAGGATATTTCGGCAACAGCCACTGGGATGCAGTTGCCAATCACAGAAGAACTCGTATCAGAGGATTTGATCCTAAGGGTGCCAATACGGATATGGGATGGCCAAAATTCAATATAGGTACGGCAAACCGCAATGGCGGACGTATTCCTTACAGGTATATGTACCCTCAGACTGAACTTGATTATAATGCCAGGAACCTTGCTGATGCTGTTGCAAGACAGTGGGGCGAGGACAATATCAATAATAAAATGTGGACTCTTATTCTGGAATAATTATCTATTATGAAGAAATCTAGTTTTATAGCGATAATTGCGGCACTTGTAACAATAGTGTTGTCGCAGTCTTGCCTGCCTGATACTTATTATGGGGAAGATCCGATGAGAGGCAGTATCGTGAGATTTTATTTTTCTAATGCAGATGGAGAAGTTTCGCTAGGTGATTCTCTAATCTATGTTACGCTTCCGAGAGGCACAAACCTCAAAACTCTTGTACCTCATATTATCATTTCTAAGGACGCACAATTGGTGGACTTTGTTCCGGACCAGCCAACTGATTTCTCATCTCCTGTCAATATCATTGTCAAGGGGACAGACAATTACCCTAGAACATATACAGTCATTGCCGAGCTGGCTGTACCGCGTTCGGGATTCGTTTCCGTTGAGGAACTGTTCGAAATCAGGCACGAGAGCCTTACTGGCGAAGTCGCAAATTCTTTGCAGTCCATAGCGGTAAGCGGAGACAAACTCGTTTTGCTTACGAAGAAAAACCTCTTCTATTTTGACGCTCTCACCGGCCGGCAGCTTGGTACTTGGGGTAGTGCAAAGAGTATCAACAGGCTAACATCCGACTCGAAGGGCAGACTTATCTGCACAAATGCGGCGAACAATGGCGGCAATATGCTCCTTTTGGCTTATGACGACGTAAATGCTTCTCCTGTAACATTGTACAACGCTCCTAATCCGGCAGAAGGAATGTACGGAAACGGTGCGCAGCTTTCAGCATATGGAGATACCAAGGCAGACGCAGTTGTATTTACTCCAATTTGGAGGAATGCAAAGACTTCACAGGTGTTCCGCTGGGGCTTCGAAGGCAACGGTACACTTTCCTCAGAGTCTCCAAAACTCATTGAATATCAATACGACAAGTCTCTTGACAAGCCTTATGGTAATATCGGTTTCGGTATTCCTCTGGGACCGAAAGTGGCTGACGGTTACATATTGGGTGACCGTACTGAGGCCGGGTATCACAAGAATGGTGTCAAGTACATTTTCGACAAGGCAGATTTCGGCCAGTATACTTATGGCGGGCCAATCGGTGGAAAAGTGTTTGTGATGAGCGATGCCACATATTTTGCAATAGGCAGAGCCAAACTCGGACTGGGCGGTGCTTTCAACATTCTGGATATCTCCAACCCGGAGGCTATTGCGATGAGCAAGATTGAAAGAGAAACTGCCAGAATCAAGTTTGTTGCTTACGAATCAGGACTTTTCAGGATCAACAGTGACTATCGCGAAAATGTCGGAATGGTAGCACAGATAGATGTTAAGCCGCTTCCTGACGGGAATATGATTTTGTATTTTATGTATTGTAACTCAGGTATCAAGGCATATAAGCTTATAAAGGATCCGGATTATCAAACCAAATAATTATGAAACACAGCATTATTTCAAGTATTCTTTTAGGCTGCATATTGGCAGTGCCTTTCTTTGGCTGCAAGCCGGAGCCAAAAGTAGAACAGGCAACTAAATATAAGTTGTCCGTATCTCCTACCGAATATGCTTTCAAAGTAGAAGGTGGAGAGTTCCAGTTAGTTGTTAATGCAAGCAAGACAGTTGCTACATACACTGACGGTGTTATGACAAATAAGGCAATTGAAAAAGCGCCTTACAAAATTACAGTCCAGGGAACAGGATTCTCCGCAAATGGCGACAAGATTGTTGCAGAACCTAATGCCGGCTCTGCACGTAACGGAGTTGTGATTGTGGAAGTTGAAGGCTCGGACAAGAGGGCAGAGATTGTCCTGACACAGGAAGGCAAAGTGCTGAGCGCAGGTAGTATCGACTCGTTTGCTTTCCAGGGCATTGCTGACGCTGTCGTGTCAATGAACGGCAAGCAAATCAATGTCATCGTGCCGTCAAAAACAGATGTTACCAGACTTATCCCGGAAATAGGACTTTCTGCCGGAACAGTATTCGAGGAATACACAGCCGGCACCGCACTCGATTTTACTAATCCTGTTGAGATAAAGGTAAAGGGGGAGAATGGAGAGATTGTAATCTACACAGTCACAGTGACCAAGAAACAGGCTGAAAATCTCGGGTTCTCCAAAGTTGTCGAGAAATTCACGTTGAGCCAGGAAACTATGCCGAATGCAGCCGACAAGGTTGCCGACGGTCTTGTTTCTGTTGCTATTGTGAACAACAATGAAGTGCTTTCAGTCCTTACAAAGACCGATGTCCTGTACTATGATGCCCTTACGGCTGAATATAAGGGGCATAGAGGAGGCACCCAAACTCTTACGAGATGGGCTTCTGATGATATGGGAAATGTCGTTGCAGGACGTTCAGCTGCTGCGGGGGCCGTTACTCCATATTATAAGATTACAATTCCTGGTAATGAACAGAATTTTGTCGTTTCCGGATTCACAGTCAATCAGACAAACAATAGTGACGGTACCGTTTCTTCAGGTGGGCAGATTGTAGTTTCAGGTGACATCAATAAGGATGCAGTTCTTTTCTATCCGGTTCAGCGCTTCGGAAAGAATCCTATGGCTTACAGACTTTCCGTGGTAAACGGCAATAACACTAATCTGATTCCTGAATTGGTGGAGTACATCTATGTCAATCCGTTCAGAGAGGGACTTAAGCCATTCGGAAATGTAGGAATTGCCTGTCCGGTCGGACCAAAGGTAGCTGACGGCTACATTATGGGTGATAGAAATGAACTTTCATATTTCAAGGGTACAGACAGGAGAGTCTTCAAATATGAGGATGTCGGTACATTCAATTACGGCGGTCATTTCGCTGCAAAAGTATTCCGGATGAATCAGAAGACATACGTTGCAATTGCAAGATTTATGGTCGGTCAGGGTGCTGTTGTCAGGATTCTGGACATAACCAATCCTGCCGCAATCACAATGACAGAAGAGGAAAGAACAGCAGCAGGTATTAAGTTCGTGGCTTATGAGTCTGAGATTTTTGCTCCGCTCTATGGTAACAATGAAGCTCTTCAGGGCGGTCTCGATGTCAAGAAACTTGACAATGGAAATGTTATTCTTTACCTGATGTGCAGCAGTTGTGGAGTAAAGGCTTTTGAACTTGTCAAATAATTATAAATCAAATTAATAAAGCAAGCATTATGAAAAAAGAAACTTTATCATGTGGTAAAATGGAGTACAGTTCTCCAGTATGCCATGTAGTTACATTCTCAGAAAACATCATGTATGTTGCGAATACCTCGCTAACAGGACCGGCATCCGGATATCAACTCGACCCTCTCGATGATGAAGCTGCGTGGTAATTATTAACCTGAAAATTTATGGATATGAAATACAATTTTTCAATTTTAGCACTAGCCGCTGCAATTCTTGGCTTGACATTCTCAAGCTGCAGCCATGAAAGATACAATGAAGAAACACCTGCTGAGGGCCGAACAATAGCTCTTAAGGTGGTAACTCCTGACACAAAGGTAGCTCTGAAAAGAGATGAAGCCTTTCTGATGACTGACTTCCAGTGGGAGGCAAACGATGTCGTTGACCTTGTGTTCCACACATCAACTCAAAACATTGCCGCACAGCACACTGTGACTGCAGCAGAACTTTCTTCCGACTTCAAGAGCGCAAGATTTGCAATAACAGTACCGGCAGAAATTACCGGAGCATTTACACTGTACGGAGTATATGGAGGCACACTTTCAGGAACGACAGTAACTTTGGCACAAAGTTCTTCTGATGCTTCTCTTAATGGAGACCCTAAGAGCAATTTAGTGATGTCATTCAAGGCTGATCTTGACGCTTCTGCACTTCCTGCCGAGACGCCGGTAGCATTTAATTGCCTTGGTTCGCTCTTCAATGTGAATCTTGTAAATACTGGTTCTGCGGCTCTGGATGCAATCAAGGAAATCAAGCTTAAATCAGCTGACGCTACATGGCCAAAGACCCAGATTTACGGGAACGGAACAACATACGACCTTGTTACCGGGACATACACTGACGCAGCTACTACACTTACAGAGCTGACATTCCCTGCAACTTCTGCAAATCTTGCATCTGGTGCAACAATGTCTCTCTACGGCTGGTATGCTCCAAAGGCTGGTGCTGCATTCCCTGCCCTCTCTGTTGAGCTCGTCAAGACGGACGGTACAACAGTGGCAACCGCAGACACAAAGGCCCCTTCTATCACTTTAACTTCGGGGAAGACTTACAAATTCAATATGAAGTGGGACGAAAGCAGCCTCCTCTTCGATGTCAATGACCCTTCAAGACTTGGATTCTCTAAGATCGTTCAGAGATTTGAAATCCCTCAGACTTCAATGGCTGCTGATCAGACCGGCAGCGCTCTCAGGTCAATGGCATATCATAAAGATGTTATTTCATTGCTTGTAGCAGGAACGATTAAGGATGTATTATATTATGATGCACTTTCTGGTGCTTATGTTGGAAACAATGGAAAGAATAACACACTAACTCGCTGGGCTTCGGATGATGCCGGACAGGTCATTGCCGGAATTTCAACAAAAGCAGGAGTACAAACCACCTTCTATCAGATAGCGATACCTGGCTATACTCCGGCTACCCAATTTATTCCTTCCGGGCTATTTCCCAAGCAAACAAATACTTCTGATGGAGATATTTTCAATGGTGCCCAGATTTCGGCTACTGGTGATATCAAGAATGGCGATGCCGTTATTTTCTACCCTGTATATAGAAATGCTAAGACCCCAGTAGTATTCAGGGCGGAAATTCTTAACAAAGCGCTTAAATCTTTCACGAAAATTGATTATGGTAATCCTACAAACTCATATCACCCTACTTATGGTCCTTTCGGAAATGTAGGTTTCGCATTCCCTCTTGGTAATCACGTGGAGGATGGATATATCTTTGGAGACAGGAATGAGATTTCATATTTCAAGGGGACAGATAAGAAGATTTTCCAGTACGAGGATCTTGGAGCATTTACATATGGCGGGTTTGCCGGTGGAAAATGCTTTGATATGAATGGAAAGAAGTATGCTGTAATTTATAGAATAGTTAAGAACGGTACTGCAAAGGGAGGTTATTTCAGAATTTTGGATATTACAGATCCAAATGCAATTACAATGACATCTGCTGAAAGAGAGGCTGCCGGTATCAACTTCGTGGTTTACGAATCACCTGTATTCCCTCAACCATTAGGTCAGGATGATATGCTATATGGAGGTATTGATGTCAAGTATCTCTCCAACGGCAATGTTATTCTATACTTTATGGTCGGTGGCGCTGGTGTAAGGGCATACGACATCGTAAAATAGAGTTATGAACAAATTATATTATTCAATAACAATTCTGCTGTCTCTACTTCTGGCTACTACGGCGTGCAGCAAGACCGAGAAGAATCTTGGGCACTCGTACATCAAGCCGGAAGAAGAGAGTAGAGAATTTACCCTGCTTACAGCAAAGGCGGCTGATGTCCCTATTATCTACGACGGTAGCGAGTCGAGGCAAGTGTGGACCGTTACGCAGAGTGCTCCGTATGTCAGTTATGTGGATCCGGAGACAAAGAAGGAGGATTGGCTGTTTGACGGTTTCCTGATTATGGAGGTAAAAGATGGAAAAGGTCACGTTTTTGCCGACTCAAGCGAGCCTGGCGTGACCCCTGCCACCAAGACCGAATGGGAGTGGCTGCTCAATGTCCATTTTACGAAAGGACGTGGAATGGACGCACTCAACACACAGATTGGTGAAGTTGCCAAAAGGATTGGCCAGCCTGTCCGTAAAAGGAAGATTATCTATGCACTGCCTGACCCTGTCTGGAAACAGACAGACTGGGGAATTCTAAATGGCAAGGTAATGGACTTCAACGAAATAGCTGACCGAATTGCTGCCGAGTCCTGGTTCATTGATCAGTTCCTCGCAAAATGGAAGGCTACCAATTTCGAGAATCTAGAACTTGCGGGCTTCTACTGGATTCGTGAGGCTATCTGGAACAACTTGGCTTATACTCAGGTAGCCGAGAATGTGGCAAAATTCATTCATTCCAAACCTGAGGGATATCATTTCTATTGGATTCCGTATTCAACGGCCGGTGGTCGTGACCAGTGGAGGACCTATGGTTTCGATGTCGCCTGGTTGCAGCCAAATATCGCTTTTGAGAAGGATAACCCTAAGGTGCCTACAATCCAGACATCTTTCGAATTCGCCAAGAAGAACGGAATGGGAATGGAATTCGAATCCAATATAAGAGCCCTGAAAGGCTATCAGTGGTATGAGCCTTGGGCAAGAGACAGAGCATACGTCTACATCAATTTCTACCGCGATAATGGAATCTGGGAGAATTATCCTATGACCTATTATTTCAGCCAGTGGGATTGGGGCTACGCTGTAACCTCAACCAATGCCGATGATATTGCTCTTGCCAGGGATTTAGGAAGAATTATCGTTGATCGGCAAAAGAGGGCGGATGCTCTCTACCAATCATCTAAATAGATCATTTTATAGTTTACGTTGGCGTACTTTCAAGCGGTGATTACGTTTGGAAGTGCGCCTTTTAATCAGTGATATAAAGGGCGACTACTAAAATGTGCCCCATAACAAATATGAACAGAATACTTATCTCAATTACTTTATTCTTCTTGCCGTTGCTTGTCTCGGCGAAGCCTGACGGCAGGACTGACTGCAGCATTTCGCTTGACGGTAACAACCTTATAATTGAAAATTCAAGAATAAGGCGTACATATGCCTGGAATGACGGTAATGTCGCCACCTTGGAAATTGCCAATAAACGGACGGGAAAGGTCTGGAGAATGGACCCTGTGCGTCCTGACCTGATGATGCCTGGTGTGGCAACCGCCACGGAGGGTACTCAATACCGCATTTACGATGAAGAGAAAAAAGACGTACTGCCTTTCCATAAATGTATAGAGATTTCATATAGGCTAGGCTCGCTGGAAGTTCGCCGGATCCTCAGAATATATCCTGAGAGTCCGGCAGTTGTGGCAGACTACTATTTCAGGGGAACGTCTTCTGCCAAATGGAACTGGCCGGATGACTTCAATTATAAGACGAAAGAGAATATCAGGGAGCGGGCAAAAGTGGGGGATATCGTTTCTGTCGAGAACTTGGATATGCCCGGGAGACAATGGATGACGGAAAGCGTTGCTCTGACAGACAAGACCGATGCGAATAATAATATGGTCATCAGACGTAATGACCTGGCATACATCACCAACTTTTATGAGGGAAATGTGATGATTGCACGTAGCCTTGAGGCCGAACAGGGATTATTCTTCATAAAGGAGGCCCCTGCTGCTTTTGCACAGTTGAACTATCCTGGCGCTGACTATGCGGTCAATTTCGGGCAGATTTCAATGCTTGGTACAGGTCTTTCGGACGCTCTAATAACTCCTGACAAATGGACAAGAGGCTACAGCTCGATTGTCGGAGTTTTCGGCGAGGGAGAGTACGAATGCTACAAGTCAATTTTGGAGTATCAGCGTTCTTGCAGGGCGTATGTTCCTGAAAGGGACGATATGATTATGTCAAATACCTGGGGCGACGGCAATAGGGATAGCAAAATCAGCGAAGCCTTCATTCTCAAAGAACTAGAAGCGGCTTCTGTATATGGAATAAGGCATTATCAGATTGATGACGGCTGGCAACAGGGACTTTCGCTTGGCTCGGCAATGAAAACCGGCAATAAAAAATGGGACAGCTGGACCCAGGATGACTGGGAGCCTAATAAGGAGCGTTTTCCAAATGGCTGGAGCAAAATTATCAAATCTGCCAAGAGCAAGAACATTGAACTGGGACTATGGTTCAATCCTTCGAAGGTCAATGATTTCGCAGGTTGGGAGAAGGATGCGGATATCGTGATAAATATCTACCGCAAATATGGCATCCGCTATTTCAAAATTGACGGAATGCAGATTGTTAGCAAGAAAGCAGAGGAAAACTATATCAGTTTCCTTGAAAAAATCAAGTCAGAGACTGCCGGAAAAGTGATTTTTAATCTGGACGTAACTTTCGGGAAGCGTCTGGGATTTCTCTATCACGCCGATTATGGCTCAATCTTCGTTGAGAACAGGTATTCACATCGTGCCGCAAAGCATCTGATGCCGAATTACTATCCTTTCCATACACTTAGAAATCTGTGGAATCTTTCCCGCTTTGTTCCGGCTCAGAATCTTCTGATTGAGATGGCCAATAAGTGGAATAGCACTGACAAATATGGAGATGACAAATTTGCTCCAATCAATTATGATATTAAATACCTTTTTGCTATCACAATGATTGCCCAGCCACTATTTTGGCTCGAGCCGAGCAGCCTGCCGCAGGAGGCCTTGTCTCTTGCACCGGTCGTAAAGAAATACGGTCAGCACCAGTCTGCAATCCACAAAGGAATCATTCTGCCTATTGGAGAAGAGCCTTCTGGCTCATCATGGACGGGTTTTCAGAGTGTTAATGGTAATAAGGGGTATATCCTTGTGCTGAGGGAGTATAGCAAATTTTCAAAAAATCTTGTAAAGACAGCATTCCCTGCAAACAGAACAGTCAGACTAGAACCGGTGCTTGGCGAAGCTTCACGCATGACGGTAAAAACCACGGAAAAGAGTGAAATCGAGTTCTCGCTCCCAAGTGTCAATTCCTTTGCACTTTACTCTTATACAATATCTGAATAACAAGAAGAAAATATATAATTAATCTACCAACCTAATCGATTATGATTAGGTTGGTAGTAATTTTTTCGTATGACCAGAGAGAGGTCTTGGAAATATCCGCTTTATACAAAATGTTGTGTCGTTTTCCCTTAGAGGCTTATACTAGTTGCGATTTGGATTTGGATTTATTTCAATTTTGTGATTTCACTCTGGACATTTGCTGCTGTGTCGAAATGGATGGCGTGGAAACCGAGAGAGTTCGCTGTCGCAATATTTGCTTTGCTGTCATCGATAAACACTGTTTCTCTTGCGTCTATTTCGTATGTATTGAGCAGATATTGGAAAATCTTTTTGTCAGGCTTTGCCATTTTGACCTTACCAGACACGACTATGCCCTCAAAAAGTTTCAGAAAATCGTATCTCTCCAAAGCCACTGGGAAAGTCTCGGCCGACCAGTTGGTCAGTGCAAAAACACGGTAATCTTCCGCTTTCAGTTCTTCGAGTAGCTTAACACTCTCTTCAATCGGGCCTCCAAGCATGTCAGCCCAATGCTTCCAGAAATGCTCGATTGCCTCAGAGTATTCAGGATGTTCTGCCTGCAACTCGCGGACGCCCTCTTCGAATGGTTTTCCTGCGTCCATTTGGGTATTCCACCCGGGGCTGCAAATCTCCCTAAGGAAATATTCCATTTCCTCTGTGTCCGCAAAGTATTTTTTGAAATAGTGCCTTGGATTCCAGTCAATCAGGACCCCTCCAAGGTCAAATACGACATTCTTAATTTTTCCCATAACCCAAATTTACGAAAATAATATATTTTTGAAGTTATATTATATTTTTATTTTTGAGTGTTATGAGATTTGATATTACAGAAATACTTATGTCGAAGGATCTCAAATCTCGTGATAGGGCACGAGATCTGAAACTTTTTTGATTAATAGCAATCAGGAGAAAATAACTTTGGACTTTTCAAAGGTAGAATTCTCTGCTCGAAGTTTTATTGAGGAGTTTTATATTCAGCTAATGAAAACTCCTTCAGATTTACCTTTCGCACTTAAATTATCGGGAGTCCCTGAAGATATTAAGATGATGATTGATTCAGTTAGTCGTACTCAGAATAAAATCAAGACAATTCCTGCCAAAATTCCCACTCAGTCGTTTGACAGTGTTGATAGGCTGCATTCCGCAATGTCCCAGATACCTTTTTAGCTTTTAGGAATTATTTATCTTATAGCTAATATTTCGTTGTATACTTGCCGTTCTTGTCCCAATACGACTTAAGAACGTATTGTGTGTCCCTAATTATTAGAATTGCCGGATATGAGGTTCATAATACATATTATTTTATATGGTAATCTGCCTCTCCGCCATTGTTTTCATGGCCTTTACCACTTCCAGAAAATAAATTTTCAATATTTTTCATAAAAAAGTTTGGAAGTTGAATAAATGTGAGTATCTTTGCAATCCCGTTCGACGAGCGTCAGTCTGAGCAAGGCGGTTCGGA
>CAMYAE010000011.1 GCA_947253655.1 uncultured Bacteroidales bacterium
CCAGAGCCCAAGCCTGAGGCACTTTATAGGCATCTATCTGACTTTCTGCTTTATTTAATGTGAAAACTTTCTTGTCGTTCCATTTGTAATCTTTAAGAAAAGTCTCAGCCGTCATTCCCTCAGGAGGAAGAGCAAGAGCGTACCCGTAAAATCCTCTTTGATGAAGGATTGTGTAGCTCATAGACTTCTTTCTCCATACTACCATGTTCGGAACATCAGGATTATCCGTATCTTTCTGAGGGATACCGGGATTTGATTCTTCGTATATCTCAAAATCAGCCTTGGTCAGATCACAGCCGGTCTCAGGAAGTTTCTCTTTGAAATTTTGAGCCGCTATTGCAATCACGAGAGATTTGCCGGCATCAAGCAACACATCCTTTCCTGAACCTGGAATTGCAAAGAGGTCGCTTGCCCCAAGAAAGTCATCCTGTGGAGGATAAATAAAGTATACGTTTGTCTTGTAGGCACCTGACAGTATCTCACCTATCAGAAGCAGAACGCCGTCGGCATAAAAAGCATGATCTGAATTGTTTGTAAGTATAAAATACTGGTCGCCGAAAGTCGCATCATTATATTTTGTGTCTCCTATTTTATTACCTTGGAAAAATATTTCTTCTATAAGTAGTTCTCCTGCTTTTGGAGCGGTACCATATTGAACAAAACTTATACTTTTAAGAGGCTTGTTGTCAGTCGTGGTAACAGATATTTCTCCTTTCCTATCACTCCTTCCAGGATTCTCTGTAACTTTAAGAACGATATTTTCCTGATTGGAGGAAAGAACTGTAAGCCATGACATATCTTCGGGGACTATGACTTTGAACTCATATCCCGAAGGTGCCGCAATCTTGATTTCACCTCCCGCAAAACCGACATTTTCAGACACTTTCTCCGCTTCTGACGGAACTGCCGGTGAAGCCTGAATCAAAGGAAGCGAAATCTTTTTGTCCCGGCTGATTATAGAAATCGAACCGCTTCTCACGGCAGACTTTATATGCTGCTGTACAGTCACTTTTACTGTAGCATGGCCTGTACCTGTTTGTGGAGAGATCGAGTACCAGTCCTGACCATCGGTTTTGACAGTCCACTCGAAATTGGCATCAACTACAAACTCCGAGCTTCCACCGGCAGCACCGAATTCCAATTTATCCGGACTTGCTGTCAGCACTACAGGCTCGGTCTTAGTACATCCGAATAAAACGGATAGTGCAAAAATAAATACTAAACTTTTCTTCATAATTATTATACTTTAAAAATAAGGTTTCAAAAAACAAACGAGACGGAGGCTCTAACAATATTCCCTCTTATGCCGGATAAAAAGAATCTGTTCTCCCAATTAGCAGATACTGATATTGATCCAATATTTTTAATTGTGCGCTGGGTTAAGACTGTGATGTGATTTGATACCATATTTGTCGTCTCCATCTCAAACTGTTCGACAAAATGTCTCCTTATGGATTTGTCCATATTCTTGTCCTCTATAGATATGCTTTTCATTAATCCTGACTTGTAAATGCACTTGTACTCTGCATAAAACAGCCATTGTCCCGAATGTCTGAGCCATCCGGTCCTTATATCTGCAAAAAGACGGTTCATGGAAATGTATTTATATGGGAACCTGTATTCGGAGCGATTACCTGTCATGGTTAGGGTCGGTTGAAACAAAAGGGTACTTTTTTTTATTTCAGCCTGCATAAGGGCAGCAATCCTTGCTGCCGACATATCCGACTTGAACATAGGGAGGCTTGCCAATTTGAAGAAACTGCCTGTTGCCCCATTGTCGATTACATTTTCAATGCCCCTTTTAAATTCAGTGAATCCTGCCGCCTCTGCTCCGAAAGTATAGTTACCTGATTTTCTCCTATATGATATATAAACATCGGCGTTATGCCGTCCTAATCTGGTAATAGGAGCATAATTCTGTGCTACAAGCAGCCTGTTGATATAAATATTTCTATAAATGACACCGATATTGAAGCCATGGGCAATAAGCGGCTGGACGAGGGCGGCAATAGTGCAACCTTTTCCAGTATACCTCGTTCCTACGAAATTATTTGTGCCTGCAAATCTTGCCATATTGCTTCCAAGTCCTGTAAAGTGCCATTCAATAGCATTGGAGCCTTCTTCATTTACAAATCGTACGTGTTGATTCTGGTTATATATTCGGAATGAGGCACTGAGTGAAAAAACATATTTTCTGAAAAGGTATCCCAAAGAAAGACCTGTTTCGAGGTCGGAAGATACATTTCTCGGGCGAGGGTCGTATTCTCCCCATTCGTGAGATGCTCTGTACCTCCCGCTTGCAGCATAGAGAATACTGCCACGCGTATGTGCATAGGCTCCATTAAACTTATAGCACTCAATTCGGCGGTCACCACCAAGCGAGTCAGCCAGAAAATATGGATTGAGAAGACCGTAATCGCTTGTGGAATTCCATTTAACTTCCTTTTTAATTCCACTTGAATATGAGGCTCCGCCCCTGACTGCTGTAGTCTTGTTTGGCCTAAGCACCGACATGGCATCGAAACGCCCTCCATAATATGACTTTCCTTCCTGCCATAATAAGGGAGCTTCTTCATTTCTGAAATCAGCGGCTATGCTCACCTTAGAAACCGCCGGCATACGCGAATAGGCAAAGCCTCCTGCCGTATTTTTAAGGCACAAAAGATCAGAAGAAAAAGGAAAGGACAATATCACTGAGGCAGAACGGACATTTGTATCCGTGCTGTCCCTGTCTGTTCCTGAGCATAAAATTCCGGAAAGAAAAAGAAATGGTAATAGTCCTGATATATATTTCAAAAAAATTCTCATCAGTTGATATAATATAATTCCAGAGTTATCTCTTCAGAGTCCCCTGTCAGACTGATTGTCTTGTCAGGAGAATTATACTGGGAGCAGCGAACTCTTCCGGTACTTCCATCCTCAAAAGTCGCGTCTGCATCAAAGGCCATCATATAAACGCCTTTCAAGAGCCTAACTTCCCCTTTTCCGTTGACAAATACAGGATAATCAAAATCTTGAGAGGTGTTGAGATTCATTATTATGCTGCCTGCAAGACTTTCGTCCACTGTCATCGTCACGATATTGCGACCGTCAGACACATTTGCCTTTATTGTAAGGTCACAGAATATGTTTTTCTCTATATTGCCCATGCAACTGCACAGGAAAAGCAATGATATTGATAGAAATCTGCCTGACATAAATTACAGTTTAAAATACAATTCCATTCCGAAATATGGCAACACACTTCTACGAATAAGCCTTCCATAAAGCATATATCCTGGACTGATATCAAAAATCTTGTTTACGAACAGGGAACAGGAAACCTTGTCTCCATAAAGCTTTTTCATTACTTTCAGATTGACATTCATACTGAAAGGGGTTGTCTCTTTTGTAAAAAGTCCTTGCTTAAACTCTCGTATCATATGACTGAGTATTCCGTTTTGAGCGGATTCCCTCGTGAATGGATGAATTTCCATGTCCCTATCCATATAGGATAACGGATACGGATCCAGATTCAAGGCATCCCTGCTCGTATACCATAAGCATTGGAAAGAGGTTGAGAATATCAGTCCCCATTTCTTGATATTTGAGTCAAACATGAAATTAGTATTGAAATATTCGTAAAGAGTTCCCTCCGTTATATTGTATATTCCTATGTACGGATACTGCTTGCCTTTTATGATAGCGTCTGGCCTATAATATTCCGGAACGCTGTTGGAATAGCGTGTTCTGAACCAAGCCCCATTTACAGTAAGTTTGGTAGAAATGGCAGGAATACGTCTTGTCGTAAATGTAAACTCCACGCCCTCTTTGAGATTGCGGCTGCCATTAGTCAGAAAACTGTAGGCAAACAGGTTGGTATCGAGCCGGAAAGGAAGGTCTTTCAGGTCCGGAGGCCCGGTCAGTTCGGATTTGTTCACAGCACTCTCATCATAGTCCTTGGATATGATTTTTGTGTAATTAGAACTGTTTCTGAATCCCGATTTCATATCTTCGATAAAATAATTGACGGAAAGGCTGAATCCATTCAAACTGAAATCCGTTCCTATTTCCCATTTGATATTATTCGCCGAAACTAATCCGGTATTTGTCGGATCAATCTTGCACACAAGCAGGTTAATTCTTCTAAGGTTATCTTCCACCGGCCAATAGTTAAACTGAACTATGTCTTCATATATAGGGGCCGGATGTAATTGCCCCATTGTCGGGAATTTTCTGTGCATCCCCATACCGCCATAAACTCCGTATTCCAGTTTTTGACCCCAAATCGTTTTCGAGGGCATATCCAGGCGTATATTTATCCTTGGGTCAATATATGGTTTAAATTGTATAACGTAGTCATGTCCTATGTTGGCTTTCGCAGAAATTCTGGCACCAAAAGAAGATTCCAGACGAAAATTCCGAAAATTTATTTTTTGTCTGTATTGAGTATAACCGGCAAACATCTGTGTGGCCGGAATCGCATTATAGGCTCTCGGACGAACGTTCATCGTCAGACTGAAAGGCCGGTACACGTCAAATATAACACCCCTTCCGTAATTCTTGTCCATATTCCATTCGCTTCCGATATTGACATTATGCTCAACTCGTCCTGTACTCTTGCGAAAAGCCGCAGATACTGTAATACTTCCGTAAAATGGCCTTCCCTCAATCTGCATCGTAGTTTCATATTTGAACGGAACTTTGATCGCGTCAAATTCTCCCGGCTCCATTGACACGGAAACCGGTGAAGAAACGGCAGCAACAAAATATTTCCACCTGTCAATTAGGTCTTTTTCAATTGAAAATGATGCTTTGAATGAAAAAGATTTGAAAAACCTGTCAATGTCTTTTGAATTGACGGAAAAACTGGTCGCTGTCAGCAATCTGTTATATGATGACCTGTAGGTTTCAAGTGCCCTTTTATCTCCGATATCAATATCTCTGTCAGACTTCTGATTGTCGAAAGAGCCGGTATAATCGGTACTACAGTTCAGGTTGTATGCAAATTTCCTTTTCTCATCATTCCACTGCTTACCTACACGCAGACTTGCTGTTGCTCTTTTATAATTCTGCCTGAGATTTCTCGGATCCATTCTTGTGTCAAGAATATTAAAACTCATATTGGCCGTAAACCTGTTATTGTCCTTAGTTTCAAAGCCCTTTGCCGCATAAAAAAGTTTGCTGGTCATATCGGCTTTGAACCGTGCCCTTAAATCATTCCCTCCTTTTCTTCTTTTTATGTTCACGACTCCACTTGTAAGATCCCCGTACTCTACAGAAGGGATACCTCTCACTATATCGACCTGTACTATATCTTCGGTGCTTATCGTCCTCATGTCCATTCCTTGATTCATAAATGAGGAACCAAGTCTGCTGAACGCCGGAGTATACTGCATATTGGCATCGTTCCCAATATTGACTCCGTCAATAATAAATTTGGTACCGAGAGCCGATGTTGAAGAATATCCCCCTGCCGAACGGAGATTTATTGTCTGCGGCGATCCGAATACAGGATCGTGCGAACGCCCTCCCGGAATAAGCTCAAGAAGGTCAGTAAAACTGGATGGCTGTATGTGGCTGATAGCATCTTCTCCTATTCTTGATACGCTCGTAAGACCTTTGCTTTCGGTTGCTGTTACAACCACCTCGTCTATTGAGAAAGAACGTGGAGTGATATACCAAGTGTGATTGTCTATAAAACGACCTGTAAAGTTTTTGTAACCCAAACAGGAAATATCTATTTTATCATATTTTATTCCCTGCAACATTGGCAGTTGAAAATTCCCTTCGGAATCAGTAATTGCCCATATATCAGTATTACATACCTTGACGACAGCTCCGACAACAGGAGATACTGTTGCAGAGTCCAGTACTTTTCCACGATATTTTCCATCAGCGTAAAGATTAGCCTGACAAAAGCCCGATATGATAAAAATAAACATGAACAACCTGCCCATAGAAAAACATCACAAATTATTTGCAAAGTTTACGTTTCTAACGGATTCGGGCAATACCAATAAATTGGTATTTGTAAAAAGTCCCATACCGCAAACTTGCGATTTGGGACTTCTTGATTTTCTAACCGGCCTACACAAGAGGCCTTTTTTCTAAAATTTTGTCAGGCAAACGACAGAATATATTATTTGAGGCATCTCCGGCTATTGCTTGATGAAAAAGCTGAAATGCACCCTCCCGTACACCTTTTCCTTGGCAAAGTTAGGGTGTTTGGAGAAATTGTGTTCGTCCCCGTGCTCTAAAATCAGATAGTTGCCGGGGTAAAGAATATCTTGCGACAAAATTTTGTCGGGAATTTCGTCCAGTCCCTCAATAGAGTAAGGAGGATCGGCAAAGACTATATCAAATTTCTCGTGACATAACGGAATGAAGTCGAATACGTTATGCCTTATGACAGTGATATTGTCAATGCCGAGTTTTCGTGCCTCTTTGGCTATAAAGGATGCATACTGCGGATTCATCTCCACACACCATATATGACCTGCCCCCCTCGATGCAAATTCATAAGATATGGCTCCCGTGCCCCCAAAGAGGTCGAGGACCTTCAAATCATCGAATTCATATTCATTATTGAGAATATCGAACAGAGCCTCTCTGGAAAAATCAGTAGTAGGACGAGCCCTGAAATCGGGCGATGCCCCTATTGCTTTCCCTTTCAACCTGCCGCCGATAATACGCATTACACCACCTCCACAGCCTTGAAATACCGATAGAGAGACATTTCCTGCTCATTGTCCAACGGAGTGCGGAATGTAATTGAGGACACCTCAGGATTAAGCTGCAACTTCTTCATTGCAAGGAAAATATAATATTCGGCTGTGGTGAAATCAACGGCCTCAAAAACATTAGCCAACAGCAGGCTCTTCCCCTGTGCTATGGCAAGATAAAGGTAACTGTCCGCATAAGAGGCGAAGATTTTGTTGTAATCGGTTCCCTCACGCATATCCCTCAGAAGATAATACATCTCAGGCAAGACCTTTACAGAATTGCCGCCCGATGTCAGTACAGTCTGCGAAATGACCTTGGACAAAGACTCGTCAATAGAGTTGGAATACACCAGGACCGCTCCTGCCGAAGGAAGACTGACATATTCCACATAATCGTTCTCCCTCAACTTTACGACATCTTCAAGAGCTTTTCTCGGAGAAGAGGGGTCAAAGAAGTGCAGAGGCACCAATGCACATTTGGGTGTCATCAAAGAAATCTCCACCTCGTCATATTTCCTTTGAAATTCAGTCGTGGTGAAGATTTTGTCAGAGCCTAACCAGCCTGAAGAACGGCCGACACCGTCCTGCGTCACTTTAAAAGAATATCCACTCAAGGAAACCTGAATGGATATCTTTTGAATATTATTCCCAGTTACCGGCATTATTGTTAGGAGCTGTTACACTTCCAACCTGAAGCCCCGGATAAAGACCGCCGGCATCCCTTTCGGCATCCAGATTAATCCTCAACTGGTTATCCATACCTTTCAAAAGGGCCTTGTAAGGCATCTTGGCCTCAAAAAGAGGCACATTGACTCCGGATACCAATTTGACAATGGCATCCATTTCAACAGGCTGCTTGCCTGAGAACGGAATATACTTCAAAGAATCCACGCTGAAATCGGTACGGTGCAGGAAAAGCGTATCCTTTACCGGAATCGTATTCTTGATGGAGAATACGAGATGCTGCCCCTGCTTGTACAGCTCGAACAGCTCCTGAGGAGTAATCTTGCGGTTACGCCTCTTTATGTTTTCAGTGTTGGCCACTGCCAGAGAGTCGTCTTTTGAGCCTACCTGCATGATAACATCCATCTTGCCGTTGTTGTAGAACATTGCAAGAGAATCGAAATCGGCAGTGTATTTGCCGTGAATACTCTTATAGGCTACCTGAAGAGTACGGATGTCTTTGAGACGTTGTACCGCAACGGCCTCACGAGCTCCTTTTTCCTTATTGAATCTTACGGGCTGCTGAATGCTCTGCACTATGCCGTACACCAAGCCGGCAATAACTATAAGCAGAAGCACGCTGACAATTTTTTTGACTATTCCGTTCATTATTTTGTTAATTTATTATTTACAAACTCATGACAAAGTTATGAAATTGATTTATCAAATGCAATATAATTTGTAAATTTGCACTTCACGAATTCTTATAGATGAAAGTTATAGATAAAATATATATAGACAGGCTCCGGAGCATGATTTCAGAAGCCGGGTGCATTACGCTTTCGGGGCACACACACCCTGACGGAGACTCTATCGGGAGTTGCATCGGCATGCTGCACTATCTCAGGTCTCTCGGCAAGGATGCGACGGCTGTCTTCCCGAACGAAATCAACTCCTCCTTACAATTTATGCTGAAAGATTTGGAAAATGACGAGGTGCTTGTTTTCAGCAAAGAACAGGAAAAAGTACGCAGGCACATGGAAGGCAGCGACCTTCTGATTTGCCTCGACTTCAATTCTTTCAAAAGGACGGATGAAATGGAAGCCTTGCTTGCCGGAGCGAAATGCAGGAAAGTACTGATTGATCACCACCTTAATCCGGACACGGAGCATTTTGACCTTTGCTTTTCGGAGACGGAAGTATCTTCCACTTGCGAATACCTCTTCCATATATTGATGAAAATGCCGGAAATAGGAGGAGATGCCGGAAAACTGCCGAAAGAGTGTGCGACCGCCCTTATGACCGGCATGACAACCGACACCAACAATTTCGCCAATTCTGTGTATGACACCACCTTGGATATGGCGGCTGCCCTTTTGGGGGCGGGTGTCGACAGAAACGGCATTATATCCAATCTGTACAATGAATACAGGGAAAACCGGTTGAGGGCAATGGGATATCTTCTGTACAGAAATCTTGAAATAACCCCGGAGGGTGTGGCATATATGATAATGACAAAAGGTATAATCGAGGAATTTGATTTGGAAGACGGGGAAACCGAAGGCTTCGTAAACATTCCCCTGTCAATAGGAAAGGTCAGGATGAGCATTTTCCTTAAAGAGGACGGAGACCATTACAGAGTGTCCATAAGGTCGAAGAAAGGCTTATCGGCCAATCTTCTGGCCATGAGACGCTTCAACGGAGGCGGACACGAACTCGCCGCCGGAGGCAAACTCTATTTTCCGAAAGATATTCCGACAAAAGAAGATGCCAGAAAATATATAAGAAAGGTAACTGCGGATTTTTTGAAATGAGGGCACGAAACTACATAATTGCATTTATTGCACTTTCAGTCTTTGCGGCATCCTGCAACAAGGAGAGCCTTAAGAACGAATGGTCAAAACAGGAAAAGAACATAGAGACCTTCCTTGCAAACGAAATGAAATCGGACAGCACATTCTATAAGGTTGGGAATAAAGGCTCTGAACGCTTGGTCAGGGTGGCCGGCCAAGGGGACTCACTCACATCAAAAGGGACAATATCATTCTACTACGCCGGCTACGTGCTTAAAGGGCCGAGCCTTTCCGCCTCAAACCTGTTCGCCACTAACAAGGAAAGCATTGCAAAGGCTGCCGGCTGGACACTGTCAGGTGACAATCAGTTCGCAATAGAGACTTTAAGCCTCGATGAGAGCGGTCTCGTACAGGGACTTAAGAACGGATTGCTCGGAGCAAAAGGCGGAGAAGAGAGCATCATCCTGTTTTCCGGCCGATACGGATTCGGGAAAAGCAATTTAGGCACGATTCCTGCAAACTCTGCACTTGCCTACCATATTTGGGTTGAAAGCATATCAAACGAATAATTATGAAAATGATACGAAATATAAAGATTTACAGATTTCTGCCAATAGCTCTTGGGTCAATAATAGCATTCGGCTGTGCCAAAGACGTATCGCCTTCCAATAACGAGTTGAATAAAGAATATCTCGAAAAATGGGTGCAAAAGAACTATCCCGATGCAAAAATCGCCGGCAACGGCATATATATCCTTGAAGAGACGGCCGGTAACGGCAAGACCTACAACGGAGAGCCTTTCGCAAGAATAAGCTCCACCACTTCCTCCTTGTCCGGAGAGATTGTCGCCACGACATACGAGGGGATAGCAAAACAGCTCGGAATCTACAACGAATCCCATTATTACGGGCCTCAGACATGGAACATGGACATAGAATATATGCCGGTAGGCCTATATGACATGATTTACGGGATGAAAAAGGGAGAAAGGCGAAAGGCTCTGATTCCAAGCTGGCTTATGGGTTACAAGAGGTACAAAAAAGCCTCCGAATACATTAAAAAAAATCCAAAGGACGCTGTGACAACAATCTACGACATCAAGCTTGAGGATTTTACAGAAGACATGCTGAAATATCAGACAGACTCCATTGAAAGGTATATTGCAAGGACATATCCGGGACTTGACTCCACCAAAACCGGCTTTTACTATAAACAGTTGAAAGCCCCGTCGTCCCCTGTCACTGAAAAAGATACGACAATATATATTAATTATACCGGACGTCTTCTTAACGGGCAGGTGTTCGACACGACCATAGAAGATACTGCAAAGACATATAGGGTCTATAATCCCAAAAAGTCCTACAAGCCGGTAGGAGTAAACAGGACCAGGAATTATCAGGACATCAGCTTCTCCGGAAGTGAAAAATCTTCACTTATACCCGGCTTCCAGCTGCTGCTCAGCAAAATGGGAGCTAACGAAAAGGCAGTAGCCATCTTCGTATCAGATTATGGCTATGGATCCCGGTCCAGCGGCAAGACCATTCCGGCCTATTCACCGCTTTTATTTGAAGTCCAACTTACGGACAAACCGTCAAAGTAGCAGCCTATGTCCAATGCTGCCGCACATGTTGAATTAGGGACAAAGAATGTCGGGGTACTGTTGAGAGAATATGCGGTCCCCGGCATTATCGCAATGACAGCGGCCTCCCTCTACAATATGGTGGACAGCATATATATCGGCCATATCAAGGATATTGGGGCCTACGCCATATCAGGCCTTGCGGTCACATTCCCGCTGATGAACCTGTCCACCGCCTTGGGCACCCTTGTCGGAGTGGGAGCATCTACGATGATATCGGTGCTTCTGGGACAGAAGAACTATACCTCAGCCAATAGGGTACTCGCAAACGAAGTGGCTCTTAACATCATCATCGGGACTATTTTCGCAGTCTTGACATTGTCTTTTATAGAGCCTATCCTGTATTTTTTCGGGGCAAGTGAAAACACTCTGCCTTTTGCCAAGGACTATATGTCTATAATCCTGTTGGGCAATGTGATAACCCACCTGTATTTCGGGCTGAACAACTGCATCAGGGCTTCCGGCAATCCTAAAAAGGCCATGAACCTGACTATCTTCACGGTGGTGTTCAACAGCATTTTAGACCCCATTCTGATTTTCGGTCTGGATATGGGTATCAAGGGTGCGGCAATTGCAACGATCGTCTCCCAGATGCTCGCTTTGTCGTTTGCATGGAAATATTTTATGGACAATAAGAATATCCTGCATTTCCCGAAAGGCATTTTCAAATTGGATTGGAAAATAGCCAAAAGCTCTTTGGAAATAGGTATGGGTCCGTTTCTTATGAATTCGGCGTCAAGCATAGTCACCTTGTTCATAAACCAGCAACTGAGAAAATACGGTGGAGACCTGTCGCTCGGAGCCTACGGAATTGTAAACAGGATCAGCTTCCTGTTCGTAATGATTGTGATGGGTCTGAACCAAGGAATGCAGCCTATTGCAGGTTTCAACTATGGGGCCAGGCAATACAAGCGTGTCAAAGAGGTATATAAGCTTACAGCCCTCTGGGCTACGGCAGTCGTCACCTTAGGTTTTGTCATCTCAGAGTTCCTGTCAGTGCCTACTGTGTCTATTTTCACAAACGACCCTGTGCTTATTGAAAAATCGGCGCACGGCCTCAGAAGCATGAACATCTTCTTCCCTATCGTAGGCTTCCAAATGGTCGCCACAAACTTCTTCCAATGCCTTGGCATGGTGAAAAAATCCATAATTCTGTCTTTGTCAAGGCAGCTTCTGCTGTTGGTACCTATGATTTACCTGCTTCCTATATATTATGAAATTTCGGGCGTATGGTACAGCTTCCCGGTAGCCGACATTTCTTCAGCGATACTGACGCTTATCATGATAGCCGCTCTATTCAAGAAACTGAATAAGTTGAATGACGGGGACGACCCATCTATACTCGGCAGCAAAATATAATATTATATGAAAAAGAATACAATAATAAACATAGGCCGCCAGTTCGGCAGCGGCGGAAAGGAAATCGCAAAGGCAATCGGCCGGAAACTCGGTATAAATGTCTACGACAAGGAGCTGATTTCCAAGGCGGCGGAGACGAGCGGGTTCAGCAAAGACCTCTTCCTGCACAGCGATGAATCCAGAAGTCTGTTTTCAATTTCAAGCTTCTTTGCTTCGGGAAGATACGGACTTGCAGAAAACTACGTAGGCGACAACGAGCTGTTCAGAATACAGAGCGAGGTGATAAGGGGAATAGCCCAAAAAGAGTCGGCTGTCTTCATAGGGAGGTGCTCCGACTATATTCTTAGAGATATGGACTGCCTGGATGTTTTTATAACCGCACCGAAAGAGGACAGGATCCGCAGAATAGCCGAAAGACTGTCCGTAAGCGAGGATGAAGCCGAATCGCTCATGAAGAAAAAAGACCGCACCCGTGAGACCTATTACAATTATTTCACTCTCGAAAATTGGGGCTCGGCCTCGAACTATGACTTCTGCATCGACTCCTCAATGCTTGGAATAGACGGCACTGCAGATCTTATCATTTCAGTGGCAAAGGGGAAGGGACTATGCTGAAAAAGAAGAAATACAAAAAGTCCCTTATTCTCATAATCCTGCTTAGTGCAATCCTTGGAGGCTTGGTTGCAATTTTTTCCGGTTTCGACAATAAGGAAGAAACCATGATAAGAACGCTCGCCGACCTCAACAATACGCTTACGAACGAGATTTCCGACACTGCTTCCTTGGCCCATTTTGACAAGAGAATAAATTCATTCATGCAATACTGGCATTTCAAAGGGCTATCGCTTTCTATAATGAGAAATGACTCCCTCCTGTATGCCAAAGGCTACGGCTGGGCAGATGAGCAAAGGGAAATAAAGATGCAGCCCTCGCATATACTGAGGCTCGCTTCAATATCCAAACTAATAACGGCTACCGGCATAATGGTCCTTCAGGAAGAGGGGCTCTTGTCCGTTAAGGACACGGTTTTCGGGCCAAACGGCATATTGAACGATTCCACCTATCTGTCTTCGATAAAAGACAATAACTATTACAAGATAACCGTTGAGGATTTGCTGAGGCACAAGGCTGGATTTACATCAAGAGGAGGAGACCCTATGTTCTCCACAAGACACATAATTATTCAGAACAGATTAGACAAGGTGCCGGACCACTTGACCTTAATGAATTGTGTCTTGAAAAAGCCCCTTGCCTATGTTCCCGGCACCTCCCAGGCCTACTCCAACTTTGGCTATCTGTTGTTGAGCATGATTATAGAAAAGGTCAGCGGCATGGGCTACGAGGACTTTATAAGGGAAAATGTGCTAAAGAAAGCAGGGTGCAATGGCTTTCAGATTGCAAAGAATTATTACAGAGACAAATACGACAACGAAGTCCGTTACTACACCCAGCCCGACGATACAGAAGTCCAGGAATACGATAATAGTGGACGCACAGTAAAGAGGTGCTATGGGGGCAATGATATAAATTCGCTTTCCGGAGCCGGTGCATGGGTGGCCTCAACTCCTGAAGTGGCCTTGTTCGTAGCTTCCATTGACGGTCGCCCGGAAATTCCGGACATTATTTCCAAAGAAAGCGTGGACGCTATGGTGGAGTATTTTGACAAGGAAACTTATTCGTTCGGGTGGAACGACACAAATCCCGAAACGGGCTGGACCCGCTCCGGGACATTCTCAGGCACAAGTGCATTGATAAAGTATTTCCCCGACGGGGAATGCTGGATTCTCGTGACAAATACAAGCACATGGAAAGGTCCCGGCATGTCCCGAACAACTGCTGCCCTGTTCAACGAACTAAGGG
The DNA here is from genome assembly GCA_947253655.1 of uncultured Bacteroidales bacterium. Taxonomy (GTDB): domain Bacteria; phylum Bacteroidota; class Bacteroidia; order Bacteroidales; family UBA932; genus Cryptobacteroides. Next base: position 14,019 of record CAMYAE010000011.1, read on the forward strand.
CAGCATATTCGGAGAGCCTGCCTGCCAGAGATCTGTTTCACGAATAAGAGTAAACCCACCAGCGGTTTCACCGCTTCGGGATGACAACGGCACGTTCGTGTTCGCAGATCCCTACGCTCGTTACACTCGCTCTGGATGACATATATGACCGCTGCCTCAATACGACAAATATGGCCGCTGCATTGTGCAGCGGCCATATTTATAAAACCATAATACTCGCTTATTTTACGAACATTACCGCCTCAGCGATAGAATTCAGCTTGGTGTCGGCAGTGTCGGCACGGCTTGCGAGAATGCAAGGTGCGGTAGTTCCAACGAGCATTCCGGCCTGTCTGACACCACCCGCGAGTTTGGAATTTGCTTTCCAGAACACATTTGCAGACTCGATGTTAGGAAACACCAGACAATCGGCATCGCCGGCCACAGGGCTGGACAACTTCTTGATTTCCACAGACTCCTTGTCAATAGCCACATCCAATGCCAAAGGACCGTCTCCGATGCAGCCGCGAATCTGCCCCCTGTCACACATCTTGGCAAGGGCAGCGGCCTCCATGCAAGCCGGCATTGAGTCCAGGACCTGCTCTGAAGCGGCAAGGAAAGCTACCTTAGGCTTTTCTATGCCGAATGAACGTGCCACTTCCGTCACAAAATTGGTAATCTTAATCTTCTGTCTGAAATCCGGAAGCGGGATGACGGCCATATCCGTGAGGAATATAAGTTTGTGATATTTAGGGGATTCAATAACCCCTACGTGGCTAAGCAATCCTTTTGGAGGCAATAGTCCGGTCTCCTTGTTGAGAATTGCACGAAGGAATTTGTCTGTGCTGCAAAGACCTTTCATCAGCACATCACCGTCCCCCTCGTGCACCATCTGCACTGCCTTTGCAACAGCCTTAACCTCAACAGGCTCATGAACAATGTCGAATTTCTTTATATCAATGTCATGCTTTTCGCAAACTCCTTTGATAAGTTCTTTGTCTCCGACAAGAGTGGCATTAATGAAACCTAAGTCTACTGCCTTGGAAGCGGCCTCGATAGTATGCTCGTCTACAGCCCAGGCTGCTACCATTCTTTTGCAAATCCCCTTTGCCTTGAGTTCCGCAAATACATCTGAAAATTTTGTAATCATATCAAAATCATTTTATTGTTCTAATCCTCTAAACTTGAGACTATCTGCATAGTATCCCTTGCTATTACCAATTCCTCATCGGTCGTTATAAGGGCGACCTTGACTTTTGAATCTGGCATTGAAATTATAGCATCCTCTCCCCATGCCACATTCGCCTCATAGTCGAAACTAAGTCCGAGATATGAAAGATTCTCGCAGACCCTACGACGTAAGCGGCTGTTGTGCTCTCCGATTCCTCCGGTAAACACAATCAGATCCACTCCGTTCATCACGGCTACGTACTGGCCGATATTCTTGATAAGGTCGTATGAAAGTTTCTTAAGTACAAGCTTCGCTTTGCTGTCGCCTGCATTTGCCAATTCATCCATATCCCTCGCGTCGGAAGTCTTTTGGGAGAGCCCGAGAAATCCGCTCTTCTTATTGATGATTTCCGTCATCTCGTCCGGCGTCAAATTCTCCTTCTTCATGATATATGGGATGATGTTGGCATCTATATTCCCGCAACGGGTGCCCATTATCATTCCCTCCAACGGGGTGAAGCCCATTGAAGTGTCTACAACTTTTCCATTGACTATGGCGGTTACGGAACTTCCGTTGCCGATGTGGCATGTGATTATCTTGGAATTGTCAATATCCAATCCGCAGAATTTTGCTCCCTTGTATGCCACAAATTGGTGGCTCGTGCCGTGGGCTCCGTATCTTCTGACACGATATTTCTCATAATATTCGTAAGGCAAGGCATACATATATGCGTAGTCAGGCATTGTCTGATGATATGCGGTGTCGAACGTAACCACCTGAGGCACATTTGGAAGCACTGCCTGCACGGCTCTGATGCCGAGGATATGGGCGGGATTGTGAAGCGGTGCGAAGTCGCAGCAAATCTTTATCTTATCCATGACATCTTCATCCACGAGGGCACTGCCTGAGAAAAACTCTCCGCCGTGCACGATCCGGTGACCTACGGCCTCAATGTCCTCCAAGGATTTCAGCACTCCGGTCTCCTTGTCGGTCAGCGCGTTAAGGACCAGCTCCATGCCGACCTTATGGTCAGGCACAGGCAAATCCTTGACAATCTTCTCCTTGCCTGTCGGCGCATATTGGAGAATACCGGTCTCCAATCCAATTTTTTCAACAATACCTTTTGCGATGAGATCGTACACCTCATCACTCTTCATGTCAAGCAGTTGGTATTTAATGGATGAACTGCCGCAGTTGATTACAAGAATTATCATTTCCGTTTATGATTTATTTCATTAAAAACATTAGCAAAGTTAAGAAAGAATAGCTATTTTAGCAAGAAACAATAATCGAATGGACGAGGGGTTGGATATTGTGGGGCTTGCCGTTCCGTTTGCCGCAGGTACTGCCTGCGGGATTTTCATTCTGTGGCAATGTGAAGCCGCCATTTTCCGGTCCGGACTTATTTTCCCGATTGCCGGTCTGTCATTCTGCCTGCTATGCCTGCTACTGTCGGCCTTCCTTCTGAAAAGGCCGGGGAAATACATTCATTACGCAGTACTGTTCTTTTGTGTCGGGTGCTTCTGTGCAATAAACGGGAGCATCTCAGGGGCAAAGGAGGGCGGCGGCGTAGCCGCTGCGGCGGAGGCTTCCGCCGGGAAAATTAGGGCGGTAATCGAGTCCATTCCTTACAAGGATGTTGAGACGTGCGGGGTGGTCAAGGCTTTGACCACCGGGGACAGGAGCGGCCTGGGTCGTAAAACGACCGGGACATTCCGACGGAGCGGGGCTGCCCACCTGCTTGCCCTGTCCGGCCTGCACCTTGGCATCATCTATTTGCTTTTGCTCTGGGTAGCAGCCCCGCTCGGCAGGTCCCCTGCCGCCGGCAGGCTTCGCAGCCTGCTGGTCGTCGGCCTGTCCGGCTATTATTCAATAGCCACAGGCCGCTCTCCCTCTATCATGAGGGCGTTCTATTTCATCGCTCTGAACGAGACGTCCAAATTGCTTTGCCTGCGGCAAAAGCCTCTCCGCACACTTTGCACGGCTCTGATGCTGCAACTTGTTCTTTCTCCGGAAATCATACTATCGGTCGGCTTCCAGCTTTCGTACCTTGCCATGACGGGAATTGCTGTCCTGTACCCGATACTCAAATCATGGTACCCGTCCGAAGGCAAAACGGACAGGCTCAACATCGCTCTCAGAATCTGGAACGTGACAGCCTTGTCGCTGTCATGCCAGGTATTTACCGCCCCCGTTGTGTGGTACTACTTTGGCACGTTCCCGAAGTACTTTCTGATTACAAATCTGCTTGCACTCCCGCTTACGACGGCAGTAATGCTTACATCCGTTGCCGCAATCGTTCTCACGGCGGCGGGGCTTTGCCCCGCCTGCCTCATTTCCCTCAACGAGCAAACGGTGCAAACCCTCATTCGTCTGCTGACAATAATCTCAGAAATGTAACCTACGCCGTTGTCATCCTGAGCCTGCGGCAGCAGGCGTAAGGATCTGCAGCAAACGAACGTCGCAGATTTCTCACTCGCTCCGCTCCTTCGAAATGACACGACAGGGAATGGCAGAACAGCAATCAGGAGGACGAATCCGGATGATTCTCAAGGACATCACGCTGCCATGTGGAACTCTCGATATGAGTGTAGATTTCCGTCGTGAGAATACTTTCGTGACCGAGCATCTCCTGCACCACACGCAGATCAGCCCCGTTCTCAATCAAATGAGTAGCAAACGAATGCCTGAACGTATGCGGAGAAATCTCCTTATCCACACCTGCCATAACCGCCTGACGCTTTATCATCGTAAAAATAGATACCCTCGAAAGCGACTTCCCGAAACGGTTGAGAAAAACGAAATCATTAAACTCCGGCTGCGGCATAGGACGCACATTGAGATAATTATTGACGGCATCCACTGCCCTCTCCCCTATCGGCACCAAACGTTGCTTGTCGCCTTTGCCGATGACTGTAATGAAACCTTCGTCGAGATACAGGTCTTGAATTCTCAGCCCGGACGCTTCTGACACACGCAGTCCGCAACCGTACAGCACTTCCAAAATCGCCCGATCCCTTATGCCGAAAGGGCTGTCAAGCTCTACGGAGGCCAATATCGCCTCCACCTCCTCGACAGACAGGACAACCGGGATATAACGCCCGATTTTAGGGGCATCCACGTTCTCTGCCGGATTGTCCTCCCTGATGCCTTCTAATTGCATCCAACTGAAAAAAGATCTGAAAGCACTCAACATCCTCGATTGAGAACGCTCTGAGACCTTTATGCCCCTGAAATAATCAATTATGTCATCTTGGGAAACCGTTTCTGCCTCTTTCCCTGCATTCTTGAAGAAAATCTCAAGATCGGAGCAATATGCCGCCGCAGTATTCGGCGACATAGCCCTTTCCATTCTAAGAAAATAGTCGTAAGACTTTTTATAGGCAGAATAGTCCACAACGAAAAGACTTTCCGGCTATAACGTCCTGTATTTCTGACCGTATTCTATCTGCTGCTTGAGGAAATCGTCTCCGTAGACCAGCTTATAATCCACTATTTCCCCGTCTTTTACTACCGGAACAATATCCGGATTGATAAAGCCGCCGTAAGGCTTGAGGTCAAGGGTCTCATAGCGGGCCTTCACCTCCTTGTGCAGGACAGGGTCGATATTTACCGCATAGGTCTCGATGAGATTTTTGCCGGCCTCGTAATCTCCCTCAGACTTAATCCTCTGAATTTCAGACAAGAGCTGACCGAAGAGCCCTCTCAAAGCCTCAAAGTCGTTCACGACAAAATAGGTCTTGCCGTTCTTCACTTTCTTCTCTATGACATTTTCGGCCGCACCCTTTTCATAGCACCATGAAGCGATGAGCTGGCGGTTCTGCATGTGCGATTCTGTGTTCTTACGCCCAAGCTCCACACGGGTGAACTGCGTGAACAACCCGTTTCTTATATAGCTGGAATATTGAGGCTTATATGCCTCCTCGTTTGGCATTATGCCAAGTTCAACCAACTTAGGGTCGGCAATATAATAAAGCCCAAAGAGGTCGGCCCTTGCTTCTTCAAGAGCCGATTGGTACTCGCCCAAAGCCGTAGGAGAAACACCCGGCATAAGCTGGCCGGAGCCATGTCCCAGACACTCGTGCAAGTCGGTATGCACCTCATCATCGTATGCCCCGTATTTCTTGTAGGCATCGATTTCCTCTTGCGAATATGCGTATTCGCCCAATATGCTCTTGGGGCTTTCTTCCGCAGAATAGGAGTAGGCATGTGTAATATTTGCAATGGTTACGGATTTGGAGCCATGCTCTTTCCTAATCCAATCGGCGTTAGGGAGATTTATGCCGATAGGGGTGCTTGGGTAGCAGGCACCGGCCATGGCAACGGCATCTACGACTTTGGCGGAAACCCCCTTGACATTGGTCTTCTTGAATCTCGCGTCCACTGGGGAATTGTCCTCAAACCATTGGGCATTGGCACTCAAGGCGGCGGTCCTCGCAGATGCTGCCGAATCTTTTATATGCACATAGCCCTCCCATGTAGCCTTGCGACCCAAAGGGTCATCATAATCTTCAATAAAGCCGTTTATAAAGTCCACCCGGCCTTCTGTGTCCTTAACCCATTCCAGATTGAACTCGTCCCACAATCTCAAATCCCCTGTACGGTAATATTCGCACAGCAGCTTCAAGGCCTTTTCCTGAATAGGATTCTCGGCGACTGCGGCAGCCTTTTCCAACTCTTCCGATATTTTCTGAAGGGCAGGGCCGTAAATGCCGCCGATTTTCCACACCTCCTCGCGGATATTGCCGGAAGCGTCTTTGACGAGCTTTGAATTCAGACCGTATGAAACAGGCTCCGGGTCACCAGCCTTCATGATTGAATTGTAGAAGTCATCAACCTCTTTTCTGCCTACATTCTCATAGAAATTGACGGCGGAAAGCCTGACAATATCTCCCTCGTTTGAAGTCGAACGCCTCTGCGGATAGGCTGACGGGGCATATACAAAATCCAAAAGCTCCTCGTCGTACGCATCGACAGCCGTCATAAGAGTCTTGAAATAATCCTTAGGGCATTCCGGCAAGAACTTATCCTCGGCGTAATGGTGGTGAACTCCGTTGCTGAAAAACACCCTCTTGGCATATACGATAAAATTCTGATAGTCAGCACTTTCCTTGTCGCCCTGATAGTTCTCTATTATATTTTCAAGGACATGTCTCAACGGCAGATTGTAGCGGCAATACTGATCCCAGGTTATATCCCTCCCGTATTTCGCCGCCTCGCTGAGATGATAGGCATATTCTTTCTGCCTCAGGCTCAGAGCATCCCAGCCGGGCACCTTATACCTCATTATTTTCAAATCGGCAAAGCTGTCGATGGTGTACTTGAAACCGTCATCAACGGCCTTTTTGGTCTTGTCCTGCGAACAGGATGCAATCGCTAAAGAAGACATTGTAGCCAAAATTATTTTCACTGCTGTTCTCATATTATTCAAATTAAATTCCTCAATAGTTTTGCCCTTCGGGCTATATGCAAATATAATAATTATTGTTATATTTGCCTAATATGCAATCATGAGATATAAGATATCCGATGAGATTTAACAATATATTGTCAGTTGCCATATTATTCGCATCGGCTATGGTCGTATCATGTAACGGCACAGCCGAATTCGATAAAATCATGGCAGGAATGGGGGCCTACGGCGGTGGACAGACCTCCGGCTATGGCAATATTGACGACAGGCTCATTTCGGAAGAGACCAGAAGAGTGATGCTTCTATATTCCGCCGGTTTCAATTCGCTATCCACATATCTTGAAGATGATATAAATGATCTTAAATCAGGTTTTGTCCCGAACGGGAGGAGAAGCGACAATGTGCTGCTGATTTTCAGCAAACTGCCTGTGAGGCCGAGAGAATATAGGACAAAGACTGCACCTGTGCTGTTCAGGCTCTACAGGGATATTAAAGACAATATAGTGGCAGACACTCTGCTAAGATTTCCGGTCGGCACAATAGCCGCATCCGCTTCAACTTTCGGCAAAGTCATGAATTATGTCAAGGAGAATTTCCATGCCGCCGGATATGGGGTAATAATTTCGTCTCACGCAACAGGCTGGCTACCAAATGGTTATTACAATGCTCCGGGTACCTACGACCCTGATTGGAACAAAAGTCAGTTCTTCTCGATAAGAACGGATAAGAGCAATTATAGGCAATCTCCTGGCAATGACACACCTTTCCCATACGTCGTACCGCCGCAAGACCCCGGTATGCCTGCGGTCAAGAGCATTACTCAGGAAGAGGCTTTCGAGGACGGGCGTAAGATGTCTTATGAAGTTGAACTTGAAGCATTTGCAAATGCTATCCCGGTGCATTTGGACTATATTCTGTTCGATGCCTGCCTTATGGGCGGAGTGGAGGTGGCCTACGCCTTCAAAGACCATTGTTCCTATATAGGATTTTCCCAGACGGAAGCGCTTGCGGAGGGCTATGACTACACGACTATCGCCAATCATCTGATCGGCTCTTTCGAACCGGATCCGGTGAGCGTGTGTTCGGACTACTTCGAGTATTACAAAACGCAGAGCGGAGACTATCAGTCTGCAACGGTTTCACTTGTCGACTGTTCCAAGTTGGACAACCTCGCGGCTGTATGCAAAGAACTGTTCTCAAAATACAGGGCCGGCCTTGCAAACATCAATCCGATAGAGGTGCAGCACTATTTTCGCTTCAACCGACACTGGTTTTATGACCTTAAAGACATCCTTGTAAAGGCCGGTGCTTCGGAGGAAGATCTTGAAAAGTTCCAGAATGCAATAGACGCTTCATTATTATATAAGGCGGCCACACCTGCATTTCTGAATATACCTATAAACACTTTCTCCGGCTACAGCATGTATCTGCCGGCAAACGGCTCGACGTTCCTCAACAATTTTTATAAGACACTGTCGTGGAATACAGCGACTTCGCTTGTGCAATAGGAAAATAATCCATATATTTGCGTCCGCATATTATAAAGGCAGAGCCTTTTGGTGCAATGGGGCCTGTTTACAGGCTGAGTAACACATTTTATTATTCAAAAAATGAAACATTTCGAATTAAAAGGCCAGATTCGTGAAACTGGCAATCAAGCGGCTATCAACGCCCTCCGCAAGCAAGGTCTCGTTCCTTGCAATCTCTATGGACAAGGTATAAAGAATGTGCTTTTCACTATTAGTGAGAAAGATTTGAAAGGTCTTACACACACGCCTAATTCCTACATAGTAGACCTGTCCTTAAGTGACGGGAGCAAATATCAGGCAGTTCTGCACGAACTTCAGTACCACCCTGTAAAGGACAATTGCCTTCATGTGGATTTTCTCGCAGTATCCGAGGACAAGCCTATCTCCATCAATGTCCCTATAACCATTACAGGACATGCGGCTGGTGTGCAGGCCGGTGGTAAGTTCTTCCAGCTCCAGCGCAAACTGCGTATCAGCGCTCTGATGAAAGACCTCCCCGACACTGTCACGATTGACATCACCAAACTGAAAATCGGCAATCAGATTGTCGCAGGCGACATACATATTGATAAGGTGTCAATTCTCACCCTTAAAGACACTATTCTGTGTGCAGTCAGAACTACGCGCCAGGTATCTTCTGCAGAAGAGACCGAAACTGAAGAAGAGGGCGAGGAGAATCAGGCTGCCGAATAGCCTTTCTTATGGACCGCTATCTTATTGTAGGTCTCGGCAACATAGGCGCGGAATACGAGCTGACGAGACACAATATGGGTTTTATGGTATTGGATGCATTTGCCGATGCATCCAATATCGTTTTTGAGACTGAAAGATATGGGGATCTTGCAAAAACATCTTTCAAGGGACGGGAACTGATATTGCTGAAACCCTCTACATATATGAACCTGAGCGGAAATGCAGTCCGCTATTGGATGAACAAGCTGAATGTACCGGTTGATCGCATTCTCATAATCTGCGATGACCTCAACCTGCCTTTCGGGATGTTGAGGATGCGGAAAAAAGGCAGCGACGGAGGACACAACGGTCTGAAAAACATACAGGAGCTGCTCGGCACCCAAGAATATGCAAGGATAAGGGCAGGAATAGGAAACGATTTCAGCAAGGGAGGTCAGATTGACTTTGTAGTCGGGCGAATGAATGATGAGGAACTGTCAGGAATCCCGGCAATATGCGACAAAGCGATAGAGGGCATAAAATCTTTCGTTACAATAGGTCCCGATCGCACGATGAGTTCTTTCAACGCCAAAAGTGCGGAAAATTCCGCGAATGTCTGAAAAAATCGTTTCTAAAACGATTGGAACAAGATTATTTGAAGATTTTGTTTGCGTTTTTCAATTTGAATATATAACTTGCGGCAGTTTTGATAAAAATGTTTAACGAACTAAATTATTCAGTTATGAAAGAACTTGTTGAGAGAATCAAAGCAGAGTACGAGGTATTTGTAGTAAATGCTGACGCCCAGGTTGAAAAAGGAAACAAAGCTGCAGGTGCACGTGCACGTAAGGCTGCTCTTGCTCTTATGAAAGATTTCAAAGAGTTTAGGAAAGTTTCCGTAGAAGAGGCTAAGTAATTTTGCTATTTCTCATGAGAGGAAACGGCTTCCGAGCAAATCGGAGGCCGTTATTTTTATATTTTTATAAAAAAATCACTTTTTTTTCATTTTTTGTGCAACATTTTGAAAACGTTCTGCATCTATATTACAGGTTTAGGTTTTAGTACACGTCTAGGGGCCGGTAAGCGTAAGAGCTGCCGGCCTCTTGCATTTTATCCCGAAAATAACTAACTATGCATCAACGAAGCCGATGGCAAGGCTTCCCGCACCCGAAGCAAAAGCCGTGCACACCGGAAACCGCCAAATAAAAATATATGCGAAAACTCTATATAATAATTACGTTGTTCCTGATGACCGTACAGGCTGCATATTCCCGGCCTGTCAATAAAAGGCACATTACCCTTACACAGCCGGACGGTGCGGAAATCGAAGCGATTATTGACGGTGACGAATTTCTAAGCACGCTTACAGACCTTGCAGGGCACTCTATAATCAAGAACAAAGACGGGTATTATTGCTATGCCTTCTATAATATTGACGGAAGCATGTACAGCACCGGATATGTGGTTGGGAAAGAGGCACCCGGCAATATCCTTGCAGGCAGCAAGAATATTCCATATACGGCTATGAGGCTGAATTCTGCAAAAAAAAGAATGCAGATTTCAAAAGAACACGGCAGGAGGCCCGGAATACTGAGCAGGATAAAGTCCGACACCAAGGCAGGGCCGGTCAGCAAGAATTGTATAATATTGCCGGTCCAGTTCAGCGACAAAAAATTCAAAAACACCAGGAAAGAATTACAGAACCTTATATCCCAAAGGGGCTATTCGGCAAACGGCGGTACGGGCTGTGTAATGGATTATTTCAATGCCCAATTAGGCGGAGAATATATTTTCAACTTCACTTTGAGCGACATAATAACATTGGATCGGAAATGCGGCTATTATTTCTCGGACAACGGGACAGATAAAGACATAAATACCCATATCGCTGTCAAGGAGGCTTGTGTAAAGGCCCATGCCGCAGGCGTGGACTTTTCCCGCTTCGATGATGACGGAGACGGAGAGGTGGACAATGTTTTTCTTATAGTCGCCGGGAGTGACCAGGCTGACGGAGGCGGAGATGAATGCGTATGGTCCCACCAGTTTTTCCTTGAACTGACAGGCTCTTCAGGCCTGGTTTTGGACAACAAGAAAATCAACTCCTACGCTATCACTACAGAGCTCCGAAGAAACGCCGACAACACCTTCGGCATGACAGGGATTGGGGTTTTCTGCCACGAATACAGCCACACCCTCGGATTAATGGATCTCTATGACACAGATGACTACGCAAGCGGAGGGAGGGCAGACGGCCTATGGTACACTACAGCCCTGATGGACGGCGGGAGCAGCAACAACGAAACCAATACCCCGCCAAACTATAATGCCGTAGACTATGATCATCTCGGACTCGGAAAGCCGGAGCAGCTTCTCCCCGGCTCATATTCCCTTGAGCCAATAAGCATAAACAGGCGGTATCTGAAAATGGAAACAGGCAATTCCGGAGAATATTATCTTATCGAGTGCAGAAGTAACGGCGGTTGGGACAGATTTACAGGAGGCAAGGGGCTTCTTATATACCATATCGACAAGTCACGGAACAATGCAGGACATTCGGACACCTACGGTACGGATTTCACTGCCCTTGAAAGGTGGAGCCACAATGAAGTGAACTGCCGCCCGTCGTTCCAGTGTGCCGAATTAATATCTTCCACACCCGGCATTTCGGCATATACCTCTGACGGCTACCTCGCGAATAACACCGGAAAGGTCTTCTACCCAAGCGCTGCGAATAACGCCTATTCGTCAAAGAGTACGCCGGCTTTCATTTTCAGAGACGGGACGGAATCCTCAATCGCAATAACCGAAATCAGATTTAACGGAGACAGGGTGGATTTCGATGTGGTAAAAATGGGAAATGTGGCAATACCTGATGCCATGATAAGCCATTCGGAAATTTTTCAGGACGCGGCAATAATAAGCTGGAGGTCCGGCGACCCGACCTATAGCGGCAGATCTTTCATAAGTTGGGGCAAGAGCGACGGGACACTGACCGTAACCGAGGTAAGTCCATACGAGAACGGCAAGTACAGCATGACCCTTGAAGGTCTATCCCCTCGTACAGCCTACAGGACAAAAGTGTTTTTCAAGGAATTCGGCGTATCCGGGACAAGTGCGACACTGAATTTCACGACAAAGTCGTTATATGACGGATTTCCGTATATATTCCTTAATTATGTTAATAGAAATGAAGACGGCTCATTCCCGGCAGGGGCGATGCTGCCACTGCGTATATATAATCTGCGGAATGCCTCCGGAGTGCAATGGTATATGGATGACAAGGAAATTGCCCCCTCCGGTAACGGCTACTACGAAGTCCGGACATCCGGAGTCCTGAAAGCCGTAATAACTTATAATGACGGCTCCAAAGACATTATCTGCAAATCCATAAGAGTGAAATGATATCTATATTCAAGACATATATAAGCCTGATATTCGTCGGAGCTGCGATTATAATTTCGGCGGCAGGCTGCAGCTGCAACAAGTTAGAAGAAGATTTCCTTGCCGGCGAAAATCTGAGCCTGAGGATAAAAGGCAAGACCGTGCAGGAATATTCGCCCGAAAACTGCCAGATTGGCTTCTATGAGCACAAAAAGCAGTTCAGGGTGCATAATGACACAATGTCGGATTATTATATTCTGACTTGCTCAAGCCTGCCGACCTCTGTTGGACAAAGGGTGCACGGAGACTTGAAATGGTCTACTTATTCATCGGTATCTTCTAAAAAAGGTATCGAATTCAAGGTAGAGAAAATCGATGACATAGGAAATATCTGGCTTTGGAGCAAGAATGCAGGGATTGCAGTTTCGGTCCGCCGCCTGCGTTGACACCACTATCTTATTGAATTCAGCACGTCCAGCTTGCCTCTTGCAATAAGAGTCACTATAAGTTCCCCAAACAGGGAGTTCTGCCATGCAAACCAGGAACGGGTATAATCCGAAGCATCGTCCTTATGGAAAGACTCATGGATAAATCCTGTGCCTGCATCAGTAGTCATAAGAGATTTTATGCAAGCCCGTATTTCATCATCATCAGTTGCAGTAAAAGCCCTCATCATAATGCTCATGGGCCATATCACCTGTTTTCCGATATGAGGGCCGCCGATGCCCTCACCGGCCTTTCCTTTCCAAAAGTAAGGGTTGCTGTCGCTCCAAACGAACTTTCTGGTATTCAAATATATAGGGTCATTCATCATTGAGGGGATCAGATATCCCAAAGACAAAAGACTCGGCACATTCGCATCATCCATCATATAACCGTTGCCGAAACCGTCGACCTCGAAAGCGTAGATATTCCCGAAACGGGGATGATTTACGACTGCATATTCTTTCAGTGCTGTCTCCACTTCATCGGCAAGTTTAGTGCATTCCCGTGCCATACAATGCTTTCGGTTAACCTGCTCTAAGATTTCAGCAGCCTTGCGCAGAATGTCCACTGCAAAGAAATTCGACGGCACCAGGAACTCAAACTGGGTCGCGTCATCGGACGGACGGAAAGCGGAAGCAATCAGGCCGACCGGTTTTACGGGATGCCCTAACCCGACACGGGCTTTCGTATCGAGCTGCCTGTCGGTCACCCTAAGGAAATAATAGTCCCCCTCACCGTCTTTTTTCTGCTGCATCCTGAAAGTATCAAGAATATTCCGGACAGCCTTCAGCCAGACCTCATCAAAAACAGAGGCATCGCCTGTCTCTTTCCAATAGCCGTATGCCAGGCGGACAGGATAGCAATGCGAGTCTATCTCCCATTTCCTCTCAAAGACTTCCGGCTTCTGAGGTGTGCCGGTATCGTCTTTGACAGCTCCCTCTCCGGTAGGCCCGTCATTGAAAGCATTTGCATAGGGGTCAGTGTTTATAAGGCTGAATTGGCAGCGTATCACCCCGGCTATCATCTCCGCCAGCTCCTTATCCCTGGAAGCCAAATGGATATATGGCCATATCTGCCCTCCGGAATCCCTAAGCCACATGGCAGGAATGTCTCCCGTATATACAAAGGTACGCGGACGTCCCTGTTCGTCTTTGCCGGGATGCACAGTCGTGTCCAAAGTGTTAGGGAAACAGTTTACAAACATCCACCTGAGGTACGAATTCTTCAACAGCGCGGCGGTTTCCGTTATCTCTTTCTCAACGGCAGTCGAAGTGAAAAGCCTCTTATCCTTGTCCGGTCTCTGTGAATTGAACTCTTGCCCGGACAATGGCACGAGTGTAATTGCCGTTGCGGCAAAAACGGTCAATATTTTTTTCATTTCAATATAATTATCATCAAAACCCCTATCGATTGTAAACGCAATATAGTCAAAGTTTTCCAAAAACAGGCATCCGGTCACGTGCGGTCTTACATAAAATTTCTTAAATTTGCGTATATGGAAAATTTTCTACCTATAACTATCCACATATGCTGCCGGATGCAACCTGTAAAAATGTAGAGGGTATCGGAAAATACGACTTTAATATATAATTATTGATATGAAAGACATTAAAATTTTCGGAAAATCTTTAAAGAATATGCCTTGGGAAGACCGTCCCGAGCACTGCAGCGAGCCGCTTTGGAGATATTCAGCCAATCCTGTAATACCAAGGGATTTACTGCCCGACTCCAACAGTATCTTCAATTCGGCAGTAGTGCCGTTCGGCTCCGGCTTTGCAGGGGTGTTCCGCTGCGATGACAAAAACAGGAGAATGACACTGCATGCAGGCTTCTCCAAAGACGGGATTAAGTGGGAAATGGAGCCGGAAACGATAAGATTTTCTTGCGACATACCTGAAATCGGGGAATGGGTCTACGGCTATGACCCTCGCGTCGCGAAAATCGGAGACAAGTTCTATGTTACCTGGTGCAACGGCTATTACGGACCGACAATCGGTGTCGCCTGGACAACCGATTTCAAGAGTTTTCATCAGGTCGAAAATGCCTTTCTTCCATACAACCGCAACGGAGTGATGTTTCCTAAAAAGATCAACGGCAATTTCGCTATGCTGTCACGTCCGAGCGATACGGGACATACGGCATTCGGGGACATTTTCTATTCAGAATCTCCGGATCTTGTATATTGGGGGCGTCACCGCCACGTTATGTCCCCTGCACCATTCGAGCAGAGTGCATGGCAATGTATGAAAATAGGGGCAGGGCCCGTGCCTATCGAGACTTCCGAGGGCTGGCTTCTCTTATATCATGGCGTACTACATTCATGCAACGGCTATGTCTATGCTTTCGGCTCGGCACTTCTGGATTTGGAACAGCCTTGGAAAGTAATTGCACGCAGTGGGCAATACCTCATTTCTCCGAGAGAAATCTATGAGCTGACGGGGGACGTGCCGAATGTCACCTTCCCTTGTGCGGCTTTGCACGATCCTGAAACAGGAAGAATTGCCGTATATTACGGCTGTGCCGACACAGTTACCGGCCTTGCTTTCGGTTATATACCCGAAATAATTGAATTTACGGAAAAAACAAACATATTGAAATAAATCAGAATGAGACTATCCGGGATAATTATGGTGGGACTATTGTCCCTTGGCTGCCTTACGATTTCCTCACGGATTCAGGCTGCGGGCCCCGAAATAAAGGTAACCGATTATGTGAATCCTTTTGTAGGCACAAGCAATTTCGGAACGACCAATCCGGGAGCCGTGTGCCCTAACGGAATGATGAGCGTGTCGCCTTTCAATGTAAGCGGCTCCGATATCAACAAATGGGACAAGGATTCGAGGTGGTGGTCGGCTCCATATACGAGCGACAATAGTTATTTCACCGGATATTCTCATATCAACCTGAGCGGCGTGGGCTGTCCGGAGGTCGGTTCGATCATAGTAATGCCTACTTCAGGAGAGCCGGAGTTTGATTATAGGATATACGGCAGCGAATACGATATGGAAGCTGCCGGTCCCGGCTACTATACCAACCGGCTCACAAAATACGATATCGGCACCGAGGTCAGTGCGACAACAAGGACCTCAATAGAAAGATTTACCTATTCGGCCGGCAAGGCAAACATCCTTTTAAATCTCGGACTCGGTCTGACCAACGAAACCGGAGGCTGGATACGACGCATAAGCGATACTGAGATAGAGGGCATGCGGTGTGCCGGAACATTCTGTTACAATCCGCAGGCTGTCTTCCCTATATATTTCTTTGCAAGAATAAACCGCAAGCCGGATTCGGCAGGCTTCTGGAAAAAACAGCCGCAGATGACGGCAGAAGCCCAATGGGATATTTACAGCGGCAAGTACAAGCCGTACCCCGGCTATA
This sequence comes from uncultured Bacteroidales bacterium, assembly GCA_947253655.1. Taxonomy (GTDB): domain Bacteria; phylum Bacteroidota; class Bacteroidia; order Bacteroidales; family UBA932; genus Cryptobacteroides. The sequence goes on from CAMYAE010000011.1 coordinate 30,031, forward strand.
TGAAAGAATTGGCGGGAGATGATATTGGTTATTGGTTTTCATTCGATAACATAGCCGACGGAGAACAGATTATGATACAGGTGGCCGTCTCTTTCGTCAGTTGTGCCAATGCCAAGGAGAATTTGGAAGCCGAGCAGCAGGGGTTCGATTTTGAAAAAGTGCGTAAGGATGCCGAAGACAGGTGGGAAGCCGACTTGGGCAAGGTAAAGGTGTCCGGTGGGACCGAAGACCGGAAAAGGATATTTTACACGGCACTGTACCACGCCCTTATTCATCCTAACATCCTTAATGATATAAACGGAGAATACCCCCTTATGGAAGAAGGACCTCTTTGCGACAACGGCAACCGGATTATCGGCAAACTGCCTCAAGGACACAACAGATACACGGTGTTCTCCCTTTGGGATACATATAGGAACGTGCACCAGCTGCTTGCACTCCTCTTCCCCGACCGCCAAGAGGATATGGTAAGGAGTATGGTGGAAATGTACAAGGAATGGGGCTGGATGCCGAAATGGGAGCTCTTCGGGCGGGAGACCTTCACAATGGAAGGTGATCCTGCCATACCTGTCATTGCAGACACCTGGCTGAAAGGCATAAGGGATTTCGACATCGACGCTGCATACGATGCCTTTATAAAATCGGCGACTACACGCGGAAAAGACAATCCCCTAAGACCTGACATAGACCCATATATAGAAAAGGGCTATATACCTCTGGGATTTTATGCGGCTGATTTCAGCGGAGACAATTCCGTCTCCCATGCCCTTGAATACTATGTGGCTGACAATGCCCTGTCCCTGCTTGCCGCCGACCTTGCCGAATCCACAGGGGAACAGAGATATTCCCACGACGCCAAGCTGTTCAGAGAAAGGTCATTAGGCTATAAAAACTATTATTGCAAAGAGTTCGGGACACTAAGACCTCTGACCAAGGAGGGGAAATTCCTGTCGCCTTTTGACCCAAGGCAGGGAGAGAATTTCGAGCATGTGCCGGGATTTCATGAAGGCAGTGCGTGGAACTATACTTTCTATGTGCCTCATGACATTTCAGGCTATGCCGGACTCATGGGCGGGAAAAAGGTTTTTGTGGATAAGTTGCAAATGGTTTTTGACGAAAATCTTTATGATCCGGCCAACGAGCCCGACATTGCCTATCCTTATCTTTTCAGCCGCTTCAAGGGAGAAGAATGGAGGACGCAGAGAACCGTCAGGAAGCTGATTGACAAATATTTCACCGACACTCCGGACGGGCTGCCCGGCAATGACGACACCGGCACAATGTCCGCATGGCTCGTGTTTTCAATGCTCGGATTTTATCCTGACTGCCCCGGAGAACCGGCATATACTTTGACTACTCCTTCATTTGATAATATATCCATAGAAATAGACCCGAAATATTATAAAGGCAAATCTTCCTTGAAAATTGAAAAGACGGCAGGAGATATTATAAAATCGGTATATTGCGGCAAAAAGCTTCTGAAAGGATATAGGATAAGCCATAAGGACCTGATTGAAAGCGGCTCGCTATATTTCCGCTGCCGATAGAATATTTGATTGACAATAAACACTATTACTATATGAGCATTAAGAGATATTTTATTTTAATTGCGGCTGTCCTGCTCGCCGGGTGCAGCGTGCAAGAGCAGACACGGTTTACAGATTATGTGGACACACATATAGGTGCAGGCGGTCACGGCCATGTTTTTGTCGGTGCAAATATGCCTTTCGGCTTTGTACAATTAGGGCCTACAAGTATACCGGAGACATGGGACTGGACATCAGGCTACCACATATCGGATTCTACGGTAATAGGATTCTCCCATACCCATTTGGAGGGTACCGGCATTGGAGACCTCTTTGACGTTACCGTAATGCCTGTAATCGGAGAGGTGGAATACTCGCGAGGAGGTGAGGGACTGTGGTCATACGCGGACCGGAGCCGTGAAATCAGCAAGCCCGGATATTACAGCGTGCCTCTTATTAAAAACGGCATCAAGGCCGAGATGACAGCTACGGCAAGGGTCGGGTTCCACAAATATACTTTTCCGGCTACCGATTCCGCAGCCATTGTATTCGATTTGGAGAACGGAGGCTGCTGGGACAAGGCGACACGCACTCATATAGAGGCAATAGGAGACAAAGCCCTAAAAGGCTACAGATATTCCACTGGCTGGGCAAAGAATCAGAAGATATTTTTCTATGCAGAATTTTCAAAGCCTTTCAAGTCATTCCGGACCATTGACAGTCTCATGGATAATTCCGTGAACGAACTGTACGGGAGAGCTGATTTCGGCAATATCAACGAGGGCGAAACCGTTCTTCTGAAAGTCGCCCTGTCCCCAGTAAGCGAAGAGAACGCCCTTATGAACATGAATGCTGAATTAGCCGGTTGGGACTTTGAAAAAACCGTAAAGGATGCGGACGAGGCATGGAACAAAGAATTGTCCAAAATCCGGATTGAAACTGCGGATTCCGAAGCAAGGAAAATTTTCTACACGGCGATGTACCATTCCATGATACATCCAGCGGTGTTCAACGACATTAACGGGGACTACCGTGGAAGCAATGACAGCACATATAGGCATGAGGGATTTACGAATTACACAATCTTCTCGTTATGGGACACTTACAGGGCTGCCATGCCGTTGGCGAGCATAATCCACACCGAAAAGATGAACGACTTTGTGAACACGATGCTGCGCATTTACGACCAGCAGGGAAAGTTGCCGGTATGGCATCTTATGGCAAATGAAACCGATTGCATGGTCGGCAATCCGGGCGCCATAGTAGTTGCAGACGCCATAGTGAAAGGATTCGACGGCTTTGACAAAGAGAGGGCTTTCGCAGCATTGAAAAATTCCCTGATGTTAGATGAAAGAGGGCAGGATTTAAGGAAAAAATACGGCTATATACCATCGGACATCTACAACGAATCCATTGCCAACGACATGGAATATGCAATTGCAGACGCTGCAACTGCAAATGCCGCTGAATATTTAGGCAAGGGCGAAGAGGCGGATTTCTTCAGGCAGAGAAGTCTTTCCTACAAGAACTATATGGATAAAGAAACCCTGCTTGCAAGGGGAAAGTTTGCGGACGGGAGCTGGAGGACCCCTTTCAATCCGGTAGAGTCCAGCCATAGGGAAAATGATTATTGCGAGGGGAATGCCTGGCAATATACCTGGCTGGCACCGCATGATTTCAACGGGCTGAAAGAATTTTACGGCAGCGAAGAAAAACTGATTGAAAGGCTCGACTCTCTTTTCACCACATCATCGAAGATAGAGGGAGAGAATGTGTCTCCGGACATTTCCGGACTTATAGGGCAATATGTCCATGGTAACGAGCCAAGTCATCATATAATCTATTTCTACACTATGGCCGGAGTCCCTTGGAAAGCTGCGGAGAAAGTGCGTGAGGTGTTAAGCACAATGTATTCTACAGAGCCTGACGGGCTTTCCGGAAATGAAGACGAGGGGCAGATGAGCGCATGGTACATATTGTCAAGTTTAGGCTTCTATCAGGTGGAGCCAGCTTCAACCAGATTTTGGATCGGCTCTCCTATATTCGATTCGGCCAAGATAGATGTAGGAGGCAGAACTTTTGATATTCAGACAATTGACAACAGTTCCAAAAACATCTACATCAACTCCATAGAATTGAACGGCAAAGAGTACAAAAAGGCCTATATCGACTATAAGGATATAGTCAGGGGAGGGAAATTGGTTTTCAGAATGGGCGATAAACCGACAAAATGGTATTGATTATGAAGAAAGCATTTTTAATTGTCATTTCTGCCGCTTTCCTGTTTTTCAGTTGTGGCAGAAGTTGCGAGGAAATCCCGGATTTTTCTCCTGCCGACTATGTCTCCACACTGACCGGCACCTTGTCGGACTACTCGCTGTCTGCCGGGAACACCTACCCTGCAACGGCTCTGCCATGGGGGATGAACTTCTGGACGCCGCAGACAGGACCGAACGGGGACGGCTGGATATATACCTATTCGGCACATAAGATCAGAGGCTTCAAACAAACGCACCAGCCCTCGCCATGGATCAACGATTACGGCCAATTCTCAATCATGCCGGTAAGGGACGCATCCATGTTCGAAGAGGAAGCAAGGGCGAGCTGGTTTTCCCACAAGAGCGAAACGGCAAAGCCGTATTATTATCAGGTCTATCTTGCTGACCACGATATAAATGTAGAACTTACGCCTACGGAGAGGGCTGCCGTTTTCAGGCTCACCTACCCTGAAAGCGAGACTTCCGCCGTAGTCGTGGATGCTTTCGACAAGGGCTCCTATATTAAAGTCGATGCCGCAGCCGGAATTGTCACAGGCTTTTCGACACGCAACAGCGGCGGAGTGCCGGAGAATTTCAAGAACAGTTTCATACTCAAATTCGACAAGAAGATAGATGATTTTTCTTATGTAGTTGACGGCGACGAAATTATGTTTGACGGCTCAGGAGAATTGCCGGGAGTGAAAAGCGACCACGTTATGGCAGTTGTCAGATTCAAGACCGCACGCGGAGAGAAAGTCAGGATTGAGGCTGCCTCGTCGTTCATTTCTCCGGAGCAGGCTGCGACAAACCTCAAAGAGGTGGAAGACAAATCTTTCGATGAGGTCAAGAATGCCGGAAGAGACCGTTGGAACGAAGTTTTAGGCAGGATTAAAGTTTCCGGAGGTTCGGAAGAACAATATCGCACTTTCTATTCCTGCCTCTACAGGAGCACCCTGTTTCCGCGCAAATTATATGAAATAGACGACAAAGGCAACATTGTGCATTACAGCCCTTACAACGGTGAAGTACTTGACGGATATATGTACACCGACACCGGTTTCTGGGACACTTTCAGGGCTCTTTTTCCTTTGCTCAACTTAGTATATCCGGATGTAAACAAAGAGATCCAAGCTGCTTTAGCCAATATAGCCAAAGAAAATCCTTTCCTGCCGGAATGGTCAAGCCCCGGACACAGAGGCTGCATGGTCGGCAACAATTCCGCTTCTGTTGTGGCTGATGCAATCCTCTGCGGAGTGAATGCAGAAGACCTTGAGACGCTCTACAATACCATTGTATATGGCACGGAGAATGTTTTACAGACCGCAAATTCATCAGGACGCCTCGGACACGAATATTATAATGAATACGGATATATACCGTATGATGTAGGGATTAACGAGAATGTTGCAAGGACTTTGGAATATTCCTATGCTGACTGGTGCATCTTGCAGATAGCCAAGAAATTGGACAGGCCTGCATCAGAAATTGAAAAATGGACGAAAAGAGCGAATAATTATAAAAATGTCTTCGACAAGTCTACGTCACTTATGAGGGGCAGAAATCTCGACGGGAGTTTCCAGGAGCCTTTCAGCCCTTATAAATGGGGGGACGCCTTTACGGAAGGCAATTCATGGCATTATACATGGTCGGTATTCCATGACATTCAGGGGCTGATAGATCTTATGGGCGGCAAGAAAAATTTTGTTGCAATGCTCGATTCCGTTTTTGTGGTACCTCCTATTTATGATGACAGCTATTACGGATTTTGCATTCACGAGATAAAGGAGATGCAGGTGGCGAATATGGGCAATTATGCCCATGGCAACCAGCCGGCACAGCATGTCGCTTATCTATATGACTATGCCGGACAGGCGTGGAAAACCCAAAAGATCGTGCGTGAGGTAATGGACAAGCTGTATTCAGCCGCTCCCGATGCCTATTGCGGAGATGAAGACAACGGCCAGACCTCTGCCTGGTATGTTTTCTCGGCATTAGGCTTCTACCCTGTCTGCCCGGGAAGCCTCCAATATGCAGTGGGCTCGCCTCTTTTCAAAAAGGCTGTAATTACAAGGCCTGACGGCAAGAAGATAGAAATATCGGCTCCCGCCAATTCGGCAGGCAACATCTATGTGAGAGGCATGACATTGAACGGGAATAATTGGAACAACAACTACCTCAACTACAACGATTTGGTTGTCGGGGCGAAAATCCGTTTCCAAATGTCAGGATTACCTGCTTTCGGCAGGGGGACTTCCGAGAGTAACAAGCCGTATTCATTCAGCAGAGAATAAAATGACATAGTCAAAAGTGTTTTCTGTTGATATATAACTATTTGTGAGTGTATGTTATAAATATGGTACAAATATAAAAAAATCAACCATAAATACTAACTAATTGATTTGTAAAGGTATAAATAATTTTAGATAAACAACAATAAAAGCCACCCTTTCGAGTGGCTTTTATTGCAAGAAAACGATAATACCTTAGTTTTAGACAATGACTTTATCGCCGAGATAGACGGAGTTTGAAACGTTTTTACCGTCTGCAGAGATGAAAGCAATGTAAGGTTCAACTTCGTTGCCAACCCAATCCGCAGGAACGTTGATTTCTACCGAGCCATCGGCACGAGTGGCGGCGGAAGTGTTGAAAATAGCCTCTTTTGTGTCGTTGTTGAAAATGAGAGGCGTAGCCAAATCGGTAGCGAGAGCATCGCTAACGCCGCTGTTGTCTGTCCAACTGAATTGGATTTTACCCGCTACTGCGGTTGCACTTGCGTTTTCGGCAGGCGTTAAAGAACCGCGAGAAACAAGAACCGACTGATAATCGAGCGAGTAATTGGGATAAGTTCCCGCAATGGCGTTTTTGCAAATGTACGACATTGCCGCATTGAACGCAGTCTGCTTGTTGGCATAGGTCTTGTAACCCGTGCGGATGTAGTTTGTAATAGGTTTCAGGAAAGCGAGAGTGAGGGCAAATTTACTACGCTGTTCCATTTGTGCCTCTGTTCGAGGATTTTTCACGCTTTGGGCTTGCGAACGCATATATGCAATGCCTTCCCACGAGCCGCCGATGACGGTTCCGACCTTGCCGGAAAATCCGCCTAAGATACCTTGTTTGATAGTTCCCATAATGATATGAATTTTTAGTTAAAGAATGATGTTATTTGTTCGGACTTGGTACGGCTCAAACAGGGCTTTGACCTTGTCCGTGTGCAAAGATAATATCGCTGTAAGTGTTTGATATTGTTTTGGTTTCTTGTGCTTTACGTTGCGTTGTTCTGCCGTTTTGCAACCCCCATTCGAGGGCGGCAAAGGCGATGTTTTGGCGAAGCTGATTAACCAGCCGTATTTGCTTTTTGAGATTGTCGGCTTGCTGTTCTAAGTGTTGCAACATTTGGGCGGTTTGGAAAATCTTCTCCGAATCGAGCGAATGCCAAAGTTGCAAAAAGGCTTTGCGATAACTGCCAACAGTTATAAATTCAAAGACAGAGCCACGCATAAAAGGGCGGAGCTTTCCTGACACAAAAAGAATGTGAGCCACTGCCCGAACCTTTGCGATGCAGTCTGTTGGGGCTTGTATCTTGTAGCAATTCGGACAAGGCTTGTCGAGCGGTTTTCCGCTGTTCTGTCCACGACTTAGAACATAAACGGCTGAATGGCTTTCTGTGCCGTTGTAAATTTTGATTTGAATTTCCGTGTTTATCATCTTGCGAGTTAAAATGTTGTATCTCTGTGTTTTTCAATACGGCACTGACCGCCGTACGCAAAAAAAGAGGCGGAGCCGACAACATTTTTTCCCCGAAAGAGAAAAAAAACAAAAAAAAGAGAAATGAAAGGGAATGACTTTCCGAAAGCGAAACGGCGGGTGTTTGTCAAGGTTTGCTCAAAAAAAACACTCTTTGTAGTGCAACGGAAAAGGAAGATTTTTTTTGAAAGCAACCCGCAGGGCTTGACCTTTACTAACGCCCAGAGTGTAGCTATTTTTGCATTTCCTTTTTATTTCTTTTTGGGATAAATGATTTTAATTCGTTAAGTACTAATGGAATATCAAGGTTGAAAATTTCCTGTTTATCTATTTCCTTCTACTTTAGATATTTTTTTTCACAATCACAACTGCTATATACAGAAAAATCAACCCGATAGGGTTGTTAAAAAAGATTGTTCCGCTATTAAAAAGGGGTGGGTGGTCGGGGGCTGTGCGTGGGCAAAGCGAAAAACAGAGCAGGTAAAACAGCCTTGAGCCGACCGAAGGCAAGTGAAAAAGCGGCGTAACGCAGTGGAGTGCTTTTTCTGCTTGCCGTAAGGAGAGGCGCGAGCCGTCAGCGAGTGGAGAGAGGGTGGCGGACGCAGATAGCACGAGCGGAAAAAAGCGATTGAGGAACGAAAGAGCGATTTGTAGCGAGGGCTGCGGACGGCTACGTTGAAAACGCAGGGCTGGCGCGTATTTTTGCAGTGTAGTGAATTTTTTTGTGGGTTTGGGCAAGTGTGACGACGTGAAAGAGTGAATGAACGTAGCTTGCGGAATGAAGTGAACGAATGAACGGCGGCACTCTTGCTTGGGTATTAAACAATTATTTTGCGGTGTGAGTGGCGGGAGGAACGACCAGAACGAACACGGCAAAGACCGCTGAAAAGGGTGGGCAAAAAAAACGTAACGGAACAATGCAAAAATCGTGACAGCCCGATTAGCCCAAACGACCAGCAGGCGAGCAAAACAATAAGCGGCGGTTTGCCCCCTTATAAAAGATATATGAGTTTTACGAATACCTTGTTGGGGTTTAAGGGGGCAAAAGATAGCCGCTAATGACGACCGAATGAACGCTTGGCGGAAAAAACAAGACGACACGCCCGCCGTGAGTACCTAACGGAGCGTTAGCGGAGTGAGTTGGAACGCAACGGCGGAGTGTGGTGGCGGTAGCTGCAAGGGCAGCAAAAAAAATACTACCCGAAGGCGTAGGGCATAAATTGGCGTAGCCTTACCCGAAGGCGAGGTGTGGAGATTTCTTTAAGCCGCTTGTTATACCCTTGCAGCTATGTTTTTTTTCTGCCTAAGTGAATGAGGGAGGAATACCTATTTACCTGCTCTGTTTTCGCGTGGGAGATTTTCGGCTGCACTCGGCAAAACTCGAACAAGTTCGGTTCTGCTCTCGTTTGCACGAAAATTGAAGCGTGGGCAGGTGTTTAGAGAAACCATAGATTTGTTTTTCCAAATGGCGGTAGTTCAGCTTCTGAAAAATGAGGCGTAAATTCTGCAACCATTTCAGGATAAATGATTGTAATAGGTAAATTTTGTTGCTTTACAGATTTCCAATACATACGGCTGAATTGGTAAACCTGATTTAGAATTTCTTGTATTTCAGTCCCGCTTAGTTCAGTGTCCGTTGTACACCCTTTATTTACAATTTTTGAGATTTTCACTTTAATTGGAAACAAGAAATTTGGACGATTGGAGTTTTGGTATTTATCGTTGTTGAAGAGTAGAAATTGTTGTTTCTTTACCCTTATAATAGTACCACTTAACGGCATAAGGTCAGAGGATTGGTTATCAAAAGCCACAATATCGCTTGCTTCTGTCTTGTTTATGGTAACGATAAAGATTGGAATATTGAACCCTAACTTATAAAGCATATCTGTAATGGGTTTTGATTCTCTTTTGCTCATTGTTTTGTAATAATGAATGATTATCCGTTCAGGATTGTTACTATCTACCATAAAATGACCAAGTGCCTTGCGTATGTCGGCAACAAGATTTTCAAGTTTATCATCACGATAGCAGTTAAAATTCTGAAATATTCCGTCTTTATTAAAACGGAATGCACTGCCAATGTAACGTTGTCCTACTCTGTACGATTTGAATGCTCCAACGCCTACAATCAAATCATTTTTGTTTGAGGTACTTGGCAGTTGCCACGGTATGCCACCAATTTTAGCAAGCAGTGCAATAGCAATATTTGGCAAATGGAAATTAAAACTACTCTTATTAGGATTTTCCTTGTAAATAACCTGCGATGTAATCCCTTTTTGAAGTAACAACTCCTTAACTCTGTAATAAACATCGTGTAATGGGTTACTTACATCGTCTTTATTAAAAGGACTAATGTATAGTGCCACGTATGTAGAATCGTTTTCTAACTTTTTGCAAGAGAGTTTCTTGCTTATCTCTTGAATGGCATTGTTGTAGTCGTTGAAAACAATACTGCCCCCTTTCTCTGTGTTAAAAGATTGTCTTATGTATTGAGACAAGGGTGGAAATTTGATTTTAATTTCGCCTGTATATTTGTCGGTGTTTTTAATTCCATTTGTGAATATATCGTATAGTTTTTTGCAAACACCTACATCGTTTTGGTGGTAGATAAAGAAAAAACGGATATTGTTTTTGGGAGTAGGTGCAAATGGTCCATTATCGGTAATGCCTTTGTATTGTACAAAACCAACTTTACCATTACCAAAAAGCAAACTGTTTGCATTAGTGGAAACCGAAAAGATATTTTTGCTTGGAACGGTAACAAATTGCTGACTATTGAATATGATAATCTCTTGAAATTCTGCGGTAAATAGAAATTGTTTTGCAAAATCACTGATTCGTTGATATACTAAATTATAGCGATTTTCAGTCCGAGTGTGGTTTTCTGTAATATTAAATTCAGCAGCAAGTTCTCGATTTATTATTGGAAATATGTTGGATATGTTTTGTTTGTGTTGTGGAGAAAGATTTTTGTACTTAACGATTTCGCCATTGGCAATAACTTTGTAATGTTCGCTTTGAATATCAAGCGAATCAATAGCGGTATTATAAACGCTCGAACAACCATCAAACGACACGAGCAATTCCCAACCAACAGTAACATTTTTGTATTGTGGCGACAATGTAAAACGTCGGTATTGAGTTGTACGATTGTCGGCTTGCACGCTGTCTTTTACCCACACTTCCACATTGTCCACAAAATCGTAATCAGCAATGGCAACACTGCGAAAATAGTTAAGTATTTGCCGACTGATAATTAGTTTTGCTATTCTTGGTTGGTCGTTCAGATTGAAAGAAATGCTATATTTATCTCCTTTGCATTCTGTTTGAGTATTGTTTACGGAAAAGAACAAACGTTCTTTGTCAGCAAGTTCGGGATTTTGATCCCAAAGTTCGGGCAACTCATCTTTGAACACACTATGTGGGTGTTGATATTCTACCTTGTCGGTGTAAACGTCAAGGTTTACCCTTTCTGTTGTCGGTGTGAATGAGAGGATGTTGATTTGCATAGGCAATGATGTTATGATATTTTATTAAACTGCATATAGTTTTGAGTTTGATTGATTAATTTTTTATCTAACAAGCATAGACAATTATAATCGGAATCATCTATGGTGTAGGCATTGTAGCTTCTCTTTCTGATTTGTTCTGCAAATTTTTCGCAGGGCAGATAGAGTACATCCATTATATCAATGTTCAATACATCAGCTATTTCTTATAATACATAGTGTGGCGCACAATTGATAAGTGTTTCGTCTATTTCAAATTTTGCTAAGGCATCACCATACATTGCTGCATATTCTTGATTATCTGACAACCAAATAAAAGAGTTGTAAGAATCAAAGCCAATGTTATTGATATATCCTCGATAGAAAACCATTTAACAATTATTTAAACAGTGTGCTTTGAAGTGTTTTATCGCATTTGTAAACCGTAGGAAAATTTGTTCTGCCTTCAATTTTTGAAATCAGGTATTTCAAATCCTGCTTGAAAATACCAATTGCCCATTGCTTACGGTCAACTATTCGGAAAATAAAATCCACATTATCAGGCTGCCAAGTGGTTTTAGTATTGCTTTTCACTCCGAATGATACACCAACAACTATATTCTTCAGTTGTTTGTTTTTATCAATCACTTGGGCAACAAATAAAGTTTCTTTAAGTGCCTTTTTACGAGTTGCCTCTATTTTGTATAAAAGCATTTTGCTAACATCTTTTTCAACGCTTGCTTTTGAAAACATTCCTTTGCTTTCATTCAAAACCACATCTATTTTTGAACCGATAGGCGGCATAGCAATAACATCAGGATATTCACGCGGTTGTGCCTTGCCTAATTCGGGATTTGGTAAAACAGCACCGCCACCTTGTGCGCCCGGATATGAAACGGAAACAATTTTAAAGCCGTTTGGTATCAAAATTCGGTGTATTATGGCGTATGTTACTTCGTCCTCATCAACTTCTTTCGCAATCTCAACTATCGGTGTTGGTGCTACATATTGGGCAAATTTAAAATTCTTTGCAAATGCAGGAATAAAATCACGGTTACGAGTTCCCACAAGTTTTCGTTTGTTCCACGTTAGCAGTATCCCATTGTGATTTAGTTTCATACCGTCAAGAAAATAAGCGAGTGTCATTACAACTTTACTCTCCGTTATCTCTTTTAAATGCTTGTCCCAAACGGGCTGAAAGTCGACTTGGTCGTCCAATGATTTAGCATTTTTGGCAACTTTTTTCAATTCAGCGATAAGCCAATCGGGAAGTCCACCCTTATCCATTTCAAGGGCAGTATTAAGTTTCCGTTGCATTAGGCTGACGGAAGTCATATCTTGTTTCATTAAAGCATTTCCGCGAGGACGAACAAGGGCATAAACTCCAAATACGTCTCTTTCTTCTGAGAACAAGAATGAAATGAATGTAAGTATTCCTCTATCAGGATCCATTGCATGACTGAAACGATTTATTTTTGCCGCAACTAATTTAGGTTGAACAAAATAGCGTAACTTGTTACGATTAGAATCACGTCTATCTTTCCAAGCTGTCAACAATTCTTTCGCTCCACTTGCTGCATCAACATTTTTACGATATTTCTTATATGATAGTTGTTGTTTTAATCCTTTTATGCTAACATCAAACCATTTAGTAGGGTTGCCAACAAAAGCAGATACTGCTTGTTGAATAGTATCAGTAAAAATTGCAATATCTGGCGGACAAGATGGGTATTTTGCATTACGTTGTAATGTAAAATTATTCCCATTCTCTGTTTCCCATTTTGCAATAATATAACCTTCGTAGCCTACTTTATCAATAAAAATCTTTGGCGTTGAATATGGATTGTAGTTTGCCCCTCCAAACTCTTTTTCTGATTGTTTTTCTCCTGCCAATTTTAAATAGTAAGCACCTGCCAAATATGCAGCAATAGCACCATAAGTACGTTGCAACTCGTGGTCTTCTGTTGTTACTGCTTCCGTAAATTCAATTAGAACCAACGGATATTCTTTACCATTACTAATACCTATGATAAGAGCATCAGGAGTTGTCATTGTTAGCAATGCAGAGATTGAGCCTTCGTTGAGGTCGCTGGCTTGCTTAGGACGGCGTACCAAAACGATTTCGGCATTTTTACCAACTGCCTTTTCTACTATTGGTTTGATGTAGTTTGCTCCTTGCTCTAAACTTTCGTAATATATTCGTATTTGCTTCATATAATTACTTTTTTAGAATTATCAAATGTTCTTTTTTATTCTTTTGGGTGAATGTTGGGTTAAACATTCGGGAATGTTCAGATAAATCAGACGAAATAATATTGCAGATTTCAAAACCAATTTCTGGCATAAAATCACGAATAACTTCATCAATCTTTATAAGTTGCTTTTTTATAACACTATCGCCGATAACGATAAATGCTAAATTGTCTTTTTTAATTAGGCGATACATTTCTGCAAAGCAAAGTTTCAAATCGGCTGTCCATTGTTCTGCAGGTTTCTTCAAACTTGAATATTCTCGTCGAGAGCCGATTTCATTGTTTTGAGCATATTTTACGTCTATATCAAGCCAACGTTTTCGGAATTTATGATACAAATAATAATCGTAAGTATTAGCGTATGGCGGTGAAGTTATAATAATATCAACACTTTCATCTTCCAACATTGTAAGGCTGCGACTATCAGCATTTAATAATTTCAAATAGTTATTAGACGTAACACGTTTTGAAAATTCGGTTATTCGTTCTAAATATTCATTTGCTTTGTTTATAAATTGTCTGAAAGTGAAATTATTTTTTATTCCTTTATCTTTTGCTGCAAAACGAGTGTCGCTTTCTTGATTGGAAACTTTTACGATAATTGATGAAACAACTATTTTTAAAAAGTCTTTCACATTATCATTTTCTAATTTGTTTAAGAGATTAAGCAAGTGTGTTAGTTCTTCCGCTACATTGTGTTGAAACCAGTGTTCTAACCCCTCAATTTGTTTTACTTCAATTTGTGGGCGATTCATTTCCCATTGAAAATCTTCGTTTTCTATGACATTAATAAACGCTTTGACAGCTTTTATTTCGTTGTCGGTTAACGGTGTCGCCTTAACCTTTGACAATAGTGAAGATAATCCGTTTACATCAACACCTATTGCATTAAAACCAAGCAAACGAGCTTCAACAAGAGTTGTACCCGAACCACAAAATGGGTCTAACACTGTTTGCCCTCTTGTACCAAATTGAGTGAGTATTGAATTTGGAAGTTGTGGTGGAAACTTTGCCGGATATGGGTGCAATGAATGTGTGAGATACATAGTATCTCCATTGCCAAAGTCAAAGTTTATATCATAATTTGTCATTTAGTAGGTTTTCTAAAAATTACAATAAAAGAACAATTCTGATTGGTGTACAATACGCTTGGATAACCCAAAAGCACCAAACGGCGTTGCCCTGTTTGATCCCAAATGATAAGGTCGTGATATTTCCAACCAACTTCTTCTCCTGCTCGTGCCAAATCAGAGTGAAACGGAACGTATGGTATTTTGTTTTTTGTATCGCGATAGTCTTTAACGACCCATGCAGAGTACCCTCCGGGCTTTGTAATTGTAAGGTTATCTCTGAGAATGTCTTTTATCTGCTCCAAGAATTGTGGGTATGGCAGATTTCCGAAGTCGTTTTCCTCTTCGCTATATTGTTTAACAGTACTGTTGTTCTCATGTTTGATTACAGATGTTTTATGCGTTGTCGCTCTATCTTTCAATGAACGTTGAATAAAATCCGCATAAGGCGGTGATGTTACCGTTACTTGAATTTTATTCGCTCTAATGTGTTTCAACATATTGCGACAATCATCATTGACTATTTTATAGTACATATCTGACGAAAACAGCCCGTTTTGTTCATTTATCCAATTATTGGCAATGGTGGCAAATTTCGGATTGAGTTCAATTCCAACAGCGTGGCGGTTAAGGTTGTGTGCAGCAATCGCAGTTGAGCCAATTCCCATAAATGGATCAAAAACAGTGTCGCCCTCTTTAGAGTACATTTTTATAAGACGTTCGGCTAACTTTACGGGGAACACCGCGCCGTGTTCTTTTTGATACTCATTGCGTGGAGATGATAAATCGTTCCAAACGGGATTAAATATATCATCTTCCGTTATTACATTTTTAGAAAGCAATGCCCACTCGCTCGGTGTCAAATCATTGAAACCAAGTTTCTTTTTCTTTTCTTCTTTTTCTACTTCTCGTTGTGGAACGTACTCCATAACTGGTTCTGATACAATATTTGTTTCAGTAGAATTTTCAATCACTGCGTTCTTCTTTTTAGTTCTTGCCATATTATTCTCTTTCGGTTATTTGAAAGTTGTCATTTACTAATTTGAGTGCCTCTGAAGCAATATTTTTTTCGCTTTCGGCAACTATGGTTATTTTGTCTGCTAACCAAAATTTGAGTAGTTCGTTTTCATTCTCGCCAAGTAGTGAGGATAAAATACTAATTTGTTCTCGTTTAGGGCGAAGTGTTCCTTTCTCGAATTTACAGTAAGTAGCAGTGTCAATATCGAGTGCCGCTGCAATTTTACGCTGTGGCAATCCTGTCCTTTCTCGCAATTCTTTTAATTTTTCTGATAACAACATTTGCCGTATTATTTATTGATAATTATAAATCTTGAAATTTATTGGCAAAAATACAAAAACAACGGCATATACCGATAGAAAACGAACAATAAGTTATCAACATATAGGATAATAAATGAAAGCCCCGTTTTCAGGGGCTTTCGTTACTTTGACTTAGAATATTGCCCGTGCAAAATATGGTTGAGTTGTCCGGATAGACACCATTGTTTGAGGTAGCGTTCGGCTGTTTTGAGCGGAATATTGATTTTTTGTGCAATGGTTATGGCTGTCTGCTTGTCGAAATCAGGAGGTAAAATATCGAAGAACTGTTGTTTGAGTTGGTTCTTATTGCCTTGCGTATTTTCTACATTATTGGTAGGCAAAAGTTGATATACTTTAGCTGTGTGTTTGAGCAGCACTTCAACCATAGAACGAGCGGTTTGAAAATCGTTGTCGGAGCAAACCAACGTAGTTGAAAAATTGCCGTTGTCGATAATACGGAGTGCGGAAAGTACCATTGCAATACGGAATGAAATCAGTCCCAAACGGCGAACAGAGGCTATAATATCAAGCCCGAAAATATTGGCATATTGCCGTTGGACTTCATCAAAATAGGTGTTAAACTCCTCCTGTTGCGGTTTCGAGAAACAAAATCTTATGGACTCTGACGACTGCAATAGTTTGTAAAGTTCGTAAAACTGATTGCCAAATTGTTGAAAATAATAGTCGAGCGTTTCTTCGTTATCTGCGAAAACGTTTTGCCATTCCAAACGCACATTCATATAGTAGAAAATGAAGCGACTGAAAAGTCCGTTTTCTGCATCGGGAATAAGGCTTTGAATTTGTCGGGGCGTGCCTGACAAAAGAGCTGACAAACGAGGTTCTTGTAATTCAACAAACTCACGGTCTTTGCGGCGGTTGTAAGAGATTGTCTCGTGATGAAATGCTTTGCGGAATCCGTCAGAAAAATTGCCGTAATCGGATTTGAACGTGTTGGCGAGCGTGTCGCCTTCGGTCTCGAACATCAGCCCAACGCCATTGTTGTCGTTCAACACTTGATAAACGCCTGTGGCACTGCTGTTAGCCGGAATGAGAAGCGTTTTTAATGGTGGTTCTTGCGGCTGTTCGGTATCGGGATTTTTCTTGTTTGCCACATATTCGGCTTGCTTACGTTTGTATTCTTCCATTTCGGTGGCATAATATTCTCTCAACTTGCGATGTATAGGCTCAACCAAATGACGGCAAAGGGTTAAACGACCTTTGCCCGCCGAGGCTTGGGCAGTAACGAACAAAAAGAGATTCGGGAACACTTCACGACCGCCATAAATGCCGTAAATGTTGGGCAAACAAGCAGAAAAAACGGTCAAAGAGCCAAGCAAAAGCAAATCGGCATCTTCGGGCGAATTGGATTTTGCCACGATTTGCGAAAGCAAAGAGGGCAAACGGTTTCTGACCGTTTCGGAAAATGTGGGCATTAAATTCTCAATTTCCTCAATATCCGCAGTTGAGGATTTTGAGGTTTTTGTGGAAATAGGGCTTTGAAGTGTTTGTTGCGGAGCAACAGAAACACTCACCCCTGCTTGTTTGGCAAGGTGGAAAAGCGTTTTGATGGTTACGCCGTGTCCGTGTGCTTTTAGGCAAGCGTTAAACTGCTTGTCGGTTTCAGCAGCTGAATAGCCGTTGTAAAAACGGCTTAACCGTTGATAGTAAGTTCTGCCGTTTTCGCCCAAAGCGTCAGCGAGAGCAAAACCCAAATCGTGCCAATCGGCGTAGTTTGGGGCAATGTCGGTGGTTGTGGCTTCAATGTGCTGGGTTATGGTTTCGATGTCATCATGGCTTGATGAAAATTCAGACGTTGCACGCAACGTATCTACAACAGGTGGGTTGTTTAACCAATCTTGCGGATTAAATATTTTCTTGCTCATTATGATTACAGATTAAAGGGTTGATAAATGCTTGCGGGTCGTGTGGCAGGAAACAGGCGCGGGAAATATCACGTCATGACTTATCCACCTCAACGCCGTAAGTTTGAAAAATGTAGTTTGACACGGCGGCAAAGTAATTGCCGTGCGTGCTTTGTGCGGTACCAATGGGAATAATCCATTTCAAGCCATCGCCTGACGGACTGCGAAAAAGTAACTGAGTATCGAAATAATCATCGTTTAAAAGGCGTTGAAACAGCGTTTCAACGTTGGTTAAATGATCAAAATCAATACACAGTAAGCCTGAATGTCGGATTGGTGCTTGGTCGTTGCGTTGGGTAAACGTTCCTGAAAAAGTGCAGTAGTCGAAGTTTGCTGCCTTGAATATTCGTGCTTGTTTGGATAAAATGCTCTCGCTCGGCAAATTTTGAGCAAGCTCAATTTGCCCTCGCTTAATCGCATTTTTGCTATCGGTAAACGCTCGGAGTTTTTCGGTGTGGTCTTTGGCATAATCGCCGACAATGTAGCGGTAAACATCAATCAAAGAAATCGCTTTATGCGGTTTGGTGTTGCTTACGGGTGCTTTAAAGAAAGAAAACATCGCAAGCTGTGTTTTCGTCTGAGGTTTACTCTTGGTTTCCGTGTAGTTTCCGTAGAAATTACGGTTTTCTCCAATGTGTAAACTCATTTCTTTATTGAGTGTAACCAACAATTCATCGCCCGATTTCTTATAATGCAGTTCAGCGAAGTTGAACGCATCACCGGCAGAAATGGCGTGTTCGGTGTCGGCGTGGTGGGCGTGTTCGGCAGAAAGTGCATTTTGTGGGCCGTCTTTTTCAATCCAAATATGCAACGTAGGTTTATCGTTGTTGAAAGGGTTGCGGCAAAAGCCGCAATCCCGTCCAACGATTTTCATAACCACCTCATCAGGGTAATATTGTCGCAATATGTGCGAATAGATATTTACGCCGTAGTTGGTTTTCTGCAAAACAGATTCTTTACTTATTGCTGCCATAGTTCCTAATCTTATACATTGTATAATTGTCGGCGAGGATTTTTTGAATATCCTGACGGCGATAGTAAAGTTTGTTACCGATACGCGAGAACGGCAAAGTGCCGTTTGAACGCAGTGTTTGCAAGGTGCGTGGGCTGATGTGCAAGAGGTGCATTACATCTTGGTTGTCAATCCAATCTTCGAGGAACGAATGTTCAACGAGTTTGTCGAGTTCGGTGTCGCTGAGGTCGTCAAGACTGATTTTTCCCTGCTTAATCAACTCGGCTTGAATGACAGGGCAATAGCGTAGCAATTTGCCCATTGGGTCGGTGGCGTTGCTTGCCATTTCAAGCATTATTTGCTTGATAGTTTTCGGTTCGCTCATCTTACACCTCCTCTTTTTGCGTTTACAAACTGCTCGGCTTCGGCTTGGAGTTCGGCAACAGACTTGCGTTTATCGGCTTTTAGCCAAGTGTCGATTTCCGATTTAAGAAATTGCAACTTCTTTCCTTTCTTGTGAAAAGGAATGAGGCGTTGCCCAATCCAACCGTAAACGGTTTGGCGTGCGGGGCTGTCGGGCAAGTACTCGCAGAGTTCTTGCCGGTTGAACCACTTGTCGGGGTCTGATTGCTCCGACTTTTGAACACTTAACAAGGCTTCTAATTTCTCAACCTTGCCAATGAGATACTCCACTGCTTTTGGGAGTTGCTCGAAAAAAAATTTTTCTGAAAACATATTGTATTATCTGTTTTCGGCAATGAGGCTTTCGAGTGTGCCAATAACAAGAAAACCGCTACTTCAATGGAAGTAACGGTGCAAAAGAATTTGGGGCGTTTAGGGTACTTTTCGCCCTAAAAGCAGATAGTTGTTACCCTAAAATAGGGGCAAATAGGGGCATCGTTGATTATCAGGTAGTTATAAAGTAAGATTATTGTAGTCTGTTGCTGCTTTTTCGATGAAACTTTCAGAATTATATCTATATCTGTCTTCCTTGGAATTAGGATTTAAAGCATTGAAATTGCCTTTTATAGCACGTTCTGACTTGCTGAGAGCTTTTGCCCAATGCTTAAACACTTGTGTATTGCTCAAATTAAATTCATTCTTCAATTTGTCGTAGTAGCCAATGTATTTTAGCATTGGCACTGCATAATTAGCATCGTTAGAGGTTATCAAATATATGAGTTTGCTTTTGTTCGATTTACTAAGGTTGTGAACTTTTTCCAATTCTGAAAAGCGATATTTTTCTACTTCATTGACAAAAGTTTCGTAATTGGTTGTATGTCGTTCTTGTTGATATTCTTGGGGTGTCGGTAAACCATTTTTATTATCAATAGTATCAGATGACAAATTTGGCGGTGCAATAAAAGATTGATATATGTCGATTTCTTCTTTTTGAGGATAGCGCCCAAACATTTCAAACATTAAATCATCAAAAGAAAGATAGTCGGTATTTTCTGTAAGAATGGGAGCTGCAATCAGTATCAGTTCTTCGTAGAAACAAAGTAATTGTATTTTTAGAGAACAAATAATTGCATCATTGGAAACAGCTTCTTTTGAGTAATGCAAAATGTTTTTCAATGTTTCTTTTACCGTACCTCGAGTATCAATGTTTGAGTGTTGCTGTTTGGAAAACTCTACGATAGCGCGTTTTATTCTGATTATTTCTGCATTGACAATGTTTTGATAAAACTTTTCTTTGGGCGAGGTCGGGCGTGGTATTTCTAATGATAATTCTTTAGAAATACTTTCTTCGTTAATTGGTATGTAGAAATCTGTTGCAAAATTACCCAACGAAAAGGGCTTTTCGTTTTCAAAATCAAATTGTGCGTAATTAGAAAAATGAGAGATGAACAAGTTTTCAATATTATCTAAATTATCAGGCATTATTGAAAAAACATTTGATAACTCTCGAAAATTCAAATCACCAACTATATTAGGGCGTAAAGCCCCATGTAATATGCTTTGTATGATAGGCAGGTTCATATCTCTGTATTTTCGGGATTAATATTCAGTTTGATTGTTTCAGCGGCTTTCTGCTTTTTCTCATCCACTACTTTGGCGTAAACTTGTGTTGTTTTAACGTTGGTATGCCCAAGCATTTTACTGACGGTGTAAATATCTGTGCCACCTGATAATTGCAGAGTTGCGTAGGTGTGGCGGAAACAATGAAAAGTAATTTTACGTGTTATTCCTGCCAATTTTATCCAACGTTCAAGCGGTTTTGAAATCCACGAAGGGTCGGGCAAATCTTCAAAAACAAGTTGTTCGGGATTGCGCGGCTCGCCACACAATTGATAGGCTTGTTCGCTGATAGGCATATATTCAACGCTCTCTGTTTTTTGCTGTGTTAAGTTGAGCAGGATTTTATCGCCGTCAAACTGTACTTCTTTCCATTTCAATTTTTGAATGTCGCAATGGCGAAGTCCGGTAAGGGCTGAAAAGAGAGCTGCACGTTTGAGAATTGGACGGTCGCAAGGTGTTGCGGCAAGCGTGTTGAGTTCGGCGGCAGTAAGATGTTCTCTGCGACTTTCTTGTTCTTGTATGCCTTTAATCTTGGCAGATATGTCGATAGTTAGATAACCGTCAATAAAGGCTTGTTTCAGCCCTGCTTTGAAAATGCTGAAATAGGTGGCTGCCGTATTTTGTGATATTGTTCCGCTCTTGTTTCCTCCGCAAGGTGCAGAAATAATGAAACGGCGAAAATCTTCAACGGTCTTCAGATTGATTTGCGAGAATAGCAATGTTTCGCTTCCTGCAAAGATTTTGAGTAACTCATAAACTCGTTGCCAATTTACGATGATTGATTTTGAGCTGTTTCGATGACGTTCTTTGGCTGTTTTGGCGAAATACTCAATAAAGTTGCATTGCAGACGTTGGTTTTGTTCGTTCTGTTCCGCTTCGCTGTCGGTGTATAAATCAGCGTTGTCGTACTCTTTCTGACGAATTTTTCTTACTCCGTCAGCATATATACAGGCTTCTTGGTCTATTTCTGATTTGCATTGAATGATGCCGTTTACATCGCGTTTGGGCTTGAAAGTCTTGCTGTCGGCGGTGGTGCGGGCTGTGCGTGTTTTGTCCCAAATGGGCGTGGTGATGGTGCGGTTGAGGTATTCACGCACTCGCTGAGGAGTGGTTTTACCTGCTACATAAACCGGATATGCTTCTAAATATAGATACCAACCGTTGTAATCTTTGCTTTTGCGGAGTTTTACACTCACTTTTGTATTTGATAACGCTTTCCTCATAAATAGTCCTTTGGTTAATTATTTCTTGCCAAATCGTCAAGTTCAATAATTTTATACTGAGAAATTCCTTTCTCACTTATAAATGATCTAATATTTTGACTGTCTTTTGTGCTATTTGAACTAAAAATAAATACAGGTTGTTTTGTGAATATTGAGAGTAAATAGTCAAAATATGGCATATCAATTTCAGAAATAGAATGTCCAAGCACATAAACAAGTTTTGTATCTCTTAACTGATCCAGGAATACAGTGTGCGCTGCTATTATTTCATTGATTGGTTTCTCAAAATCATTCAAATAATTCAGAATAGACAAAAACGCATTCTCTTCAAAAAACGGGAGGTCTTCTCCATAGCTATTTGTATCTCTATGGTTGTTATGACCAAATACATAGTTGTCATCATTTAATAAACGACATCCGTGAATATGACAAACGTTTTCATTAGGAATGCTGTATATTTTTTCAAGCGTTTCCGTATAATTAAAAGAGAGATACTTAGCATTCTTGTGTAGTATAAGATAATCTTCAATGCCTTTAAGATTGATAAAATTAACCCATTCTACAAAATACTCTTTCAATTCTTCGAGTGCTGGTTTTAATATCGACTCTGGAGCATCCTCTATTCTGGCAGAAGAACTTAAAGAATGGTCTAAATCAAACTCTTCATCAGGCTTGCAAAAATCCAATATAGCTTCTTCATCATAATCACCCAACGCAACTTCAATATTGCTCCAAAAATCTAATTGCGTACTAAATAATGAATCGAATATACTTGTGTTCTTCGCTGTCGTTTTGCACCAACGTTCAAAATCGGAATATTTTGATTCTATTCCATGTGCAATATCAAAGCCATTTCCTATAACATACAAAACTTCATTTTCTTGTATTTCAGGAGGAAATAATGATTGTTGATCATATAGTAATTCGTTCATATTATTTATAGAGTTTGTTAATTTCTGATTTTGGAGCATATACAAACTTCCCTATTGGGCGAGTTGGGATAGAGTATTTGCGAATGTGTTTGTAAACTGTGCTTTCTAATATGCCTAACTTTTGTGAGATTTCTCCGATTGTATAGCAGTCTTTTGGTTCAAACGATAGTTGTGGTTTTGTTTCTTGTTATGGTTGCTCCGGTATAACAACGGCAGTAAACATAGCTTCAATGTGGGTTCTGCTAATTCTGATAAGTCTTTCCCCTAAATTGATTGCAGGGAGTTTACCCGAATTTATTAGTCGGCGGATGGTGCTTCGAGAAATACCAAACAATATTACCGCTTCGGATATTGAAATGTAGGGGCGTGTTTGTATTTCTGCAATTTCTTCTGCTTTGGCTTGCAAAAGTGTTTGCTTGTGTTCTTCTTCTCGTTTAAGTCGTTTCTTTTCATTGCCTGCTTTGTTTGCACTCACGAGAACAGAAACGTGTTACTACCGTTTTTGCTTCAAACGGATTTCCGCAGAACTCGCATATTTTCGGAATTTTCAGTTTACTATATCCCATTTTTATCAGTATTAAGTACTCATTATTATTTACAATGTATTATAACGTTCACATTGTCGTAAAATTACATTCGATACAAATATGGTACAAAAATACAATAAAAGTCCCACATATAAGCATAAATACCAAGAAATATTTATCGACAAAAAAGCATGTAACACACTGTGCTACACGCTTTTGGTTATTATTGACAAACGGTTGTTTTATCGGCGTTATTTTACTTCCTCAAAAATAGAATGTGCCGGAAAATATTCCGGCACTCTCTTTTTAGCCTTGGTAGCCCGAAGAGGAATCGAACCTCTATTTAAAGTTTAGGAAACTTCCGTTCTATCCGTTGAACTATCGGGCCATTGTAAAAGAGGCTTATTCGGCGCTCTTTTCAATAATCTGACGGCCTCTGTAATAGCCGCACTCAGGACAAACCCTGTGGTAAATTACTGTAGCTCCACAATTAGGGCATGTGGCCAATGTTGGCGTAGCCGCAAAATCATGGGTTCTTCTCTTATCCCTTCTCTGTTTAGAGACTTTTCGTTTCGGATGTGCCATTGTTATATATTTTAAAATTTATTTACTAATTCCTATAAATGTCCTTTAACACTGCAAAAGGACTGTTTTCGTTCTCTTTGTCATCCTCCGCCGGAAGATGCTTCCCTTCTGACAGTTCAGATTCCGAAGACAGGTACTTCAAGGTCTCCGGATTGCATTCCCCCTCAACATGAACACGGTGTGCAGGCAGGGCGAGCAAAGAGTAGTCATAGATTACCTGGCTCATATCCAAATCAACCTTGTCAGCCGGAACACATAAGGTTTCCCTTTCGCAGCTTTCAGACTCGCATTCATCGTATTCTGTCTCATCACCGAACTTGACAACGAACTTGGGCTCTGCCGCTATAGGCAGCTCAAGCTCTTCCAAACAGTTGTCGCACAGTACCGTAACCTTTCCGTCAATAAGACAGTCAATACTTATTACGTCTGATTTGCCGACAGTCAATCTGACTCTCAGGTCGGCATCAATTATATCTGAATTGTCAAATCCGACAAAGAACTCTTTTCCGACATGCCACGAAAAATCAGTCTTTCCGGCATGCAATCCATTCAACGGAATGATAAAATCTTCACTTTTCACAATCT
Source organism: uncultured Bacteroidales bacterium (assembly GCA_947253655.1). Classification (GTDB taxonomy): domain Bacteria; phylum Bacteroidota; class Bacteroidia; order Bacteroidales; family UBA932; genus Cryptobacteroides. The sequence goes on from CAMYAE010000011.1 coordinate 54,437, forward strand.
ATCAAAAGGATTAAGGGATGCAAAGGTAACAAAAACTTTTAGATTTTCAATCTTCTTCGCCTGATTTTCTCTTTCTTTCAAGAGGATCGAGTGCAATTTTGCGTATTCTCATGTGGTGAGGCGTAACCTCGACCAACTCGTCATCCTGTATATATTCAAGAGCCTCCTCCAAAGAAAACTTTATTGCCGGCGGCAGGATGATCTTTTCATCGCTTCCCGCTGCACGCACATTAGTCAGTTTTTTGGTCTTGCATATATTCACGTTGAGGTCTTTGTCGCGAGTGTGCTCTCCTACGACCTGACCGCCGTATATCTCCTCACCCGGCTCGACAAAGAACTTGCCTCTGTCCAAAAGTTTGTTCATCGAATAGGCTATAGCATTACCCGTCTCCAAAGAAACCAACGAGCCGTTCGTCCTATTTTCTATTTCTCCTTTGAAAGGTTGGTACTCCTTGAACCTGTGAGCGACGACAGCCTCTCCTTGAGTCGCAGTCAGCAGATTGTTTCTCAAACCCATAAGGCCTCTGGTAGGTATGTCAAACACAAGCATTGTCCTGTCTCCCCTCGCCTCCATGTGCAGCAGAGCGGCCTTGCGTCTCGTAGACAATTCAATGGCCGTACCTACAAATTCTTCCGGCACCTCTATAGACAGATCTTCAATAGGCTCGCAGCGTTGTCCGTTAATAGTCTTGTCCAACACCTTAGGCTGGCCGACCTGAAGCTCAAATCCTTCACGACGCATTGTCTCTATAAGTACAGACAGATGAAGCACTCCCCTGCCGTAGACAATGAACGAATCCGCATTCAGCCCCGGCTTGACCCTTAGTGCAAGGTTTTTCTCAAGTTCCTTGTCGAGCCTTTCCTTTATATGCCTTGAAGTCACGAATTTGCCGTCTTTTCCAAAGAATGGGGAATTGTTGATAGTGAACAGCATGCTCATCGTAGGCTCATCAATTGCAATCGGAGGAAGCGGCTCAGGATTCTCGGCATCGGCTATTGTGTCGCCTATTTCAAAGCCGTCAACTCCTACCACGGCACATATATCTCCGCATTCGGCGACATCGACATTCTGTTTGCCAAGTCCGTCGAAACTCATCAACTGCTTTATCTTTGCTTTCTCTATTATATCGTACCTTTTGCAGAGGCTTATGTTCATTCCGGTCTTGAGCTGTCCTCTTGTCACTCTTCCAACAGCTATCCTGCCCACATACGGTGAATACTCTAAAGAAGATATCAACATCTGAGGCGTCCCTTCCAATTTGGCAGGAGCCGGTATCACTTCAAGAATAGTGTCTAAGAGAGCTGTTATATCATCGGTAGGCTTCTTCCAATCAGTTGACATCCAACCCTGTTTGGCACTCCCGAATATTGTTCTGAAATCCAGCTGATCCTCACTTGCGTTCAAAGAGAACATAAGATCGAAAACCTCCTCCTGCACCTCGTCGGGACGACAATTAGGCTTGTCCACCTTGTTAATGACCACTATCGGCTTCTTGCCCATTTCAAGAGCTTTCTGAAGCACAAAACGGGTCTGAGGCATACAGCCTTCAAAGGCGTCCACAAGCAGCAAAACGCCGTCAGCCATATTCAACACCCTTTCCACTTCACCACCGAAATCACTATGGCCGGGAGTATCTATGATATTGATTTTTACACCTTTATACACAACGGAAACATTCTTTGCGAGAATTGTTATCCCTCTTTCCCTTTCGAGATCGTTGTTGTCGAGTATCAGTTCGCCGAGGTTTTCCGGCTTTCTAACCAGATTGGCCTGATAAATCATTCTGTCAACCATTGTCGTTTTGCCATGGTCGACGTGCGCAATCAGCGCAATGTTTCTTACTTCCATACTTATTCTATTCAAGACCTCACGGTCTGCGGGTGCAAAATTACTCAATTCTGAAAGAATAATAAACTTTTTATAGTATTTTTGCATTAGAAACACATATTCCGATGATAGAGAAAATAATTATTCTGGATTCAGGGTCACAGGTCACCCAACTTATAGGCAGGAGGCTGAGAGAAATTAACGTCTATTGCGAAATTTATCCTTACAACAAGATTCCGGTTATAGATGACACGGTCAAAGGTGTCATCCTGTCGGGCAGTCCGTGTTCCGTAAGGGACAACAATGCCCCTCAGATTGATTTGAGCGGCATCAAAGGAAGAATTCCGATATTGGGAATATGCTACGGTGCACAATATATTGCAAGCAAGTTCGGCGGCAAAGTGGAAGGATCTCTGGCAAGAGAGTACGGCAGGGCAATGTTAGATGTCACCAAGCCGGAATCCCCTCTTATGTCGGGAGTTACAAGGCTCTCGCAAGTGTGGATGTCGCACGGGGACACGATTTCGGTTTTGCCGGAAAATGCGGAAGTAATAGCCTCCACCAAAGATGTAGTAAACGCCGCTTATCATATAAAGGGCGAGGAGACCTATGCCGTACAGTTTCATCCTGAGGTATACCACACTATGGAAGGTGCCAGAATTTTGGGCAATTTTGCTAAAAACATCTGCGGTTGCAAGGGAAATTGGACGCCTGCGTCTTTCATAGATACAGCTATCAAGGAAATAAGAGAGAAAGTCGGCGATGACAAGGTCATCTTAGGGCTTAGCGGCGGTGTCGATTCCACAGTAGCCGGAGTGCTGCTTCACAAAGCTATCGGAAAACACCTTACATGTATTTTTGTAAATAACGGCTTGCTGAGAAAGAATGAATATGAAGATGTCCTTAGGTCCTATGAGGATATGGGCCTGAATGTCATCGGGGCCGATGCCTCAAAAGAATTTCTATCCGCACTTGCCGGAGTTACTGACCCGGAGCAAAAGCGGAAAATAATCGGCAGGCTGTTTGTCGAGACCTTTGACAAATATGCGAGGAGCATCGAAGGAGCAAAATGGCTTGGTCAGGGCACGATTTATCCTGACGTTATCGAGTCGGCAGGCATCGAGGGAATTGCTTCGAAAATCAAGTCGCACCACAATGTCGGCGGACTGCCTGAAAACATGAATCTGAAAATTGTAGAGCCGCTGCGTATGCTGTTCAAAGATGAGGTCAGGAGGGTCGGACGGGAGCTGGGAATCAAAGACGAACTTGTCGGTAGACACCCTTTCCCCGGACCGTCTTTGGCAATAAGGATCATAGGAGACATTACGGAAGAAAAGTTGAGGGTCATACGTGAAGCTGATGACATATATATCAAGGCCCTACGCAATTATGACTGTTCTGCACTAAATATACCGTCGGCTTCGGATCCGACACAATTTGCCTCCAACCTCTATGATGCCGTTTGGCAGGCAGGTGTCATACTACTGCCTATAAGGAGTGTGGGGGTTATGGGAGATGAAAGGACTTATGAAAATCCGGTTGCCCTGCGCGCCGTGGTCTCAACAGATGCAATGACAGCAGACTGGTTCCATTTCCCTTATGATTTCCTCGCCAAGGTCAGCGAAGAGATTATAAACAAGGTACAAGGCGTAAATAGAGTTGTCTACGACATCTCCTCCAAACCGCCCGCCACAATCGAATGGGAGTAACAGAAACAAATATGATACTGCTACAAACCCTTGAAAACACTGGATTTGAGCGATTTATGAAAATTCCTGAGTGATACTATTTTGATACTAAAAAGTTGAAATAGTAGGTTCAAAAGGGAGTTGTTGAATTAAGCGAGCTCTACGAGCGATATTTATTGACCGAAGGGCAATAATGTAGGAGATCATAGAAAGCCTTCCATCATTTTGGTGAGGAGGCTTTTGTGGGAAATAGTAATTGGAAAAACAAGAATTTCTGAGGGACAGATGATGAAAAAGAAGGTGTTAGTTTTTTATGGATTAAATCTCTTGATTACAGTTTTTTTTGCACTGTTATTCGGGGGAATATTGGGAAGCATTGGCGGAAATGAAATGATGTTAGGGCTACTCGTTTTATTAGGTGTTCAATTATCTCCATTTGTGACTACTATGATATTTAGAAAAATATATAAGCAAAAGATGGAGTATACATACGAATTCAATAAATACTCGATTATAGCATGTGTATTGCCGATTTTTTTGATTGTTATATCTGCATTTGTACTAAGTTTGTCAGGCATCTCATATGTCAAAACAGAATTCAAGGGGACTATCTTGATTGTCGCTATTCTTACAACATTAGTAGGTGCTTATACGGAAGAAGTTGGTTGGAGAGGATGCCTATTACATATCATCGAAACAGAGCATACGCCTTTTTTCAGTTCTCTTTTTGTAGGTGTGCTTTGGGGGATATGGCATTTCATTAAAATATCAAGTGTAGGTATCGTTGGATTTTTATTATTCATCCCAACGATTATGTTGTTCAGTGTTTTAATGACTTATATATTTCACAAGTCAAATAAATCTCTTGTAAATATGGTTGTATTCCATTCATTTATTAACTTAACAAATATATTTATGATTTATAACAGAGAAGGTAAAGCCCTTTACGTAGCTTTATTCAGTGTGCAGTTAGCAGTTATTTTTCTGATTTTTTTGAATGATAGAAGTTATTTTAGATTGAAAACCAATCAATAAATGCCAGTTTATCGTAATAACATATTACTAACGAAAAGAGCACATAGTTTTAAGATTAAAAATCTCTGGCTCTTTGTCAAATCGTGTTGGTAATTAAAAATCAACTACATTCTTTATCGGGGATAGAAATTTCTATCCCCGATTTTTAACTAGCAAATAAATAATCCGACAATAAAATGTCGGTTTGAGTGTCGGTTTGAAAAGGATGAAAAGAAAGTGATAAAACTTTTGATAGATAATTCAATTGTATAGCAAAATAAAGGGAAAATAGAGTATAATAAAAGTAGAGAAGTTATATATAGATGGGTAAATAGTGGCTTATAGCATTTGAAAATTAGTGATTTGAGATATACAATTTAATCCTAGGATTAGGTCAGGAAGCATACGGTGCTCTGAGCATTTTTTATGTTATAATACAAGTAATAAAGATTAAGCCAGAATAAGGGGGGTATATTGTCAAAAATTAAAAAAGAAAAAATTTCTGCTAAAGGCTTTGATAT
>CAMYAE010000012.1 GCA_947253655.1 uncultured Bacteroidales bacterium
CGGAGGGGCTTCCTCAAAAGGCGGTCTCCCCAAGCATCCCCTCATCCACATCAAGTCAATGATAGGCATAAATCCTCCAACCGGCTACCTTAACAAATTATTTATTCTTTCTGCATATAAACAAACCCTTTCTACCTGTCCGGAGGCCAATCTGTTCCTCATCGCCATTCAGCGTTTCGGTAATCAGGTCACAAAGGTCAATTATCTTGTCGGAAGTCTCCAACATCCTTTCAATTACGACTTTCATGTCCGCATTGATATCCGGCTTAAGGTCAGGTTTAGGTTCCATACTATATTATGTAATCTTTTTTTACAAAAATACATATCATATCCATAATTGTCAATCATAAGAAATGGTGATTTTATCTAAGCATTTATTGTGATATGAACAGCATTTTTCTAAGTATTATATTTTGATTTTCCGATTTTTCAAAGAAAATGAGTACTTTTGCAACAATTATAATGACATGTTACTATTATTGATATTTTTATTCGGTGCGCTGGCGATCTCGTTTTTGTGCTCGCTTTTGGAATCCGTACTGATGTCAGCCCAAGTCTCCTTTATTAACATGAGGGAAGATGAGGGAGATAAAAATGCGGCTCTCTTCCTGCAACTGAAACAGGATATAGACAAACCTATAGCCGCAATATTGTCTTTGAACACAATAGCCAACACCATAGGAGCGGCCGGAGTGGGACACCAAACCGCAATCCTGTTCGGGAACGAATGGTTTGGGCTGGTCTCAGCCATAATGACGATATTGATACTGGTGTTTTCCGAAATCATTCCTAAGACAATAGGCACTTCCTACTGGAAGCACTTGCTGCCGCTTGCCAATGTAATAAATGCACTTATATATATAATGTTCCCTCTTGTCGTGCTTATCCGTTTCATCAGCCGGCTGTTCTCCCCTAAGGACACCGAATCTTCGGTCAGCAGAGAAGAGGTATCCGCCATGGCAAATATGGGCGAGGAAGAAGGTGTCATCGACAAGAGCGAGAACAAGGTGATACAGAATATAATGCGGCTTGAAGACATTAAGGCCTATGACGTCATGACCCCGCGTGCAGTGGCCTCTACCGCCCCGGAGTCCATGACAATGAAAGAATTCTATAAGAACGAAGAGCTGCTGCACTATTCCAGAATTCCGGTTTACGCCGAATCCCCGGAATATATAACCGGCTACGTAATGAGGTATAATATACTTGAAAAATTGGCGGATGACAAATTTGACCTGCCGATAGGAAGCGTGCGCAGGGACATTGAAATGTTCAACGAAGAAATGGCGGTCAGCGATATTTGGGAAACCCTCCTGAAGACAAAGAGCCAGATAGGCCTTATAATTGACGAATATGGCTCATTCCAGGGAATAATCACTCTTGAGGACATTATCGAGACTATTTTAGGCCTTGAGATAATCGATGAGAACGACACGGTGACCGACCTGCAGCAATATGCCCGCGAGAGGTGGGAAAAGCGACAGAAGAAGTACAAGCAGATAAGTCTTCCGGACTAAAAGCCCCTAAGCATACGCATTGCATTCAGCACTGCGAGCATTGTCACTCCGACATCGGCAAAGACAGCCATCCACATCGGTGCAAGCCCGAAACCGGCCAGCACGAGAACGGCTATTTTAATTCCGATTGCAAAAACCACATTCTGCATAGAGATACGGCGGGTCTTCCTTGCAATTTTCAACGCCTCAACTATATTTGACGGCCTGTCATTCATCAACACCACATCAGCCGCTTCGATTGCGGCATCCGAGCCAAGCCCACCCATGGCTATGCCAATATCGGCCCTCGCCAAGACAGGAGCATCGTTGATCCCGTCACCGACAAAGGCAAGAGCCTTGCCCTCCGGCTTTTCCGATAGCAGCCTTTCCACCTCTTCCACCTTGTCCGCCGGCAAAAGTCCGGCCTTGAATTCCTTTATACCAATTGCAGAGGCCACATCTGCAGCAACTTCCTCCTTATCACCGGTCAGCATAACCAGCCTGCGAACGCCTTCGGCCGACAAGGACGACACAGTCGGTGCGGCATCCTTCCTGATCCGGTCGGAAATTACGACATGACCCAGATATTCGCCGTTCCGGGCGACATGAACAATTGTACCGCTTTTCTCACAAGGCCTCCATTCAACTCCGAGATTATCCATATAACGGCTGTTCCCAACCATTATTTCATCACCGTTGACCATCGCCTTTATCCCCTGACCGGAATATTCCTCTATGTCCGACACCGAACATCCGTCATTTTCTTCCGGATAGGCCTCCCTGAGGGATATTGCAATAGGATGCGTAGAATACCTTTCAACATGGGCTGCAAGGTGAAGAAGCTGATGTTCGCTAATCACTTCGGGGTGTACGGCCGTCACATTGAATACCCCCTCGGTCAAAGTTCCCGTCTTGTCAAAGACCACGGTATCCGTCTTTGAAAGCAGATCCAGGTAATTGGAGCCTTTCACGAGAATACCTTTTCTCGACGCCGCCCCTATTCCTCCGAAAAATGTCAGAGGGACAGAAATGACAAGGGCGCAAGGGCAGGAAACGACAAGAAAAGTCAAGGCTCTATATAGCCAGGGAGCGAAAGCCCTCGAAAAATCTCCTGAAAACAGGGGTGGCAGAAAAGCCAGCACAAACGCAATGGCTACAACTATTGGGGTATATACTTTTGCAAATCTTGTAATGAATTTTTCGCTTACAGACTTCTTCTCCGCCGCATTCTCCACAAGAGCTATGATTTTTGATGCCGTAGACTCGTCAAAAGCCTTTGTCACCCTGACCTTAAGCATGCCCGAAAGGTTTACGCAGCCGGACAAGACTTCCTCCCCCTCTCCAAGCCCTACGGGGACGCTTTCCCCTGTAATGGCCACAGTATCGATGCTTGAAGTGCCTTCGATAACTATTCCGTCCACAGGGACCCTCTCTCCCGGCATTATAGCTATAACATCACCGGGGACTATCGTATCGGCATTCACCTTTGTGACTTTCCCGTCCCTGAAAATGTTTGCGGTATCAGGACGGATTTCCATAAGACGTCTTATCGACCGCCGGCTCTTACCCTCCGCAATCTCTTCAAACAGCTCCCCGACACTGAAAAACAGCATTACGAAAACCGCCTCCGGGAAACAGGTTGCAGCTCCGGGGATGAAACCTATAAGCAAGGCTCCGATTGTCGCCACAGACATCAGCAGGTTTTCGTCAAAAGGCCTTAGGCTGAATATGCTCTCGGCAGCCTCGGCCAATATCCCGTAACCGACTATAAGATAAGGCACGAGGTATATGATCAACAACTGCCAGATCTTCAGATCGCAATTCTTTTCGATTATAAATGCAACTATAAGCAAGACAGTTGCAATAATTATCTCTATCAGTCTTTTTTTATTATTTGTTTCCATAACAGATTGTTTTTACGGAAACAAAGGTAAGTATTATCAATTGCAACCGGGTTGCAAATTTCTCTACCTCTTTTTTGCACATTCAGGGCAGATGCCCTTCAATACATAATTTACAGAATGCAACTCATAGCCGCGGGGAAGATTTGGCCTTGGAATATGCACGTCTTCAACACAGAAACTCTTTTGACATTTTTCACAATAGAAATGAGCGTGTGCGTCTTCATCATGGCTTATGTCATGACTTCTGCATAATTCGTATCTCGTGGTTTCGCTCCCGTCTTCAATCCGGTGTACCATTCTGTTTTTGTCGAACAGACTCAATGCCCTGAATATATTTGACTTATCAATAGTCGGGACAATACTTTCAAGTTCCGATACTGACACCGGTCTTTGGGCATTGACCAGAGCCTTGACAACCAATATTCTATTGGAAGTAGGTCTAATGGCGTGTTTTTGAAGTATTTCCTCACATTCTGCCGTGCTCATAATCCATTTGTATGTTTGAGTCAAATATACGAAAAAAGCATAATTTTATAAAATAAATATTATATTAGTGGTAAATATCACAGATATATATATTAAATTTTATTCAAGGCTAAATTATGACACAGGAACAGTCGAAAAGGATACAGACATCAGTGCTAAACAATCTCGAAAAAAAGGTGCTGATATGGATAGCGGAAAGAATGCCGAAATGGGTAACGTCAGACATGATGACCTATTTTGGCTCCTTTGGAGCAATAGTCATCGCCGCAGGCTACATTCTTTCTGCCAAAAACATCAATTTCCTATGGTTGGCCTCTGCCGGATTTGTGATAAACTGGTTCGGGGACTCGCTTGACGGCACAATTGCGAGAGTACGCAATCAGCAACGGCCGAAATACGGTTTCTTCCTCGACCACAATATAGACTGCCTCAATGAAGCCGTTATGTTCATAGGAGCAGGCCTCTCCCCTCTTATGCACCTGAATATGGCCCTGCTGCTGTATGCCGGCTATATGCTTCTTTCGGTCTATGTCTATATAAGCGCCCATCTCAAAGATGAGTTCAGGATTACCTATATAAAAATGGGCCCTACGGAGTTCCGTCTCATAGCCATTATCATAAATACGATATTCATATATATACCTGCACTAAGGCAGTTCTCCCTGTCATTTTCCGTCTTAGGCAATGATGTCGAATTCCTGCTTATGGACTGCTTTGCTGCCGTAATATTCTTGATTTTGCTCGGAGCTTACTCCGTTTCCTTCGTTAAGGATGCGAAACAGTATGCCAAAGAAGAGCCTCTGATAAGGAAATAACTGATGCCGCTGTTTGATAAGGACGAAATCAAGAAAGCCATTCCGGCCTTAGACTGCCGTATCGGTGACAGACTTTGCGAAGGGCTTATGCGGGCTTTGTCATTAAATGACATCAATGGTCTGTATGACAGAAATTCGGAATTTACTGGTCCTGATTTCGCAAGAGCTGCTCTCAAAGACTGCGGCGTGGATTATTCCGTGGCGGGTTATGATATTCTGAAAAATATCGAGGGTCCGTTCATCACAATCAGCAACCACCCTTACGGAGCCATTGACGGTCTTATGCTCATGGATTTTGTCGGGCATCTGTTTCCTGACTACAAAATAATCGTGAACGATATTTTGGCACGGATAAAAACCATGTCCTGCAATTTCATAACCGTAACCCCTACGACAGATGCCAAGACGGAGCCGACAAGGGAAAGCCTTTCGGGGATAAGGGCAGCACTTGAGCATATTCATGACGGCAAACCTCTCGGCATATTCCCTTCTGGAGCAGTGTCCGACCTCATGCCTTTTAAAATGAAAATACAGGATAGGGAATGGCAGATTTCGATTATACGGCTTATCAAGAAAGCTAAACTTCCGATAGTGCCTATAAGATTCTTTGACGCTAATTCCGCCTTTTATTATTTGCTCGGACTGATTAACTGGAAGATAAGGGTCACGCGGCTTCCGGCTGAGGTGTTCAACAAAAGAGGCCGGACGGAGAGGATAGGTGTAGGCAATATAATTCCTGTCTCGGAGCAGGATAGGATTGAGGATATATACCGATACAGAGAATATCTTAGGAGCAGCGTCTATGATATGAGAGCTTCATCGCTGCAATTCATAAAATCCTCCGAATTATGGAAATAGCTGTTATTGGAGCAGGGGCTGCCGGCTGTTTCTGTGCGATTGAGCTAAAACGAAGACATCCCGATGCCTCAATAACCATATATGAAAAAGGCAAGCATCCTATGGCTAAACTGGCCATAACAGGAGGCGGCAGATGCAATATCACAAACAGTTTTCGGGATGCTGTCAGCCTGACAAAGATATATCCTCGGGGAGAACGGCTGATGAAGAGGGCATTGAAAGTCTTTGGCAACCGGGAGGCAATGCAATGGTTTGAAAATGAGGGAGTTTCCCTTACGGTACAAGACGACGGCTGCGTTTTCCCTAAATCCCAGGACGCAATGCAGGTTGTGAGGACATTGGAAAAGCTCATGAAGGACCTGCATATATCGACCCGCTGCAATCACCGACTTAACGGAGTGTCCGCTTTGGAGCAAGGCGGCTACAGCTTAGAGTTCGGAAATGAGGCTGAAATCTGTGCTGACAAGGTTATCGTCGCAACCGGAAGTCCCGACAAGAAGCTATGCGGGATCTTTTCGGCAATGGGGATAGCTACTTTGGAGCCGGTCCCGTCATTGTTCACATTCAGTCTGTCGGGCGATCCTATTACCGGGCTTATGGGAACGGTAGTGGAAAATGCGGCCACTGCCATTTGCAGCACCTCTTTCAGAGCCACAGGCCCCTTGCTTATAACGGACTGGGGAATGAGCGGACCTGCAATCCTGAAGCTGTCTTCTTATGCAGCGAGGTACCTTGCGGAGACGGGCTACAATGCCCGGCTCTCCATAAATTGGGCCGGCAACAAGTCCGGAGAAGCGGTGCTTAAGGAAATAATAAGGCTTGAGGCCTTATCTCCCAAGAAATTAGTGGCATCGACAGGACCGGAATATATCCCTTCAAGACTATGGCAGCACCTCGTATGTGCAAGCGGGGCAAGGCGGGATATAAGGTGGGCGGAAATCGGCACCAAAGGAAAGAACCGTCTTGTGGAGCAGATTATCAACGATGAGCACAGGATAAACGGTAAAAGCCGCCACAGGGACGAATTTGTCACCTGCGGCGGCATTTCACTGTCGGAAGTTTCTATGAATACCTTGGAATCCAAGAGATATCCGGGACTTTATTTCATAGGCGAAATGCTTGATGTGGATGCGATAACAGGTGGCTTCAACCTGCAGGCCGCCTGGTCTACGGCACACATAGCCGCCTCATCCCTGTGAATCCGACATTAAGTTCCCTATTATCAAGCATTTGCCTCGCTTTTCTTGCCTTTACCCGCAAAGAACACCAGTGCCCCTATTCCGAGTGCAAGCAGCAATATTCCAAGCAACGGACGATAAAACAGCCATGCAATAGCTATTACAAGCATTGTCCAGGCAAATGCAACTACCGCAAGCACGATGCCGGCAGCAAGATTGACTATATTCGCCACGAAAGGAATGACTTTGAGTATGGTTATGACAATTTCCACTATGCCTTTAAGACCGAAGAAGACCAGAAGCAGGCCGACAAGCCTGAACACCCACAATAAGGTTTTGTTGGTGTCATGCTCCTGCTGGAACATATCTTCCATGGACACCTCACCGGCTTGCAGGAGAGCAAGGGAGTAACCGTTCTTGGCAACGAATTTGTCAAAGGTGGCACCGGAGACGACAGCCATTACAGACACCTCTTGCGGCTCTGCCATGGTATAGGTCACTCGGACATCTCCGATCTGAGGACGATATTGGTTAGCTCCGTAATAAATCGTATTTCCCGTCACATGCTTGTAGGCGGTGGTGTCCTTTACCGGCACCTCAACGGGAGTATCGCCCGGTATCTGAGAAACAAGGAACGGCGGCAGGGTGTAAGCTCCGAACTTCACATCGGAAGCAAGCTGCGAGGCCTCTTCTATCTGCTCGTTAACCGTGTTCTTACCACGATATTTCGGGTCATTGAATTTATCGGAATCTATCGGATTGTCAGTCCATTTCCTTTCGTAGGTATAGGTCGTCGTTGTCTCCTGCCCGCCTCCGAACTTGTCTTTCGTCTCTGTATTGGAGTGTTCCACCCACTGGTAGTACTCCACATTGCGGTCAAGCCTGATTGCCACAACGTCAATGGCGTTCATCGGATCGGTAAGGTGCTCCGAAGTCTCGGCCATTGCAGTTGCGTGAATCAACTTTCCCTCATAGCTGTGGTCCATGGCAGCCACACTCTCCACATGCACCGCCTGCCCCTCGGCCTGCTTGAGCATCTTGTCAGTCTTGACGGCCCTGCCCTCATTCCACCATAGCAGGACAGTGGCTCCTACGAATAGAATAATTCCGGTTAGAATACCTCTGAAAGAGTTACCGACTCTCTGTCCGTAACTTGTTTTTGTTGTTGTTTGATAAGCCATAATTTTTAGGTTATAAAGTTGTTATAAAAGTTAGCCTTTGAATTTAAGAGCCTGCTGAGCTATCAGTTCGGCATCATCGAAATAGTTTATTTTCATCGCCTTACGTACTTGGTCAAGGGTACCGGCAGCGACAGCCCTTGCTTCCTCACAACCTTTCTTCAACATTTCATATACGGAAGGAATATCTTTTTCAAATTCCTTGCGACGGGTTCTGATAGGTTCCAGCTCCTCGTTTATTATCTTTTCAAGGAATTTTTTGCATTTCACGTCACCAAGCCCTCCTTTACGGTAATGGGCTTTCAGTTCATCCAAATTGGCATAATCCGGCCAATATCTCCGGAAATGTTCGTCCTTGCAGAAAGCATCTAAATAAGTGAAGACAGTATTGCCTTCAATATGACCCGGATCGGACACGTTGATATGCAGGGGGTCTGTGTACATAGACATAATCTTCTTGTGCATTTCATCAGCACTTTCGGAAAGATATATACAGTTACCCAAAGACTTTGACATCTTGGCCTTTCCGTCCGTTCCAGGGAGACGCATGCTGGCCGCATTGTCCGGAAGCAGGATTTCGGGCTCGACAAGAGTTTCTCCGTAAATGCCGTTGAACTTCCTTACAATTTCCACTGTCTGCTCTATCATAGGCTTCTGATCCTCTCCGGCAGGCACCACGTTGGCTTTGAATGCAGTTATGTCAGCTGCCTGGGAAATAGGATATGTGAAAAATCCCACAGGCAGTCCGCTGCCGAACACCTGCTCGCCCTCTCCTTCAGCCCCGAAACCCCTCATTTTAATCTCTGATTTCACGGTCGGATTCCTCTGAAGCCTTGCCACCGTAACCATATTCATAAAATAGAATGAAAGTTCGGTAAGCTGCTCGATCTGGCTCTGGATAAACATTGTCACCTTAGAAGGGTCGAGACCGGCCGACAGATAGTCAAGGGCAACTTCCACAACATTCTGACGCACCTTCTCCGGGTTGTCTATATTGTCGGTAAGAGCCTGGGCATCAGCGATAAACACAAACATCCTATCATATTTCCCTTCATTCTGCAATTCTACCCTGCGACGGAGCGAGCCGACATAGTGCCCGATATGAAGCCTCCCTGTAGGCCTGTCGCCGGTAAGTATTATTCTTTCTTTAGACATTATATTGTATTATTTTGATTATCAAGAAGTTTATTTTTAATATACGGCAATGCAATCCCCCCGGCAAGCAGAATTTCCGCCAGAATATAGGTAAACATTATCAACGGATGCCTGAAAGGAAAATCTATCCCCATAAAAGTCTCCAAGGCTATCATAAGGTCAGATCCCATAAAAAACAGACCGCCTGACAAAATAAGCCAGGAATATGGATATTTCCTTATCACTCCTAAAATTCCAGATGATGTGATACATAATAGGGCTGCACAATAAAAAGAGACAGCAATTCTCATCTTGACAGGAAGGTCAAATGGCATTGTTATCAGATTCGAAAGCATTATTACAGGAACCGCGACAAACCACAAGGCCTCAGATGGAGAAAGCTTGCCAAAGCGTTTTGAGAGGATTATAATATAGAATATATGCCCTATCAGGAAGGCTGTCAGACCGGCCATAAGAAATTTCACGCCTGGAAAAAGCAGCAGTATGTCTCCGGCAGTGTGCATTGTCAGGGCAATGGCCAGATTGGTGATTGTCTTTCTGTCGCAAGCTGTCGGAAGCAGAGCCAGAATTGCCGTCACCATAAGGGACGGCATCAGGAACGGCTTAATATAGGCATGAAGCGACTCGGTGCCGATAGCCAGCGAGAACACTTCAATTATTGACAATACCAGAAAAACACCTCCGACTATATATACCTTTCTTGACATCAGATTGAAAGTTAAGTTTGCTATAATTCCCCTTTCAGGACCTTCTCAATGACGGAAGGGAAATGCTTCATCTCCAGAACATGTTCCTTGGCAGCTATATCTTCCGGCGTATCCTCCGGCGACAAGGCTGTCCGGAATTGTGCAATGATACGGCCGCCGTCCACCTCGCCGCTCACATAGTGCACTGTCATGCCGGTTTCACTTTCCCCTGCCGCCTTGACAGCCTCGTGTACATGCATTCCGTACATCCCCTTTCCGCCGAACTTTGGCAGCAAAGCCGGATGAAGATTAATCATTCGGCCGGAATATGCCGCTACCAGATAGTCAGGCACTTTCAGAAGAAAGCCGGCAAGCACGATAAAATCCACCCCATATCCGTCTAAAATAGCCATAACGGCATCCTCATCCTTAAAGCCGTCTTTGGTTACTATTTCGGCGGGAACACCGTTATTCCTTGCTCTCTCGACGGCATAGGCGTCAGGTCTGTTGCTGACGACAACCGCCACTCGGGCGAGGTCGGAGCCGGCAAAATGCTTTATGATATTTTCACAATTAGTGCCGCTGCCCGACACAAAAATAGCTATCTTTTTCATTCCAAGGTCAAATATACAAATAAGTAATGTAAATATGCCCGGAGAGGGAAAAAAATTATGAGTATATTTGCTGCCTGCATCGGTAACAGCCAATGATGAGAATATTGAAACATATAAATATAGAAGTTGCCGTATTCCTGCTTATAATTCCGGCCGTCCTGTCGGCACAGCCTACAAGAGTCAAAGGGCGGGTGACGGACTCGGCTACCGGGGAAGGAATACCTTTCGCCGGCATATATTTCAAGAACAGCACTATTGGAGTATCCTCCGATATGGACGGATATTTCTCTTTGGAAACAAGGGATGCCGTTACCACAACTCTTTGCGCTTCCATACTCGGCTACGAAAGCATGGAAATAGAGATCCGCTTAGGGCATTACCAGGAGGTTGATTTCAAGCTTAAACTTATAAACAACGCCCTCAACGCCATTGTGGTAAAACCGGACAACCGCAGGATGAAGCGCCTGCTCTCAAATATTGACAAACGCCGCAAGTACAATGACCCGGAGCAAAAACAGGCCTATCAGTGCGACATCTACAATAAAATGGAAATCGATCTGAGCAATGCCGATGAACAGATAAAGAACAAGCTGATTCGCAAGAATTTCGGCTTTGTCTTCGATTATATGGACACCTCCGTGGTCTCCGGAAGGCCTTATCTGCCGATAATGATTTCCGAGGTGGTTTCGCGCAAATACCATAAAGCCAGCCCGTCCTTGGACAAAGAGGTGATTGAAGCCTCAAGAATTTCCGGAATAGAAGATGAAAATATGCTGTCACAGTTTACCGGAAGCATGCACCTCAAGACCAATTTCTATGACAATTTCATCAATGCTTTCAATGTGGAGATCCCGTCTCCTTTATCATCTGACGGTTGGCTCTACTACAATTATTTTCTGATTGATAGCCTGAACATTGACGGCAGGAAAACCTACAACATCCGTTTTCACCCTAAAAAACTCGTTTCCTCACCGGTATTTGACGGAGAAATGAATATTGATGCGGAGGAATACGCCTTAAAGGATATGCACGTGAAATTGCAGAAAGGGTCGAATGTAAACTGGATAAGAGACCTTGTAATAGACGTGGAGCATCAGAGGGTCGGAGACAGCACCTGGTTTTACAAGCAGGACAAAATGTATGTGGATTTCTCTGTGGTGATGAAAGATTCTTCCAAGGCAATATCTTTCCTTGGCAGGAAGCAGCTGGAATATTCCAATCCCCAATTCTCCTGGGACCTCAATGAGAAAATTTCAGGAGGAAAAGACAAGGTGACGATAGATAAGGACGCAAGCACGAAGAGTCCGGAGTATTGGCAGGATGCGAGGCCTTATCCCCTGTCTGAAAAAGAGCAGAATATCTACAATATGGTGGATTCAATCAAGAACGTGCCGCTCTATCACGACCTCTACTCCATTGTGGCGACTTTCGTAAACGGGTACTACGACTACAAGAAAATCAGTTTTGGCCCTGTGCATAAATTTATAAGTTTCAACAACTTAGAGGGATTGAGGCTTCAGTTCGGAATACGTACGTCAGCTGATTTCAGCCGAAAGATAAGGTTCTCCGTCTACGGTGCCTACGGCATAAAAGACAATAATTTCAAGGGGGGATGCAGTGTGGAATATCTGTTCAGCAAGCAGCCGACAATGAAATTGACGGTCAGCGGCAAAAAAGACGTGGTGCAACTCGGCAAAGGCAGCAATCTGTTCACCGATGGAAACCTGTTTTCATCAATACTGTCCAAAACCGGACAACAGAAACTAAGTCCTGTCAACGAATATATAATAAGGTATGACCATGAATGGAATTCAGGATTTAACAGTATGTTCGCCCTCGAATCCAAGACTTATTTTTCCAACGGCTTCGTGCCGATGATTACTCCTAAGAACGAAAATATACACAGCATAACAGCCAACCAGGCCAGGATGTCATTACGTTTCTCATGGGACGAAACCGTCACAAGGGGCGTGTTTGTAAAAAAATATGTGCATACAAAATATCCTGTCGTCACCTTTGACTTCACCGGTGGACTTAAAGGGGCTGTAAAAAACGACTACTCGTTTTTCAGAAGCGATTTGACAATTAATTACAGGCTCGCCACCCCACCGGCCGGCTACAGCAGGATAATGCTTAACGCAGGTAAGATTTTCGGCACTGTCCCATATCCTCTGCTAAAGCTGCACGAGGGTAACGGCACATATTTTCTGGACAAGAGCTCATTCGCCTGCATGAGTTATTACGAATTCGCTTCCGACACCTGGGCTACCTTGTTTTTTGAGCACAATTTCAACGGCTTCTTCTTCGGCAAAGTCCCTCTATTGCGCAAGCTGCAGCTTCGTGAGGTCTATACACTGAAAGCCGCATACGGCACTCTTTCCAAAAGGAATAACGGTATTATCGGAAATCCGGCCTCCGCCAATGCGGTTATGTATTTCCCAAAGGGAATGACGTCTTTGGAAAAGCCTTATCTGGAAATGGGAGTGGGAATTACAAATATTTTAAGGATGTTCAGGGTGGACACCTTTTGGAGAATGACCCACCGCTACAAAACGGAAGACGGTGTCCGCAAGAAGTCGGACAATCTATTTGCCGTAAATTTCGGAATAGAACTAAAGTTCTAAAGAATCGGATTTCACAACCAATGAGTCCTTTATCAGGCTCAGGGAGTCCATTTCCGAGCGATACAAAGCAAATACCGAATCCAAAGCCGGCTTTAATGCGGCAGGAAGAGGCTCACTTGGCGGAGCTTCCATAGTAAGCGGATTAATAGGCGTGTTGTTTTTCCATACTCTGAAATCCAAATGCGGACCGGTTGCTGTTCCCGTTGCTCCGACATAGCCAATCACCTCTCCCTGGGTTACCCTTTGACCGACTTTAAGTCCGGCTGCATAGCCGGAAAGATGCAAGTAGGCTGTAGTATATACGGAATTATGTCTGACTTTGACGGTGTTGCCGCCACCGCCTCCCCAACCTTTAGAAATCACCTTGCCATCACCTATCGACATTACAGGAGTGCCTTTCGGAGCTGCATAATCCACTCCGGTATGCGGTTTAACCACTCCTGACACCGGATGCTTGCGGTGATAGGAAAATCCGGAGCTTACCCTTGAGAATTTAAGGGGTGCTTTCAGGAAAGCCTTTTTCATGCTCTCACCGTCTGGATTCCAATAGGCCATACCGTTTTCTTCCGTTTCGAGCATTATCGCCGGATAATCCTTGCCGTCATGATTGAAAACCGCATAGTAGACGGTATCGACCTTTATCACCTCACCCTCGCATATTTCCTGATTGTACAAGACCTTGAAGCGGTCGCCCTCCTGAAGCGAGAAGAAATCTATGGACCAGGCATATATCTCAGACAGACTGACAATAAGCATAGGCGATACGTTTGCGGCAATCATATCATTCCAAAGCGACGAGGAAATAACCACCTCGGCCGTTTTTTTACGATGTACAACGGGTTTGGATACCTTCCACGCCGAAAAGGGCCTCTCACAGCGGAACACTGTAGAATGCACCCTATCTTCCTCATAAACAAGATATTGTAAAGATTGCACCCCGTTCGAGTCGGCATTAAAATAAGCTGTCCACTGATTGCCCGCACGCATTTTCTTCATATTGAAAACCGAGTCCGTAGCCAAAGCCAGCTCGTATGCGTCCTTACGGCTCATCCCGACACGAGCCATAAGTTCAGTAAATATCTCACCTGATTTCAGAGTGCCACTGACATTTTCCAAAGAGTCGGTACAGAAGCCTAATGGGTAGACGGTATCTTTGACAGTGACGACCTTGTCGCTTTTGGTAAAGCGGCATGACGGAACTGAAACAAATATGAATATTGAAGTTATTAATATAAACAGGTATCCTTTGCCTTTCATGATTCGAATTTTCACAAACTTAACAAAAAAATCTTAAATTTGCAGCCGGAATTTTTTAGGATTTGGGCACTACAGCAATTATAATAACCGTTGCAGCCTATTTTGCAGCTATGCTGATTGTCTCCTCGTTTACGGGAAAGGGCAATGACAACGGAGGTTTTTTCAACGGAAACAGGAAATCGTCTTGGTGGCTTGTCACGCTTGCGATGATCAGTTCCTGCATGTCGGGTGTGACCTACGTCTCGGTACCGGGCATGGTCGGAGCCTCCGCCTTTGGCTATATGCAGATGTGTTTAGGGTTTATTGTAGGCTATTTCATTATAGCATATATACTTATACCATTATATTACAAACTCGATGTAGTTTCCATATACCAATACTTAGAAAGACGCTTCGGCATCTCCTCATACAAGACCGGAGCATGGTTCTTTTTTATATCCAAAATGCTTGGTGCGGCCGTCAGGCTGTACCTCGTGTGCCTTACCCTACAGCTAATCGTCTTCGAGCCTCTGAACATAAGCTTCGCCTTGAATGTGGCAATCTCCATGCTTATCGTTTTGGCATATACATTCAGGGGTGGTGTAAAATCCGTAATCGGCAACGATATTCTGAAGACATTCAGCATGATTGCCTCTGTTGTCCTATGTATAATTTTCATAGCCAAGGGCCTGGGGCTTAATGCCAAAGAACTGTACGAAAGGGTTTCCGGCAGCTCTATGTCCAGGATTTTCTTCTTCGATGAAGTAAAGTCGCCAATATATTTCTGGAAACAGTTCATCAGCGGGATATTCATTGTCGTGGCGATGACGGGACTTGATCAGGATATGATGCAACGCACCCTAAGCTGCAAGGACTATAAAGCATCGCAGAAAAATCTTATTGCCGGCACTTTCCTGCAGACAATAGTGATTTTCATGTTTTTGGTCTTAGGCACTCTGCTACATATCTTTGCAGAGCTGAACGGTATCGTGCAAAACGGGGACAAACTCTTCCCTGCCGTTGCAACCGGAGGCCTGCTTCCGCCAATCGTAGGAATCTGTTTCATAGTAGGACTTGTGTCCTGTGCATATTCGGCCGGAGGCTCGGCTCTCACCTCCCTTACGACCTCTTTCACTATTGACATAATCGGTACCGATAATAAGACCGATGACGGGATTGCCCGGATTAGAAAGGGCGTACATATAGCCATGGCAACTGTCATGGGAGCTGTGATATTGATTTTCAATTCATTGAACAGCACCAGTGCAATAGATGCGGTCTATCGTCTTGCAAGCTACACCTACGGCCCCTTGCTCGGCATGTTCGCTTTCGGCATATTATCTAAAAGAAAAGTCAGGGACAGATATGTACCTTTCGCGGCAATAACCGCTCCGGCAGTCTGCCTTATCCTGCAACTGAATTCCGACAAATGGTTCGGCGGATACGCTTTCGGTTATGAAATACTTATTATGAACGCCTTCCTGACTTTTGCCGGCATGCTAATCCTGTCCGTACCTACTGCCCGTACCCGGACAAAATTTGGAGAAATAGGATAAAAAACTTAATTTTACGCACTAAAACCTTTGACAATGAAGAGAATCATTATCATAACTATTTTAATGTCAGCCCTTTCCGCTGCAAACCTATTTGCTCAAGTCGGTTTTTCCGCCGGCTATCTGCGCACACCCCTGCACAATGACGCAAACAATATGGAGCCCTTGAACGGCTTTTACGCAGGTCTTAGTTACAATTTCAAGGTGGCTTCAATATTTTCAATAAATCCGGGACTTCGTTATTCTTTCGGCAGCCGCAGTGACGGCAAAATGGAATTCCTAAGCATTTCGACCAAAAAGTCCACACAGGAGCATTTTATTGAAATGCCTGTGAGCCTGACGTTTACAATTCCTGTCAGTAAATCGGTATCTGTTGTAGCTTACGGCAGGCCTACTTTCTCTTACGGTATTTCTGGAGAATTCTCCTACGAATTTTCCAGAAGGTCGCAGAATGACGAACTATTGTCTTTCAAATACGACTATTTCAAAGGCAAGGCCACTGCGAAAAATCTGCCGGATGAATTAATGAATATGATTAACGAAAATATAGACAAGGACTCATACAGAAGATATGATGTCCTTCTCGGTGCCGGAGCAGGCATCGTACTCGCTAATCTTTGCATGATTCATGCCGGCTACGACTGGGGCATGCTTAACAGGTATAAAGACAAAGACAACGGCTCCATAAAACGCAACGTGCTTCACGTAGGTGTCACTTTCCTGTTCTGAGCCGTTACAGTTTGACGTTCTCCTGCAAGAAATCCATAGTCATACGCAGCACCTTTGACGAATATCTGCTTCCAAGCTCATGACCTGCCCCGTCAATCCTTTCGAGACGGCAGCCGGACAACACTTTGTTGGCTTTCTCGGCAAAATCAATAGGAACAACGGTGTCGGCAGTTCCATGAATTACAAGAGCCGGTCCGTCATACCTCTTCATTTTTCTGAAAATTTTTATATCTCTTGCGTCAGTGAAGAATTTCTTGCCTACTGCCACCCCGTTCACAAAGGTTGTGTCAGGGATATTCCTGACTTTCGGATAGGTTTCATTGCTGAATTCCTCAATATTGAAGCGGGTGCTTATAAACACGACACCGGCAATGTCTTTCTTTAATTCCGAAGCCACAAGGCCTGCTACAGCCCCACCTAAGCCTTTTCCGACTAAATATATGCTACGCTTCTCGGTGAAATCCTCTTTAAGCAGCCTGCCCACCACTGCTTTAAGGTCTGCAACCTCTGTCCGGACAGAGACCTCGCTCAAAGTTCCCGCACTGCGGCTTTCAGGCGAGCCCCCCGTAAAATCAAAGGAATAAGCCACCATTCCTTTCTTTGCAACGGTTTCACATATATACTTGCCCTCATTATAATTGCCGCCCAAATCATGACAATAAACCAATACCGGCTTTCTCCCAAGAGTGTCATAAGGTTTATAGACCTTGCCGTAGATTTTGCCTCCGCTGCCAAAGAAACTCAACTCTTCACAGAAGATAGCCCTGCCGTCTTCGGCCTTTAAGGTCTGTCTCGGAGATGCTTTACGCAATAAGCGTGCGGCTGTAGCCGACAGGCCTGCAACCAATGCAAGTACCAGCAGAATTATTCCGGCCGTCTTTAAAGATTTGTTCATAATATTATTCTTTATTTAATTTTTCTGCTATGCTTTGGGCTGCGGTCTTTCCGGATTGGGCCGCATTTGCAACCGTCGTAGGTCCGGTAAGGAAATCACCGCAAAGGAAAACCCCGTCTATTGAGGTTTCAAATTTCTCATTCACAATCGGGCGGCCTTTCAGGTCAGTTTCAGGCATATCCTCCCCGAACAGACCGTAATCCACATTCTCGCTGATTGCGACAATCATATAGTCAAATTCCACCTCTTTGTCCGTACCGGGAATCATCCTTGTCCTCACATTTCCGTCCTCACCGATAATGTTTTCGCAATGCCTTATTACGGAAAAACGCCTGTCTCCGTCCCTTTTTATTGCCACCGGCACTTCAAACAATACGAATTTCACGCCGTCAGCCTTTGCTTCTTCCACATCCCTGACGTTGGCCGGCATGTTTTCAAAAGTCTTGCGATAATATACCGTAGTGTCGCAACCTTTACGGAGAGCCGTGCGGCTGGCATCCATTGTCACGTTTCCCCCGCCTATCACGTGTATCCTGCCTTTAAGGCTGTAAGCATCGGGGTCCATTAGATATTCCATTGCATAGATGACCCTTTCGTCTTCTTCTCCCGGTATATCCAGCTTCCTCGGCTCCCATGTCCCACCTGCTATGAGAACGGCATCATACATTTTTCTCAAATCCTTAACAGACAAGTCCTTGCCTATTTTAGTTCCTCCAACGAACTTAATCCCCGCCTCCTCAATAATATGCTCTACGGCATCTACATATCCGCGATTGAAGCGGAATGACGGTATTCCGTAACGCAACACACCTCCAAGCCTCTCGTGGTCGTCATAAACCGTAACCCCAAAGCCTTTTTCCCTCAATTTTATAGCAGCCGTAATTCCGGCCGGACCTGCTCCGGCAATGCAGACCCGCTTCCCGTTTTCTGCGGGGACATCAACTCCGGCTTGTTCAAGATATTTAATGGAAATCTCCTGCTCAATCTCGTACCACTTCACCGGGTTCCCTTTTGCATTCAGGACACAGGCTCCGTAACAGGTTTTCTTCCAATCGCATACCTGACACGTAATGGCCGTAAGCGGATTGTTTTCGAATAAGATCTTGGCAGCCTCTTCAACATTCCCGCCCCGGTATAGTTTCATTGCCATAGGGACATCAGTAAATATCGGGCAAGCATATTTACAACGAGGTTTTTTGCAAAGCAGGCATCTTAGGGCCTCAGGATTGTTCATATATCGTTTAAGATTGCGGTATTATACAAATTTATAAAATTTATCATTATCTTAGTATATTAAATACTTTTACCGGCATTGGGAATGCGAGACAAGATAAAAGCTATCATATTTGACGCTGATGACACGTTGTGGTCTAATGAACCGAGATTCAGGGCTGCCGAACAAAGAGTCGGTGGCTTGTTGAAAGAATTCTGCGACATTGGCACCATGTCTGAGACACTGTATGGGATAGAGGTAAAGAACATGGAGGACTACGGCTTCGGTGCAAAGGCTTTCACTTTATCTATGCTTGAAACGGCGGTACAACTGTCCGGAGGCAGGCTGAACGGGGCACAGACAGCGGAGATTATTGAAATAGGAAGGGAACTTCTGCACAACCCTGCTGTTCCGCTGGACGGTGTGGAAGAGACATTAAAAACCTTGAAAGCCAGTGGCAAATATAAGCTTGTCGTTATGACAAAAGGAGAGCTGCTGGACCAGGAGCATAAGTTGCAAAGATCCGGGCTCCTTGAATATTTCAGCCACGTAGAAGTCGTGTCAGACAAGAATATTGAAGAATATAAGAGCCTGTGTCAGAAAATAGGCGTGAGTGTGGAAAATCTTATGACCGTAGGAAATTCATTCAAATCGGATATAGCCCCGGTGCTGGAACTTGGAGGCTGGGGTGTCCATATTCCGTTCCACGTCTTGTGGGAGTTGGAGAAAACGGAAGAATACGACCACAGGCGACTATACAGGATTGACCGCTTTGAAGACCTGCTTGGAATAACTCTTTGCGAAAATTAAAACCACAATAATTATGGATAATTTGAAAATGATAGTAGCGGAATTCGCTATTGAAGGAATTGTAAAAGACATCAAGCCGTTTGGCAACGGCCTTATCAATGACACCTATAAGGTTGACACCGAGGGCTCTGCACCTGACTATGTGCTACAAAGAATCAACAATTCTGTTTTTACGGACGTGGATTTGCTGCAGCGGAATATCGAGGCGGTAACAAACCATATACGCTGCAAACTCGAAGAGGCCAATGAGGAAGACATCGAACGCAAGGTGTTGAGATTTATCCCTTTGAAAAAGTCAGGCAAAACTTATCTTTTGAAAGATAAAAAATATTGGAGAGTCTCGGTTTTCATTCCGGATGCCATGACCTATGAGACCGTTAATCCGGAATTTTCCGAATATGCCGGAAAGGCGTTCGGGAATTTCGAGGCTATGCTTGCCGACATAGATGAAAAATTGGGAGAGACGATTCCGGATTTCCATAATATGGAATTGAGGCTCAGACAATTGAAAGATGCCGTTCTGGAAGATAAGGCCGGCCGAATGAAAGAGCCTGAGGTCAAGTCCATTCTTGAAGATATAGAGCAGTACGGTGACCGGATGTGCGAAGCCGAACGTCTGCACAGGGAGGGCAAGTTACCTAAGCGCATTTGTCATTGCGACACCAAGGTAAATAACATGATGTTCGATAAAAAGGGCAATGTGCTATGTGTCATAGATTTAGACACGGTAATGCCGAATTACGTGTTCTCAGACTACGGGGATTTCCTCCGCACGGCGGCAAACACTTTGCCGGAAGATGACCCTGATACGGAAAAGGTTGAATTCCGCATAGACATTTTCAAGGCATTCACCAAAGGCTATCTTGAGGGCACGAGGTCATTTCTGACCCCTGTCGAGAAAGAGCAACTTCCATTCGCAGCCGCCCTCTTCCCTTTCATGCAAGCCGTCCGCTTCTTCACCGACTATATCAACGGAGACACCTACTACAAAATTAAATATCCTGAACACAACCTCGTACGCACAAGAAATCAACTCAAATTATTCCATAGTGCCATGAGCAAGAAGCAGGAAATGCAGGACTATATAAATTCTATAAATTAAAACTGAACGCCACTCCGGCACGTAACCACAGCCCCGGCTGTGGTATGTTGCCGTGGTCAAAATAAGGTTTATTCAAAAGGTTGTTGGCTTCCAGATAGATACGATATTTTTCCGCCGTCCACGAAAGCCCGCAGTCTAAAAGAGAATAAGGCTGGTAGTTGATTTTCGTATTGGCAGAGACACCGTTTTTGAATAATTCGTAGCCCCCTACCCTGTCGTTCAGGCTATAAGATATATTCATAGACAATTTGTTCCAAATATGGAAATCAGCCCTGGCAACAAATTTATTCCTCAGGTATTCCATTGCATATCTCGACTGGAGATTAGGTGCCAATACCTTATTTTGTCCTATATGGCTATATCCGAGATTTATCTGCCTTAAAAAAAAGTCGTCTTTTGACAATAATGCGGGAAAATCCAACCTGACCGTAATTTCTTCTCCGAGGGTGTTCAGTCTCGTATGGTTCACAGAAGTCCATTCTGCGGCACTGCCGAGAGAAAGGTCTTTTATCCAGTCAATCATATCCTTTCCTATATGATAATATGCTGAAAGGATAATTGCGAGCCCCGGACGCAAATATTTAAGTCCGCCCTCGACAGACTGCATCTTTTCAGGTCTGAGATATTGGTCGGCCTTATGGCCTCCGACTGAACAGAACATCTCCGTAAAGGTTGGCAGACGATAAGAGGTGTTGTACGAAGCATAAATTTTCCAATACGAGAAAAAGCTATAACTGACATCAATACCGGGATAAAGCCCAAAGCCTGTCTCATTTCCGGTTGAGCCGGCACCCAACAACCCGGCAGAAGCGGTCAGATTACGGTATTTCAGATTATGTTCGATATAGTATGAAATTATTGTCCTGTTGCAGCCCATTTTATAGGCCACGTCATAACCCGGAACGGACATAGGAGAATGCAATGGCGTTCCGAGATTTGTGCTGATAATATCCTCGACCCTCATCTCCGCTCCAAATGCGGTCTTGCCTAAAAAGGTCTTAAACCAAGAGCCGAGATTCAGACCGAACACATTGGTTCTATGATGATTGAACGGATATTTAACGGCATCTGAGCGAAACAGCTCGAATCTGTCGGTTCCGTAGTTCCAATATATTGCAGGTCGGAAATGAATACGCCCTTTGGTCTCGGCTTTGACAGCAGCAGATGTCTTGAAAGTCTTTTCAAACTGATCATCGAATTTAGCACTGTAAAAAGTGTTGGAGCCGAAGCCTTTGGCCGAAACCCCAAATTGCCAGTCAATATCTGCACTGCCGCCGGCGAACTTTCCTTGATAAAAGGCCTTTGCTGCCTTAAAATCGCTGTTCAGACCTCCTGCCGTATTTCGGCTGTATCCGTCCGAACGGGAATAATTTGCTGAGACCTGATTGTTGGTTTTCCCTTTTGCCAAATTCAGCCGGCCTCCTACATTGAAATAGCCGAAAGACCCGCTCTCGGTATGAGCCGATACGGTAGAATGTTTTTCAGCCTTGGTCACTATATTTATGGCTCCCACAAGCGAAGAGGTCCCATAAACACGTGAGGATGGCCCTTCGAGGATTTCTATCCTGTCTATTTCGCTTATATCCACAGGAAAATCGGCAGCGTTGTGGCCTGTATGCGGGTCGCTGATATTTATTCCATTCAGCAATACGGCAATCTGATCGAAAGTTCCTCCTCTCAGACTTATATCTGTCTGCATGCCGAATGCTCCCCTTTGTCTGACATCAACTCCTACGGCATATTTGAGTATATCATTGATTGTTTTTGCGGGCATCGAGGATATGGACACACTGTCCAACACTGTCACCATGCGTGCGCTCTGCCCCAACAGCATCGGGACACGACTGCCGGTTACAGAAACGGCTTCGAGCCTGTTTACCGATGAGGTGTCGGCATCCTTAGTGTTAAGGGAGTCATTTGCAATAGAATAGCCGCTATAAAAGAGCGAAACGACAGCGGTTCCAATAACTGAAATAGCTTTCTTTCTAATCATAATCTTGAATTTTCGAGCCACAAAGATATATAAAGTAGGATAAATAGTATAATTTATATACTATTTTTTTGTAAGTTTGTACAATGCAGAAGAGATATGAACAGAGAACTTGAAAGATATATCGAAGAGGAAATAATTCCGAAATACAGGGAATTCGATTCGGCACATAATGAGAGTCACGTACGGGCAGTTATTAAGGAAAGCCTTTCATTGTCAAAGTATTATGACGTCAATACCGATATGGTATATACTGTGGCAGCTTTTCACGACACAGGTCTCTCTGTCGGCCGGGAAAACCATCATAAGGTATCTGCTGACATTATAAAAAATGATACAAACCTTAAAAAATGGTTTTCTCCGGAGCAGATAGGAATTATTGCCGATGCGGCAGAAGACCATAGGGCATCGAATAAGAGTGCCCCAAGGAGCATTTACGGGAGAATTGTTGCTGAAGCAGACAGGCTCATCGATGCCTGCACAATTGTCCGAAGGGCAATCAGATACGGTATTGACAATTATCCTAACCTCGATAAGGAGGGGATGTTCAGGCGTTTCAGGGAGCACATGCAGGAAAAATATGCCGAAGGCGGCTATCTGAAACTGTGGATACCGGAATCGCCGAATGCAGAACGCCTCAGAAAATTTCAGCAGGAACTGAAAGACGACGTCAAAGTAAGGGAATATTTCGAAAGGATATACTTGGAAGAGACTAACGGCTCTTCTTTAGACTAAAAACAAACTCCAGACCGCCTGTGGAGGCCTCTCTGACAGCAATAGTCCCTTTGTGCATTATTACGGCATTCTTGACAATTGCCAGACCTAAGCCTGTACCTCCGAGTTTACGGGAACGTCCTGTGTCTATCCTGTAGAAACGCTCAAAAAGATGTGGCAGATGCTCTTCTGCCACGCCTACACCGTTGTCCGAAAAACTGAATTCATAGGAATCGGTGTCCTCCTTGATAGATCTCACAATTATGCTGGTCCCCTCACCGGCGTATGCCACCGCATTGTCTGTAAGGTTCCTGAATATCGAATATAAAAGTGGCTGATTGCCCTTTATTGGCATCGGACCTGATGTGAGATTGAAAAAGCGCATCTTTTTCTCGGACAACTGCATATTCACATCCCATTTAACCTCGTCAATCAGACGATGCAAATCCACTTCAGTGATTTCAAACGATTGTGAAGATTCGTCCATGCTCGTAAGCAGAGATATATCTCGCAAAAGATTGGACAGACGGTTGCTTTGCGCATAGCATCTGGACAGGAACTGCTCCATTGTTTCGCGGCTCATCTTCTTGTCGGTCATGATTGTTTCAAGATAGCCTTGAATGCTACTGACCGGCGTCTTGAGTTCATGAGCGATGTTTTGTGTAAGCTGTCTTTTCAGTCTGGTCTTGTCGTCCTCGCTATCCATTCTCTGGGAATAAAGCTTCACTATATCCTTGGATATTTCGCCCAAATCATTGTCCGGAAAGCTAAAGTCAGAACTGACAAGCTCCTCTCCGGCTTCCACCCTATTGGCAAAATCCCTCAAAGAGGAAATATTTCTGCCAAGCCTTCTTATAAACCTGTAATAGATTAGTATCAGTATCAAAGACATAGCTACTGCAAACCATACATAGCCCTTGTCGGAAGCCAGCATCTTCATAAGACTTGCATTATACGGCAAGGCAGTCCTTACAAAACATCCCGACTCAGGAAAATATGTTGCGTCGTAGAAGTATGGGATTTCTGTACTCTCAGAGCTTCGCTTTATATCATATCCTTTGCCGGAGCTCCGGGCTATTGCTATTTCTTTCCTGTTGCTATGGTCCGGAAGTTCGGAATAATTCTTCGCCCGGCTGTCATATATGACTTTCCCATTGTCATTAATTATAGAAAGCCTTAGTTCGGATTCAGTATAGGCGGCACAATAAGCCTCTATCTTACCTATTGTGCCGGCATCGAGAGTGTCCGCATCCGGACAAATTCCAATGATAGAGGAGATGTCCTTATTGAAGGCCTGGAGCTCGGAGTCCAGCTCCTTCACCTTATATTCACGTTCGCGATTATACTGGTAGGCGACGAAACTGCCGGCAAAGGCCACGAAAAGCAGGGTAATCGTGACGAAGAGCCTGTCAGCCAAAGAAGACCTATAACTCATAACTCCTTAAAGCAATATCCGAAACCGTGTCTTGTGACTATATTGTCACCGTAACGTTTGATTTTCCTGCGAAGCCTCGTAATGTTGACATCCACGGTACGATCCAAGACAAGCACTCCGTCCAACCAGACCTTAGAGAGAATGTCTTCTCTGGAAAATACCACACCTTTGTTCGCCAAAAGCAAATGAAGTATCTCGAACTCAATTTTGGTAAGATTGACTTCTTCGTCATCAACTGTCACGTACTTTTTGTCCAGATACAATTTCAGTGTATTAAAAACCAACACATTAGATAAAGGAGCCGAGGATGCGGACGATGACCGCCTCAATACGGCCTTAACCCTTGAGACCACCTCCTTGACGGAAAACGGCTTGGAGATGTAGTCGTCAGCACCGATGTTGAATCCGGACAAGGTGTCGTCCTCCGTATCTTTCGCTGTCACGAAAATAATCGGAATTCCTGCGGTGTCCGGATCTGATTTCAGCCTCTCAGCCATTTCAAAGCCCGAAATGCCGGTCAGCATGACATCCAGCAACAGCAGGTCAAAGTCCTTTATGCACTTGGCAAGAGCGGATTCCGCAGAAGTTACGGTCTCGACATAATATCCGGCATTCTCAAGATTATACTTGAGAATCGCACATATATCCTCCTCGTCATCAACTACAAGAATCCTATATTTATCCATTAGTTTATAAATTGTCTTTTAAGCTGTTCGATTTTGTCGTCAGCGTCCTTACCGGCGGCTCCGAAATAGAATTTTATCTTCGGCTCTGTACCTGAAGGTCGAACGGACACGACATCTCCGTCAGCGTTAAAGAATTGAAGCACATTGGATTTAGGCATTCCCGTCTTCTCCGGCTGCTCATAGTCTATCACCTTTATCACCTTTGAGCCGACAATTTCCACAGGCGGGCAGGAGCGCAGATCTGCCATAATCTGACGGATTTCTTCAGCCCCCGTCTTGCCCTTTCTGACCAAAGAAACAAGCCCCTCCTTGCGATAACCGAACTCTTCATAAATCTTCTGCAACAACTGATATAGGGTCATCCCTTGTTCAGCAACCCAGGCTGCACATTCCGCAACCATGGCACAAGAGATTTGCGCGTCCTTGTCACGTACAAACTGTCCTACGTTGAAGCCGAAACTCTCCTCACCTCCGCAAATAAATTCTCCGTCAGCCTCATGACGTTTTACGATTTCAGCTATATATTTGAATCCCGTAAGCACATTGTAGCATTTTACTCCGAAACTTTTGGCAATATCGGAAATAAGTTCAGTGGTGACAATCGTCTTGACAATATATTTGGAGCTGTCAAGACGGCCGGTCTCTTTCCAGCGTCTGAGTATATAATATGTCAATATGGACGCGGTCTGGTTACCGTTGAGCCGCACCATTTTGCCCTCATTGTCGCGAACGGCGATACCCATTCTGTCCGCATCGGGATCGGTAGCCATTACAATGTCAGCCTGCTCCCTTTCAGCAACCTCAAGTGCCATTCTCATAGCCTCAGGCTCTTCAGGATTAGGCGAAACGACTGTAGGGAAATTACCGTCGCTTATGTCCTGTTCCGGAACATGGATAACATTTTCAAAGCCTATACGTCTAAGGCACTCCGGCACGAGCCTTACTCCGCAACCATGCAGAGGAGTATATACGATTTTCAGTTCCGGATGCTTCCTGCGAGCTTCCGGAGAAAGCATCAGGGAAAGTATGTCATTAAGATAAGCCTCGTCCATCTCTTTGCCCATCATTTCAATTTCCCCACAACCGTCCTCTGTTGTGAACTTCACCTGCGAGGGATCGGTTATCTTCGCGACCTCGCCTACTATATCCTTATCTACGGGAGAGGTTATCTGCCCACCGTCGGACCAGAACACCTTATAGCCATTATATTCCTTTGGATTATGGGAAGCCGTAATCATAACACCTACGGTGGCTCCTTTCTTGCGTATAGCGTAACTCAACTCCGGGGTCGGCCTGATATTGTCAAAGAGGAAGACATTAATCCCATTAGCCGAAAACACATCGGCGGTTATCTTGGCAAAAAGCTTGCTGTTGTTCCGGCTGTCAAAAGATATGCAGGCACGGATATCGTCCCCCTCGACATGACCTTTTATATAATTGCAGAGGCCTTGCGTAGCCATACCGACAGTATATTTGTTCATTCTGTTGGTACCTACTCCCATAATACCTCTCAAGCCTCCTGTACCGAATTCCAGATTCTTATAGAACGCATCCTCGAATCCGACAGGATCCGTGTTTCTCAATTCGATAATTTTTCCTTTCGTTTCAGGGTCGAAATCCCCGTTAAGCCATTTTTCGGCAATTTCCTTATAATCCATTTCTTTGTATTTATGACTTTCACAAAAATAATAAATTTCAGACGATATATAAAAGATTTTTCTCCGGTTCGTCAGCACTTTGTCGAAAAGACAGCAACGACCGGAGAAAAACATGAGATAAAAAGTCTTATTCTATTTTCATCGCCTGTGCAATTGCATACAGGAAAAATTTGTAATGGTTTTTCAATTCATTGTCTGCTGTTTTCCTTGAAGCCTCCTCATAAATTTTCTTAAGATTGATAAGTCTTGAATACATGACGCTCTCATCAAGTTCAGGAACATAGAAATTGATTGACTTGATTGGCTCAAAGCCGTACTTTTCTTTAAATAGGGCGTCTGAAGCCATAGGGTCGTCATGCCGAAGGATTATTCTTGAAATCATATTGTCTCCACCGGATATTGCCGAAGCCGCCAAAGCGGAAGATGCTCCCTTAGGAGTAATCACTCCTGATGTCGATAGCGTATATCCCAATAACATATACTGCATAATTAGATTGGAATAGGATACCTTTTTCCCGGAACGCACTCCTTTAAGGACATGATTATATATATCATCATATGCTTCGGAAGGAAGATACGGATTATCCATTTTCGTAGAAGCAAATTTCAGTTTAGCTATAGAGCCGATGATTGATTCCAAAAGAACGTTGCTTGTAAGGTAGCCGCTGAATGACTGTACGAAGAAAAGATCTTTGTATGCCTTTCTATTGTCGAGCCACCCGGTATCATCAGAGATTTCCAAAGCCATTTCAAGACTGTGCCTTTGGATGTCTTTAGGAATGACTTCATATCTCGGCAGGCCGTCCACGTCCTCAACTTCGCTGAGATACAGGCCTCCTACGTTTTTCAGAAGGTCGAGGCAAGAATATCCGAAACCCATATATATCCGCCCGTTCTGCTTCATTCTGAAACTGTAGTCATAGTCGTCGGCAAGCCATTTATCCATATTGGCTATGGTAGTCTTCATATTCTCAAACCTCTGAGGCACAGATTTGGTGTAATCATCACCAAGGTCCCCCGTTGCGACCCTCGGGTCCAATCTCAAAGCCTTCTGTGGCCTGACATACAGACATAGAGGATTTTTACGAGATTCTGCAATCAGGCTTTTCAGATACGGCACCTCTTCTTGTGGGGTTTTAGCCTCCGGGATGTCCTTGTATAGCCATTTTATCGCATATTTATCGTATTCGCCAAGATTTGTATGTATTAGCCTGACACCCTTTTGCACATCTTCTTCGGTGGCCAGATAATTTGCCGGGAGCACATCCATTATTGATGCCGACAATCCGTATTTCTGTGTAAATGAAGCAGAGTGCAATGAGTCGCAAGGAACAGCAGAGGAGCCAGCCAAATTGTAATCCAACCCAAGACAAAGCCCTACATTCCTTGTAATGTCAGCCATTAGATAGTCGTAAACTATCGGGCTCTTGACCATAGACGTTCTCATCTCCGGCAATGCCGATGCAAGATCCATAAAAAGTTCGGCATAGCTTTCCGAAAGATAGTTGTAAGGAACATAAATGGCAGCGCTCAATATCTCTCCTGTCCTCGGATCTGTCCAAGTGCTGCTTCTGACCGACTTGTTGGTTGCATTTTCCATCTTGATGCAGACAAACTGCAAATTATTGGCATTGAAAATGGCCGTATCCTTAGGATAAGGCATTACATCAATGCAGTCCTTCAAGCCAATTGCTTCGAAAGCTTCATTCCATTTCAAGACTCCTTCAGATATCGTCTTTGCCATCTTGTCGTCAAAAAGCGTGTCAATATAGAAAACAAGGGGCTTATCCGGAGAAAGCCTCCATCTTTTGGCATAATCAACTCTTTTTGCCCCCCTGTCGGAGGCATCCAATCCGGTGAAATGTACTGTAGTGATGCCGATTCTCGAGTCCGCAATCCGAGGAGACATCTTGTCTTCAGGCAGCAGATAGAAAGTTCTCTGCAACCTGACAGTCAGCTTTTCATCTCCGGAAGAAGACATTCCGAGCACATAAGACTTAACCTTATATGTATCAAGGCTGAATATAGAAACATTTTCTTTGAACGCCTCTACTCGCTCCAGCATAGATGTAGATGATTCTTTCTCCAAGTCCTTACGGATAAGGCCTTCATACATGTTTGCCCCGCTCGGATCCAGTGGGTCAAGCTTCTTTTGCTGTGAGCCGAAAAATGATGTGGCATCAAAAACGTAAGATAGGCTGTCCGGGGAAAATGTTTCAATCGGGAACGTGGCAATTACTGCCCCTGAATGACTTTTCTCGAGAGCTCCAAGTATAAGAGAATCAGATGAAATATATTTTTCCTCGGCAACCTCATGCAATAGCACGAGGGAGTCTGTTGCTGTAAAATAAGCGTGTATTGCCTTTGGAATCATATATCCGACAATCCCGTTTCCTCCGTCACTTGATTGTTCTATTGATGACGACAAAAGCATTTCCTTATCCAGCATTGTTTTTGGAAGTTCGAAAATCAATTTTCCGTCATCGGCGAGATGCAAGGTCATAAAACCTTTAGCCGTCTTGACCTTCTTGTCTTTAAAAAGCTTCTCATATTTCGATTCCTCTTTTTTTACCAATTCCGTCTTGTTCTTCTTTTTGTTCTTTTTAGGGCCGGCCATAATCGGAACGCCACCCACCAAGGCAAATGCGACAAGAATTGCCAGAACTTTCTTAATATTATTGCTTACCATCATTCCGTCCCCTATTTAAGTGTTTTTTCTATATTTCTGAGAAGAAGGGTATAATGTGCCTTTACATTGCCGGAAGCAGAAGCCACCTTGCTTTTAATCAAAGCCCTGGCTTTGATTATATAAGCATAATATTCCGCTTCTTTTAGTTGAGGTGCAGCAAAATAGATGTACGGGGCATCGTATCCTCCCAAAGGAGAAGCCCATACAGAAGCATCATCGCTGTAACCGGAAAGATCATAACACAGATTGGAGTTTTCCTCTATCAGTTTATTGAGCATTTCAGGTGCCTTAAGACTTATAGTCATATTTGTATGAGAGCAGCCCGGAATACCGCAAATATGATCTTCATATCCGACTGCCGTATCTACATTATTGTCTGCAAGTGATTTGGACGCAACAGCTCCGTTGCCCTTGTATGACATTCCGACAGCAGAGAACATATTCTTCAAATATTCTCTCTGAAGCATCATTTGCTCTTCGGTCAGATTGCCGCCCTTCATTGTAGGCTTCCACACATAATCATAAGTGTCCTTAAGGCATTCGTCTACGGTATATGTATTCTCGTGGTCTATCATATCGGCTGTAACAAGCTTTAAAGGGGCAAGTACGATTGCCTGAGCAATAGCCGTACGAAGGATTTTGGAAGGTGACCCCATAATTGTAACTTTCTTCATCAATTCCTGATTGTCAATCCAGTCTAAAGCTTCATATTCATTCAATATAAATTTGAAAGCCTCTTTCTGTGTTTCTTTCGGCACGACTCTATAGGCATACTCAACAGGATCTCCGTCCCTCTTTTCATACATGTTTATCCCGCCGATATTGTTAAAAACATGCTGGATATATGTAAAATACTGATATACGATACCGGTGTAGATATCCTCACGATATTTGTAATCGGAATCATCAGTAATCCATGAATCCATATTGGATAGAATATATTTAAGATTGCTTATCCCATAAACGGAAGCTTTCATGGAGTTGTCGCCAAGATCTTCGGATTGAGAACGCGGATCATAAATTTGGCTGAACTGCTGTTTGCCGTATCTCAGAACAGGATCTTTTTGGGCTTCAGAAAGCCACTTGTATGCGATAGCGTTTTCTTCTTCAATGTCCTTTGCGTCAAAAATAGGCGAATAAGCGTACTTTATCGCATAATAATCGTATGTGCCGAATTTAGGCGGAGTAAGCTTTACTCCTCTTTCTGCATCTCCCGGCTGTGCGACATAATTGAACCTGGCATAATCCATGATTGAATTTGTCGTTCCGTATTTTTGCGTAAATTTCGGAGAGCGCAAAGAATCGACCGGGATTGTCGCCGAAGAACTCATATTGTGCATAAGGCCAAGACAATGACCCACTTCGTGAGTAATTACATAACGAAGAGCATCAGCAAGAATTTCTTTCGGAAGTTTGCCGTTACGAATTGCCTTTTCAGCCTGAGCCGTCTGGATATAACGCCAATTGTTTACAAGCTTGACTACATCATGATATACATATACGGATGCGTTGATTATCTCTCCGCTACGTGGATCGACCCAGGAAGGACCCATTGCGTTTTGCATACGCAGAGGGGCATATCTTATGCATGAGTATTTGATATTGTCAGGGTCAAAGCTGCTGTCATCAGACGGGTACGGTCTGGCCTGAATAGCATTGGAGAAGCCTATCTTCTCGAAAGGCTCCTGCCATTGGTTTACAGCCTCGTATATGGCGTCTTTCCAATCTTCAGGGAATGCGGGGTCGATATAGAAAACAATCGGCTTTTTGGGAGCCACTTTTTTACCGGCACGGAATGCCGCAGTGTCGGACGGCTCCAATCTCCACCTATTTGCAAAATATACGATTTTTGCCTGCTTCTCTTTTTCACTGAAAAGTATTTTCCCGGTAGGGAAGATTCCAATCCTGCTATCAGTATATCTCGGCTTGTACGGTACTTTATCCAAAAGGATAATAGACCTTGTCACGACTGCCGTAAAAGGTACATCAGTTGCAAGTTCTTTCGTGCCATAAGATATGGAACATGTATATGAAAGATGACTCTTAACCGATATGCTGCTTTCAAAAGCCTTTACGTCACCGAGAAAAGATCTGCTGCTTTCAAAAACCGGAGTTCTCTTGGCACGGCCATATAAAGTATTCACGCTGTAATTGTCGAACGGTCGCATAAGCTTCTGATCGCCTACAAAGAAATCGGTTACATCCACCAACACAGCCGAACTGTCAGCATTGAAAGAATGAAGCTTAAACGATGTCAGGATAGCACCTGCACTGTTCTTGTCGAGAGACTCCTTGACTTTTGCAAGCTTCGAATCTGTAATGTAGTCTTTATTGACACTTACTATATTAACATTTTTTCCAACCCTTGAAAACATAATATGCAAAGGAGCAAGCGGCTTTGAGCCTATAATGGCATCTCCGTTATCTGAGATTTCCGACACTGTTGAGCCGAGAAGCATGTCTCTTCCCATAAGGCTGTCCGGAATTTCGAAATAGACTTTCCCTTTCAATTTGTAGACATTAATAAAGCCATTGTGGGTCTCAGGCTTGTCTTTCATGAATTTCTCGTATTCGGACTCTTTCTTTTTATCCTCGGTTTCGCCTTTTCCGGATTTCTTCTTAGATTTCTTGGCACGGGCATCTTTGCCCTTCTTCCTTACCGACGGTTTTTCCGTTTTCGGTTTATTGCTGCCCTCCATTATAAAACCGCTTGTCATTGAAGGCAATAATAGCATTAAAATGCAGACAATTGAAAAAAATGTTTTCTTCATTACGTGTAAATAATAAAAATATAAGCGGCTGCACACCTTATGTAGCCGCCCGATAATTAATTAAAATGAATATGCGTTATTAGGCAAATATTCAATCATTGTAGCATGACCGCCATTGATCTTTACGGAATACTTTACCTCCGGAGCAGCTCCGGCAATTACATCGTCATCAACTTTCAAGACCTTTACGTATCCGTCTTCGGTTGCAACCACAAACAGATCGGCATACGGGCTTGCCCCCATAAAGTTTGCCACTTCTCCGGCTCTGATTCCTGTAATAGACGAATCGGACGTATATATTTTTCTGATAAGGCCTCTTATTGCATCAAAGTAGTAGATTGATTTCGTGTCACTTCCGGTAAAGAACACTCCATGTCTCGGACCTCCCATATTATTTATCATAATAATATTTGCAGGATCTATATCGGCCTTGCCTTCAACAGGAAAGAAGAGTCCAAGATCAATATCCTGAAGACCGGACCAGGCGTCATAATAGCAGTCAAAAGTATACAGATATAACTTATTGTCACTTTCTTTCTGAAGAAGCATTACTATGGTAAGATATTGTGTGGCACCCCAACCAATATCAAACCCACATCCTTTCATTTGAACGACCTTATAGCCGGAAAGGTCCTCAGGGCCTGGGTACTTTATTTCCGGGTACTCCTTGGTACCGTCAAACCCTGGGCCGAATGCACCGAAAGCATCTCTATGCAACTCATTCTGATTGGAATAGAATTCCTTGCTATCGGCAAAAGGTCTTACACGGTAATCTTTTATGTCAACACAGCGATGATTGTCGGAATCATATCCGACTATTCCCGGTATTGTTGCCATCATGGTGGAAAATGCCGAACAGTTCACCCAATCCTGAAGGTGCATACCGCCTGCAATGGCAATAGGCGTATTTGTAAACCGACCCGAATGAGGCACCATTGCTCCATTAACATTTTCATCATCCCTGATATACAGCTCTCCGTTTTCCGAAAGCACATAAGTCTGGTCCTTCTTATAAATCACGCTCTTTATATCCAATGACGAGGCGTCGGACAAAAACTCTTTTTTGATATTGCCGATAACAGACATCGAATTGGCATTGATATCTATAGGCCCTATATCACCGGGCTGAACTATGCTGATCGCAAAAGAGAACTTATCTTCGCTAAATGTATGTGCAACAAGTTCCTTTACTCCGGCGGAGAGCCTTGCTCCCGCATTTGAAGAAGCAAAGACGCCTTCGCTTAATTCGTACTCATCACTGTTGTTAGGATTAATCCTCAGGTAATTCAATTTTGAATTGGAGCTGCCGTCTTCCGAGATAAAAGCCCAACCCTCTGTGAAAGAAGGATTGACCGAATATGACACGATTTTCGAATATTTCTGGTCATAACGCAAGTCGGTTATCACTAAAAGAGCATTGTAGAGGCCAACAGGTACATCCTTAAGTGTAAGCACATCTCCTGTAGCAACAGGCTGATTGTTTCCACTGAAGAACCATTCAAACATAAGTTTGTCCTTAGTAAGGGTCTTATCGATTATCTTGTATTTAGCAGGAATAACCACGTCTTCTCCCAACTCAAAGACAAATGCTCTCAATGCTTTGTTCGCATAATTGGTGTTCATGGAGTCTGATATTTCTATTGCGTTAGGTTCTGTAGTATAATCGTAATTGCCGAGATCCCTATGGCATGCCGCCAATGCAATTATTGTTGCAATTATTGCAAATGTATCGATGATTTGTTTCATAGTCGTTCTGATTTACATAAGTTTGGCATAAGATACTGTGTCGAGCACCTTGGTGATACCATCAGCTTCAAACAGTGTATCTCCTTTATTGTCAAGTTCTATAAGATAGTTTACAAACTGGACGACATAGGCTTTTATTTCACTTATCTTCATTCCGGAAAGATCTGATATCCCGGTGGCGATTATAAAATGCCGGTATTTGATATCGGAATATGGGCCGAGGAATACCTTTGCCATATCCTCGTTCCACCAATCCGGCTGAGCCAATTTATTCGTTACATAAATAAGGGCTGTCTGATGATTTTCTATGCCGACTTTAAAATAATCGTTTTCGATTATTTTCAGAAAAAGCCTTTTTTCCTCACCCAATTCGGGAGCATTGACAAATTTTATTGCCAAGGAATCCTCATAGACACCCTTATGGAATATATGCGACATAGAATATAAAGATGAAGAAAGCGTAGTTGCCAAATCCCCTTCATTTACAACTTCCAAACTGTATTCTCTGTCCTGTTCAAGTGCTGTTCCTATCAGAGATACAGGTATCTTCATTGTATATTCCTCTTTCCCCGGTGTTGTGGCAAAGGAGAACCTATACACAGAGTTTTCGGATTTGTTTTTGAAATGAATGCGATTGCCCCCGGAATAGATCATTATAGGATCTTCTTTACAAGAGCAAAATCCAAGCATCAAAAAGAAAAAGACCGATATTCTTATTATTTTTTTCATAATATTCATAAATTAATCTTTGTGAGGTATATGAGAATGGCTATTGGTTAAGGACTGTCTGACTGTCCGGAATTAATAACGTGTATTTCCCTTTCATCTGAACATTTACGCCTCCATTATTAATGGTAGGAGCATCTATTCTCTTGCAGTAAAAGAAATACTGCCCCTCCGCAACATTTTCTCTTAGAATTTCTCCATCGAGAGCCTTATAGAAGTCAGCCTCGGACATGTTTTCATCAAGTTTGTTAACGAGACAGCCTCTTGCCGTCCTAAGTTTTGTGAGCAACTTGACTGCGTCCTTAACATTTCCCGATTTGGCAAGATACTCAGCCATAATGAAATAAATCTCGGACAATCTCATAACCGGCAATGTCCTGTTCTCGGATACCTTTAATTTTGAGCTTTCGGTAACCTGAAAATATTTGGAACTTATCTTCACATCCCTGGAAACATCTTTTACAAACTTGATTTTTCTGTAATCATCATTGTCAGGGAACAGGTACGAGAAATTTTTCAGTTTGTATGGATTATTTGAGCCCGACAAGAAAGCGACGCTGGTATATTCCTGAACAAGATTTTCTCTATATAAGCCTATTAATATCTCATCCATAAGCTTATGGGGTCTTGTGGTTTCAAGATCTGAAGGAGAGAATCCTTCCTTAGTATATTTGAAGAAATTTCTTCCGCCGGCAGCATTCGAGTCAATTATCTTTGCCCACTCATAAGCTTTATCAATATCACCGGCGTAAGCGTTAACCCGAGCAAGCAGAGCAACTATAGCATAATAGTTCATTCTGAAGCCCCTGGCCGTGAGAAACAATCCGTAATCTCTGGACTTGTCCCCCGAAAATCTGTTTTCCGTAGAAGCTAAATAATGAAGCATTATCAAGGTATCATTCTTTGCGAGAAGTCTGGAACTTTCCTCAAGATCAGATACAATTTTCTCAAGAACTTCCTTGTTTGTAAGTCTATCTGAGAAAATAGCAGGAAAAACGGATACATACGGTATAGCTTTGGCATTCATGTCAGTAACCGGTGCCACCGAAAACAACCTGAGCAGTTCAAAATGCATCATGGCACGTACAGCCAATGCCTCCCCTTTAATCACGTCAGCCTCACCGAATTCATATCTCGGAAATATAGACATATCCTGAGTTTCAAGATGCTTTAATATATTATTGCTGTTGGCAATTATATTATAAGCCTTCTGCCATATCTGTTCACCGAAAGCCTTGACTTCATCCGAATCATATTCGTATTGCTCCGTATATGAAAATTTTAGAGTTTTACTTACCGAATTGTTATCATAATATTGGGACAAAGCACTTGCAAAACCCCAAGTAAGGTTTTCGCCATACAGGTCAGGGGATGCCATCTCCTGATACAGACCGTTGATTGCCGAATGATAGCCACCTGCATCGTTGAAAAGTTGCTTCTCGACCGTAGTATCTTCAGGTACTATATCCAGCCACTTATTACAGGAGATGACCGATAATACTGTAATTGATATTCCTATATATATATAATGTCTTTTCATTTTGACTTGCATTAGAATGTTATGTTTACGCCTAAATTGAACGTACGTGAATATGGATAATAAAGTCCCCTCTCTCTACGGATAGTACTCCAATAAGCCAAATCCTCCATACCAGCCGTAAGCCTCAACATGCTTATATGAGCTTTATGCAGAATCCGCGGATCGAAATCGTAACTTATTGACAACGAGTTGAATTGTAATACGTTGTCTTTTTGTACGAACCTTGAGGTAGGTCTGGTGACATAGCCTGTGCTGGAGATGCTCTTAAACGGAACAAGGTCTCCGGGCTTCTTCCATCTGACCTCTCCCACCCTTCTGTCCGCATTGGTCTTAAGCATGTTCACATCTTCAACATAATTCACCAACGTATAATTGTACTGTTCTCCGCCAAAACGATATATAAATGATGCAAAGGCCGAGAACTGTCCCCATCTCGCATTGAATCCGAAAGAGCCTTGTGCAAGAGGTTCGGTGTTTCCTGCTATAACCATATCTTCAGCTTTCCAATCATAGGTAACTTCTCCGTTTGGGCGCAAGAACAACTCTTTTCCCGTTGCAGGATCAATTCCAAGCGAGCGGACCGCAAATATCGACGTGGTGGAGCCGCCCTCTACATATTTAGAATGTGTTTTGGAATATTTCAAATCCTTCTTATCCGTACCGTAATCTTTATATTGTTTTTCCACCAACTTATTATAAGTCTTTAAGGCTTCCGAAATCTCAAGTATCCTATTCTCATTATGAGACATATTTCCGAAAATCGTAAGATCATATTTATCAGAACGAAGGACATTACACCTCAAGTCTAACTCCAAACCCTTGTTCTGCACCTTGCCAATATTGTCCATATAGCTTGTAAAACCGGAAGATGACGGTAAGGTAACTGAGGTAATCATATCTTTCGTCTTTTTGTCATAATATGTGAACCTAAGCATAAGGCGGTCCGAGAACATGCCCAAATCGAAGCCGGCGTCTATGGAATTTGTCTTTTCCCAAGTCAGGGAGTCATTGCCGAGGTATTTCATTATGTTGCCCATACCGCTTATGTACCAATGCATAACTGATGTCGAGACATAACTTGACTTTGCAGCATATACGGGGAAATTGACTTTACCGAGTTGCCCGTATGTAGCCCTGAGCTTGAGACGGCTTAGGATTTTGTTCCCTTTCAAAAAACCGTAGTTATGAACATTAATACCTGTTCCGACTGCCCAGAAAGGAGCGGTCTTGTGTTTCTCGCCAAATTCAGATGAGCCGTCAAGCCTCATTGACGCGTCTAAAAGGTAAATGTCATCATAGGAATAGTTTGCCATTACAAGGAAACTTGCCAGCCTTGTCTTGTTGCTTGAACGTACAGGTTTCGACATAATCTGCATTGCATTGTTGATAGAATGGGCACTGCCGCTCGGAAAGCCTGAATATATTGAAGACAGATTATAAAGATTGCTTTCGTTCAGTTCCATGCCGCCGGTGACGTTAATATAATTTTTTCCTATACTCTTGTTATATAGAAGCAACGCATTGAAGTTATAAGAAAAAGACTCTCCGGATCTCGTGTTAAGTGTACCCATATATCGCGGTTCGGAAGTCCTTTCAAACGTAGTGGAAGATGGATCAATAAATTTGTTGTCCTGCGAATATTTCCTGTTTAATGAAAATTGCACCTTTGCCGTGAATGCTTCTGTGGCAAAGAAATTTATAGAAAGTTTATTGGAGAAGTCATTGTATGAGTTCCTGCTGAAAGATTTCATATATTCATTCTCATAAAGAGGATTTATAGGAGTATCACCATCTCCAAATGAATCCAACATCTTCAGGTATTTGCCAGTTACAGGATCTTTAAATGTCGCATACGGCTGCAGGTGGGCATACCTTGAAAATTCCTGGTTCGGGATTTCTCTCGAGTGCATCACGTCATAATACACTCTGTCGAGTATCTGGAACTTGCCGATCCGATAGTCCAAAGTCAGTCCGGCTCCGTAAGTATTTCGCCCCGACCCTTTCATTACACCATCAACTCCATTGTATGTAAGCTCTGCCGCCCACCTGAGGTCACGGCTGCCGCCGTCAATATACAAGCCGTGTTTGTGATGCAAAGAATTCCTTACCGGCATCCCAAGCCAGTAGGTATTCACACCCCGGACTACGTTATCGTATTTTTTGAGGTAGTTGAGATAGTCATTGAGATTCTCAAAATCACTTTTGTCAGGGTCCTTCAATGAATAGTACCCTGCTGCCACTTCAGCGTCGAGTTTCTCTCTTGACGTCATAAGATTATAGTCCGACAAATCAGGCACCTCAAGACTTGAGGTCATATTATACGCTATACGGAGTTTTCCCTCTTCAGGGGCTCTTGTTTCTATAACAACAACTCCGTTTGCTGCACGTGAGCCATACAGGGCCGTAGCCGCAGCATCTTTCAGCAACGTCATGCTACTGATCCTTGACGGGTCCATATCATAAATCTTCTCGACACCGACCTCAAAACCGTCAAGTATAAAAATAGGGAGGTTGTTGTTTTGAGTAAGGTTCTGTCTGGAAATATCCGCCGTATTCGTAGACAAGTCCATCTTGACGGAAGTTTGTCCCCTGACATAGAATTCAGGCATGGCGTTAGGATTGGAGCCCATATTGATATCTTCCGAAATCCTGAAAGACGGATCAAAGACCTGGATAGAAGCAATGACATTTTTGGGAGAGACTTTCAAAAGCTCATCCTTGGTGACTTTTGTCGTGTTCCCTGTAAAACCGCTTTTCCTAATGTTGCCGTATCCTGTTACCACGACATCTTCAAGCTTTTGTGAATCATCCTTCATCTGAAGATTGATCACCTTTTGTCCGGTATAGACAATGTCTTCAGATATCATTCCCAAAAACCGG
Organism: uncultured Bacteroidales bacterium; assembly: GCA_947253655.1. Classification (GTDB taxonomy): domain Bacteria; phylum Bacteroidota; class Bacteroidia; order Bacteroidales; family UBA932; genus Cryptobacteroides. Next base: position 39,368 of record CAMYAE010000012.1, read on the forward strand.
AATGATATACGCATATCTTTTTTGGGGACAAAAGAGAGGCTGAACTTGCCGTCTGCATCGGTATAGGCACTGGACATAGTGCCTGCGACATAAACTGCCACTCCGACAAGAGGCTCTCCCGTAGAAAGGCTTGTGACCACACCTGATACGACTTTCTTGTCTTCGGCAGAAAGTCGTATGCTTGATAATGAAGTGAGCAGCAATATGACTGATACAGTCATAATCCTTGCACAGAAATTTAAGGACGAATCCGGAAAATTAATTCTTTTCATTCGCTTTATAATTAAATTGAAATAAGTGATTTTGTAAAGTTAGAAATATTATTAAATAAACAATAGCTTTTATAAAAAAGACTTTTAAATATCGAAAAAACCTGATTTTTTTGTTTTAATTAAAGGAAGATATCGCTATATTGCGAAAAAACTACAAATACTGTCATTTGTATAAAATGAACCTTATTAATTGTTAACCGATTAATTTTAACTTAAAAATGAAAAAGTTTTTCCTATACGTTATAGCTCGTATGAGAGGTAACCAAATCATACAAAGTGCTCCATTTAAAGTTTTAGGAGGAGGAAAGGTGCATATTATAGTAAATCTTGGAATATAATGCGTTTACGGTATTCTCTGTTTCTTATTTTCATTTGTATTTGTTTTCCATGCGTCAATCACAATGCCGCTGCACAAAACATGTCTCAAGAACAGTTAATACTGCTAAGTCCAAGATCTAAAATTCAAATTTCCGTAAGAGATTCGGCTACTAATGCTCCGTTACCGGGGGCATTAGTAACCCTGTTTCATAAGAAAGACAGCGTTTACTGTGAGACGGACAGAAACGGGTTGGCCCTTTTCTTTAACCACTATACCCCACATGATTCACTAAAGATAGATGTAAGTCTGTTGGGTTTCAAGAAATATCAAGGTAAGATATATTCCTCCGATAATGGTTTCAAGCCCGTAGACATCCGGCTTCAAGAGAAGCCGTTGGAGCTCAATTCTTTGATAATCACAGATAAAGCCGTAGCCATGGTTATAAAAGGCGATACTACTGTCTTCAACTCCTCCGCCTACCGCACAATGGCCGGAAGCAGCCTAAAGAGCCTTTTGGAAAAACTGCCGGGCATCGAAATGCATGGTGGGAATGTGTATGCGTCCGGCAAAATCGTACGCAAAATCCTTATTGACGACACCATGCTCTTCGGCAACAATATCCACGATGCCCTTGAACTTGTAGATGCCGATAATGTAAGTCAGGTAAAGGTCTTTGACGAACATAAACGGGACAGGCTTATTGATGCGGACACTCTGAAACAGAAGGAAAGGGTGATAAATATCGTCACCAAAAACAAGTTGAAAAATGTGACACGATTCCAAATTATGGCACAGGCAGGTGCGGAAGCCGCCTCCAAAGCCTACAGACGACCAAGAACGACAGGGGTCGAAAAACTTGAATTCAACAAATATGCCGTCGGACAACCTAATTTTTCCGCTAATCTCTTAAGAGCAAAGAACGATAGAGAAAAACCTGATGAATACGTAACTGCCTCCGTAGATTTCGGTCATATCGGAAAGGCCGACAAAAAAGGCAACATCTCCAATATAAACAATAATACCAATATATATTACAAAAGTGCAGATACCGATAATCTTTCAATGATTGAGTATAGAGACGCACTTGGCGGATATACAGAGAAAAGTGATGATAAAAAATCCGGAGACTTGTCATTATCGGAGAAGTTCTCCTATTCCAAATCTTTTAAAGGCAAATCAGCTATCGAATTATCTGCAAATATAGATTATACCTCCACCAATCTTAATGACTTGCAATTCAGCAAGTCCAACAGAGGCGGCATTGATTTCAATACGGATATCCACAGGCGAGACAGACAACATAATATAAATCCGAACATTAATCTGACATATACATACAATATTAACGACAAGTTGTTTCTATATTCCAGCCTATACTACTCCGCAGGATTTAATTTTGGGCATGGAAGCATTATTGACGATAATCCGCTGTCTTCTTTACATCAGAATATCCGCGATACTACAAAGAACTATAATAATAACGCAGGGCTTGTATTAGACGGCAGGTATTACCTGACCAGCAAGTTTTCCGTAAATCTGCGATACTCTCTCGACTACGCTTACCGATACAATCGTAATACCTTTTTCGACAAGATTTCCGGAACTATGGATATGATAAAGAGTTTATCATACAATTTCTCCGAACTCGGAAATAGTGGAACTCTGGGTTTCTCTTATCATTATAACGCAATGCAAATTGCCTTAGACAATTCATTCAGTGCAATAAAACGAAATAGAACAGACCACATACCTGCCATAAACTATGCACCGGTGAAGTATCTATTTTATAAGCCGCAACTTACTTTCTCAGGCAATTGGCCGAAACTCACGCTCTTTTTCCAATATACCCTAAGACCGGAACTGCCGCAAATTGAACAGACGGGCAAAAAGCTTAATGATACGAATCCTTTCTTCCTTATTGAAAATAATCCTGACTTGAAAATGTCTTTCAATAATGAAATTCAACTGTCAGTTTCATCCATGCAGCCGAAAATCAAAACTTACATAAATGGAAATTGCAACCTGAAATATATGTCAAATGTGGTTGTAAACAAGATCCATACGTTCAGCACAGACACCTTTCTTGATAAATATGGCGTCACGGCAAAAGCCGGCTCCCAATTACAGACTCCTGTAAATGCAGGAAAGACCTTGAACTACATGGTATCATTGTCATCGAGAACCACAATATCTGCAATTAAGACAACGGTTGGCCCAATGATATCATATAGCGATATGAGAACGCCTTTCTATATTGAGGACACGATGTTCAGCAATCAGACTAAAGCTTTGACGACCGGAATAAATCTAATGAATTTTGCGTCCGATAAAGTTCAGACCACTCTCAACTTAAAGGTAAATTCCATGAAGAGTTATTCAGGCACGAAAAAAATTGACAGTAGTATCCAAATAGATGCCGGGATTTCCACACAAATGCTCTTTTTCGGCCACCTCCGCTTCCAACCTTCGTTTAATTTCACCTCTATGGATTCCCGCCATGATGAACTTGATTTCAAACGCTATACACTCAATGCAGAACTAATCTACGTACTCGGCAAAAAATCCCAATGCGAAACCGGTATATTCGGCAAAAACCTTTTAGACGATGTACATAACAGTTCATCCCACTTGGCGGACCAGGCTTTTTATAAGACTGTCAGCAATTCAATGCTCGGGAGAATCATTGGAATCAAATTTCTGTACAAGTTCAAGTAGGACGGCAAGGCCTCTCCGAAAAAACTTATTCCCCTTTCAGATATTTGAGCCAGAATTCTTTGTTGGCATTTGAAAAATGTTCGCCCTGGTAGCCGCGATAGCCGTGCATTCCGTCCGGATAGATCATCAGTTCAAATTTACAGCCGTGTCTATGCAAAGCATCAACCATCAACAGAGTATGCTGAAAGTGCACATTGTCGTCTCCCGTTCCGTGAGTCAGTTTCAGCATCACAGGCTCTATATCAGCCTTGGCTTGGGCAGTATCGGCCGAATATCTCACCGGATAATTTCCTGCACTCCGGATTGCCATGGTGGACTTGTAGCCCTCCGGATTGGCGGCCGGGGTGTCCATAAACCTTTCGGTATAATGAGAATCGTATAACGCCCAATCATATACGCCGCCGCCGGCAACCCCGTAGTGGAAAGAATCGGAATGGTTCATCACTAAAAGGGCAGTCATTGTGCCCCCAAAAGAGAAGCCCTCAACACCGATTTTATCAGGCAGGACATAAGGCAGGCTTTTCAGATAATCGGCCCATGCAACAAAATCCATAACCTCCAACTCTCCCAAACGTCTGTATATCATATCCATACCCTCACGCCCGTTATGACCTGCCGCTCTACAGTCTGCCACCACCTGAATAATCCCGTTTTCTGACCACCATTGATTATTATGGTTCGGAGTCGTCCACCTGTCCCTTACCAATGGGGTGTCGGGGCCTCCGTAAATGTCCACATGTACGGGATATTTCTTTTTAGGATCAAAATTCTTAGGATAGGTCACAGCCGCAGGTAGTTTCAGACCGTCAGCCGTTTTCATATAGACAAGGACAGGCAGGGCAAAATCGTTCTTCCGATAGTCTTTGCCTCTCATATCAGCCACTTTCACGGACTTTGTAAAAGGCTTTTCCGCATCAATCACCCAGACCTGTGAAGGGGTGGAATAATTTGACAGCTGCACTGCAAAATGCTTGAAATCAGGGGAAGGCACAACTTTGGACACGTTGAGTGAAGTGTCAGTCAAGGTCTTGATACCTCTCTTGGGACTATATTTATAAAGTCCCCTGCGTACATGTTGGCCGCGTTCGGCGGTAAAAAACACCTCTCCGCTCTTTTCATTGGCCGCAACAAGGCTCATCCGCCAATTGTCTCCATCTGTAAGACGCTTGAACACCTTTCCGTCGTATGACAGAAAATAAAGCTGCTGCCATAGGGTCTCGAAACTGCGCACCATATAAAGTCCATTGGAAGTAAACAGCATACCGTCTATCCAATCTATCCATGTCTTGTATTCCTCGTGATAAATAGGCTGCTTGGAGCCGTCTTCAGAATCTACGCGATACAAATCGAGAGTGTTCTGCAGACGTGGCTCCCGGCTAACAAACAAAGACCTGCTGTCCGGCCCCCAGAAAGGTGTACCGAAATACTGATCGTCTGCGGCATTGAAATCGGCCCAGACAGTGCTTTCCGCAGCCAGATCTACAATTCCGATCCTCACCTGCGGATTCTCATCTCCGGCTTTAGGATACCTTGTGTTCCTGAGGCTGCCGCCTTTGCCGAATGGCGAATATATAGGGAAAACCGGCACCTTAGTATTGTCAAACCTATAGAACGCAATCTTCCGGGAATCGGGAGACCACCAGAATGCCTTGTATTTTGACGGACGCCCGAAAATTTCTTCGTAATATATCCATGAGGCATAACCGTTCAAGATAACATCCGAGCCGTCCGATGTCAGGCGTCTTTCTACACCGGTCACCAAATCGGTCACATAAATGTCATTGGCAATGGTATAGGCAATTTTCAGCGAATCCGGAGAAAATGTAACATTCACAGCCCCCTCCGGAGCATTATGCTCGGACTCCGCCTTCCTTTGCATTGCAAAGGGCCTCCGGCTCTTTTTCCCTACATTGAATGCGAATGACAAAGAGTCCTCCGTACTTTCGTAGATAAAGGCAACTTCCTTGTTGTCAATCCATTCCCACCTGTTTGGCAGGCTTTCAAAAACTTGGGCGTTCACCTCGCGTGCACCCGATAGCACAAAGGCGGATATTGCCAAAAATGTCAATCCAAAATTCTTCATCTGAAAAAATCATCTTTAAAATTTACAGCATATACTTTTTCAACCCCTCTTGTAATTGCCGTGTAAAGCCATTTCAAGTCATCGAGCGTAAGCATATCCATCCAAAAAGGATTGTCGATAAAGACGCATTTCCATTGACCGCCTTGCGACTTGTGGCAGGTTATCGCCTCGGCATATTTAAGCTGCAAAGCATTGTAGAAAGGGTCCTCCTTTACAGCGTCATACCTTTTCTTTTTGGTGGAAAGGCCTGAATAATCCTCCAGAACTCCCTGATAAAGGATATTCTGCTGCTCATAAGTCAGCGAAGCGGACTCCGACTCCAAAGTGTCCAGACAGACTTTAGCCTTGACTTCCTGATTGTCATAGTCGGGAAACATAAGTGTGGCATCGGCAAAATGAAGACCGTATCTGTCTTCGAAATGCGAGATCCTGACAAGCTTGGCCATGTCCCCGTTCGCTATATAGTCCATGCCCTCAACTCCTTCCAAGAACTTGTAGCAATTCTTCACAATCATCAGCCTGTCATCTCTGACCAGGCGTTCCTCCTTATACTGCACCTGGGCCCTGATGCCGGCATTATATCTGTTTGCCCTGCGGTTGGACCGGCAAAGCACTATGGTCTCGTCCTCTCCGTACCTGTCGTAAGCCTCGCTGATTTTATCTATAAGCTCCCCTCCGGTAATCCGTTCCACATCGTCAAAGTCTTCAAAATCCAAGTGAAGCTCCGACGGTTCTATGTCCTGAAAATATTCTACGGCAATCAGCTTCCTCAGTTGGGTGGCATTGTGCAAGATTCCCGACTCTTTCTTCTGCCTTACGACGGTGACAAGCTCTGAGAAACGTACACCGCCCGCAAACGACATATATTCTTCCGACAGGGCCGGACTCTTGTCCAAGCCTATTGGAGGCAGCTGGGCTGCATCTCCTATCATTATAAGACGACAGCCTGTGCCGGAGCGGACAAATCGTATCAGGTCCTCAAGCAGATTGCCTGTCCCGAAACTTGCCGTAGACTGTTGCGAATTGTTCTCAATCCCGATCAGAGAAACTTCATCAACCACAAACAAAGTGTCTTTGGCTTTGTTTGGAGCCATTGCGAATTGGCCGAAGCCGTCTTCACCCACAGACTTCTGACGATATATATGCTTGTGAATAGTCGATGCCCGGACTCCTGCGTATGAGGCAAGGACCTTTGCGGCCCTGCCTGTAGGAGCCAACAGCACACAAGGCACCTTAAACTCTTTCATCGAAGCTATTACGGCAGATATGGCAGTAGTCTTCCCCGTTCCGGCATAACCGTTTACGACAAGAATGTCATTGTCGTCACCTGTAATGAAATCGGCAATATCGGCGAAAAGGGTCTCCTGACAGGACGTTGGCTCAAACTCCAACTTGGCACGGAAACATTCTGCAATATAGCTTTTCCTGTCCATTGTCCTAATACCGCTTTCTGTTGCTCGAAAAAAGCATATAAAGTACTGAAATTATCGGATATATTTCCACCCTGCCGAGGAACATGTCAATAGTATATATGATTTTTGACATGTCCGGCTCCATTCCATAGTTTCCGAATGTCCCGACAAATCCTACGGAAGGACCTACATTGCCCAAACTCGACAATACGCACATAAATGACGTATAGATGTCCGGTGAGAAGAGCATACAGGCCCAAATGGACAGCATTATTATGATGAAATACATGGATATATATAGGAAATGCGGATGAAGTGTCTCGTCTCTGACAATTTGTCCGGCAATCCTTACTTCCGACACATAATTCGGATGTACATACCTGTATATCTGGCGTTTGATTCCATGCCAAAGTAAAACGGCCCTGTCCATTTTCAGGCCTCCTGTCGTTGAGCCGGCCATGCCGCAGAATATACCGCAGAACTGGAGCGTAACATTCATAAAATACGGCCATGAACTATTGTCATCCAGGACAAAACCTGTGGTAGACGAATAACTGAGGACATGGAAAGAACTACTAAGGAAAGCCTTACCCAATGAGCTTGAAAGCCCTTCGTTTTTCAATGCTATGCCCAATATAATAGATGTTATTATTATAAGGGAGGTGTACAACTTGAATACAGGATTGTTAAAAGGCTTGAAAGATCTCGTAACGAAAGCCATGAACAGCATGCCGAAATGCAGGGAAGACAGATACATGAAGACCATAGACACCACTGTTATAGGCAGCGAATTGAATGAGGCTATTGAATAGTTCCTGGTACTGAAGCCCCCTGTAGAGCATACGCTGAAAGCATGGCACACGGCATCGAACATATTCATTCCGGCCAGAAGGTAGGATATAATTGCCGCGGCATTAAGGGCGAGATAGACGTAGGTGAAAATATATACGGTCTTGTTCGCTCTCGCATGGTAGCCCTCTCTTGACAATGAAGACAATTCCATATTGGAAAGTCGCAGCTTTACAGGAGAGGACGTAGGTATAATCAACAACAGGAAGACGACAACTCCCAAACCGCCGATAAAGTGCGTGGAAGCCCTCCAGAAGAGGAGGCTCTTAGGCAGATTTTCAATGTCTGACAGAATAGTGGCACCTGTGGTCGTATAGCCGGAGACACTCTCAAACCAGGCGTTTACAACGCTGAAAGGCCCGCCCCAAAGAACATACGGCAGCATTCCAAAAATGAAAGACAGCATCCAGGACAGTACAATTATCATATATCCGTCCTTGAGCGAAACGGCTTGAGCCTTTCTTACAAAGATAAGAGGGAAGATACCGACCGTGAATGTAATTATGAAACTGATTACCATTGCGGTCAGGGCACTGTCATTCCCCTCGCTTATAGATATCAATATGGAGAAAAACATGAACAATGCACTTGCCAAAAGTGCAAATCCCACGTTCCTCGATATGATTTTAAGATTCACTGTAAATTGTTGTTTTGCTCTTCGCTGCGGGACATCATCTCCCTCATCTTGTTCACACGTTTTCGCATCTGCAGGTTTTCATCCGCCAATTCCGTTATGCCTTCATTCAATTTTACCAGCTCATCGTCCCCGTCAAAAGTATAATTATACTTCTTGCCCACGGATCTGTAGTTGTCTAAACCGGCCAGCATCTTGTAGATTGGATTTACATAATAAGCCAGAATCAAAAACAGCAAAAGGAGGACAAGCAGAATTCCTACGGACACAGCAACGGCTCCGGGAATGATGCTCCTGTAGAAGCCACGCTCAAAAGTGGCGGAGTTTTTCTGAAGCTGGTGGTAAATAGCATTTGTAAGGGCATCAATATTCTCTTTCAGGCCGTTAAATACAGGCTGCAAACGGTTGAAATACCAGGCCCTCGTATCGATAAAGTCCGATTCGAGCACATTATTGAATTCCAGAGAAGTCAGCATATATGCAGAATAGGAGTATTCCACGGAATCTGCAAGGTGCTCCAGATTGTTCATTGACAAAGCATCACGCAGGCTGTCGCAACGAGACATAAATGCCTTCTGGTCGAAATCCGGCATTTCCTTGCCTTTGCTGTCTCCTATTATTGCCAGCATCTTCAAATTGTAGGCATTGGTCTCATCGGCTAATTTTTGCGCCACATTTATGCTGTTGATATTTTCAGCGATAAGTTCAGAGACGTAGTTGCTCATCCTGCTATATTCCAATATGGCTATAACACTGGAAGTCAGCAAGATGACGGCAATCAACAAAAGACTCAACGTCAATTTCATACGCATTGACAATCTGAAGTCCTTTATTCTTTCTTTTATATTTTTCAAAATCAGAGCATTTATATTGACTGCATAAATACAGGTCCCATGACCTAACTTACCTTATAGGAATCCTTTAGGGCCGTGGTCTTGTTGTAAACCTGTTTTTCAGGTGTGCTGTCCTTATCTTTCATAAAATATCCGGTACGCTCGAACTGCACGGCTATCCCGGAATTGTCTTCAAGCAGAGCCGGCTCGGCAAAACCGTCAGTTATAACCAGAGAGTGAGGATTCAGATAGTCCTTATAGTCCTTTCCCTCAGGAACAGAGCCCATGTCGGCCTCGGTGAAAAGCCTGTCATAAAGCCTTAGCTCCACTTTTTGGGCATGTTCAGCTGACACCCAATGGATAGTCCCTTTCACACTCCTCCATTCTCCGTTGCCTGGCTTTGTTGACGGGTCATACGTACATTTCAGTTCAAAGACATTGCCGGCATCGTCCTTTATTACCTCATCACATTTTATTATGTAGGTGTATTTCAGACGGACCTCCCCGCCCGGTTTGAGACGGAAGAACTTACGCGGAGCATCTTCCATAAAATCAGCCCTTTCTATAAGCAGGTCTCCTGTAAAAGGAACCCTCCGTTTTGCTCCGTCAGGTGCGGCAGGATTGAGCGGACAGTCAAACCATTCGACCTTCCCAGGCTCCCAATTGGTAATGGTGAGCTTGACAGGGTCCTGAACAACCATATATCTGTTGGAATGCTCATTCAGGTCCTGGCGGACGCACCACTCCAATAGCTGGATATCAATAAGTTGGTCACGCTTGGACACGCCTATCCTGTCGCAGAACATTCTGAGAGCCTCCGGAGTATAGCCACGACGGCGCACCCCGCAAAGCGTAGGCATCCTCGGATCGTCCCAGCCCTTCACAATTCCAGTCTGTACAAGCTCAAGCAATTTTCTCTTGCTCATCATGGTATATGTAAGATTCAGCCTCGCAAATTCATACTGATGAGACGGCCAGATTTTAAGGGTCTCGATAAACCAGTCGTACAGAGGCCTGTGCACATCGAATTCAAGCGTACATATAGAATGGGTGATATGCTCTATCGAATCGCTCTGGCCGTGTGTGTAGTCATACATCGGGTATATGCACCATTTATCCCCTGTACGGTGATGAGACTCGTGCTTGATACGGTACAGGAGAGGGTCCCTGAACAGCATATTCGGATGAGCCATATCTATCTTGGCCCGCAGCACTTTCTCTCCATCGGCATATTTACCGGCCTTCATCTCCCTGAACAGCTTCAAATTCTCTTCAACCGAACGGTTACGGTAAGGACTTTCAATACCAGGCTTGTCTACGGAGCCGCGCCCTTTGCTGATTTCTTCCTGATTCTGGTCATCCACATAAGCCAGCCCCCTTTCAATCAGCTCCTCGGCCCACACGTAAAGCTGGTCAAAATAGTCTGAGGCATATCTCTCCTCCGCCCATTCAAAGCCAAGCCATTTGATGTCTTCCTTGATAGAATCCACATATTCAGTCTCCTCCTTGCTCGGATTGGTGTCATCGAAGCGTAGATTGGTTTTCCCTCCATACTTGTTGGCAAGGCCAAAATTCAGACATATACTTTTGGCGTGCCCTAAATGCAGGTAACCGTTCGGCTCCGGTGGAAACCGGGTCATAATGCTTTTTACCTTGCCGGACTTCAAATCCGATTCTATAATCTCTTCGAGAAAATTCAGGCTCCTTGTCTCTTCCTGAACATTTTTTTTAGCCTCGTCCATAAAAATAAGAGTTTTCTTTATCAATAATTTACAAAAATAGTGAATTATTAATAATTTTGCAGGAGTAACACGGTTTATTAGTTAATTTTAGCACTATGATCAAATCAATGACGGGATACGGAAAGGCTGAGGCGGTTCTGGACAAAGGTATAATTACAGTAGAAATCAGGACTTTGAACGGCAAGAATGCCGATGTAAACATCAAGACACAGCTCCTTCCGAAAGACAAGGAGATAGTTGTCCGCCAGCTGCTTGCCGACAAATTACAACGTGGCACCATAGACTTTTTTATGAGCTTCGAGGAGAATGCCGCAAGCAAGGCCAGACAGATCAACGCTGAAATGGTTGAAGAATATTTCAAGCAGATTTCGGACATTGAGGCGAAAGTAGGTCTCAAATCGCATAGCGACCGGATTATAGAGTCCATTCTCAGATTTCCGGAGATTTTCGAAGTCCGTAGCGGGGAAATATTGGACGGGGACAATTGGCCCCTGGCGGAGAAGGCAATTATTGAAGCCATAGACAAGGTGAACGAATTCCGCTCAAGGGAGGGACAGGCACTATATAAAGATGTCACTTCAAGGATAAACAATATCATAGGTCTGTCAAAAGGTATAGAAGAATTGGAGCCTCAAAGGATTGAGGCTGTCAAGGAAAAGCTGTCCAAAGCCATAGAAGACCTTCAGGCCAAGCCGGATCAGAGCAGGTTCGAGCAGGAACTGATATTCTATCTTGAGAAGCTCGACATCAACGAAGAGAAAGTCAGACTCAGACAACACTGCAAGTATTTCATGGATACTATCAACAATGAGGATGCACCCGGCAAGAAACTCGGCTTCATAATCCAGGAAATAGGACGTGAAATCAACACTACCGGCTCAAAAGCCAATAATGCCGACATTCAAAAACTTGTAGTAATGATGAAAGACGAAATGGAAAAAATGCGGGAGCAGAGCATGAACATACTATAAGCCCCTCGGCGGCATTCTCATTTCGTAGGAACGACAGTTACCTCAATCCCCAGGTCCTGGAGGCTTTCCAGATACATCTGGGGGATTTTGTCATCGGTAATTATCCTGTCGATTTTTTCGCAGTCACATATCTTGCTGAAGCCCTTTTTCCCGAATTTGGAACTGTCTGCCAATAATACAGTCTGCTGGGCTGCCCCCATCATCATACGGTTAAGGTTGGCTTCCATCATATTTGTGGTTGTGACCCCGAACTCAAGATCGACCCCGTCGGCTCCCATAAACAGCAGGTTGCAATTGAAATAATGCAGCATTTCTTCGGCAAAAGACCCTACGACCGACACGGAACTTTCCCTTACAAGTCCGCCCAATTGCACGACATCCACATCTTTGTTCTGTGACAACATGGAAGACACGGACACCGAGGCGGAAATAATCGTAAGATTCTTACAATCTGCAAGTTCCTTAGCCATATACAGGATTGTTGTCCCGGAAGCCACTAAAATTGAATCGTGCTCCCTCACCAGACTTGCAGCCTGTTTCCCGATTGCCCTCTTTTCAAGGACAAACTGTTTTTCCTTCTCGTTTATATGCCTGTCACCGATATACGGGCTGATAGGAATTGCCTTGCCGTGTGTCCTGTAAAGCTTGTTTTGCCTCTCCAATGTTGTCAAATCCTTGCGGATAGTGACTTCGGAAACCTCAAGCCTTTCCGCAAGGTCGGTTACGGAAACGCTTCCCTGCAATTGGAGGATGTCCAATATGGAGACATGCCGTTCCGGTAAGGACGACACTGTCTCCTGGGTCTTGTTTTCGTTTTTATTGTAAGTCATATCGTTACCTCCCCCGGATTAGCACCTTGCCGACATAGAGCCCCCAACATCCGTCCTGGACAACGGGAACCTTGGTTCCGTCAAGATTTTCCACATATTCAATTTCTTCGAGGAAAGTATGTGAGTGTCCTCCCACCACAAGGTCTATGTTTCTTGTGCCGTTGACTAATAGCTGATCGTTGAATGAGCCTGTATTAAGTCCCAAATGCGTAAGTGCAATCACAATATCACACTTCTTGTCTTTCTTAAGGAGCTCGGCCCACTTGTTGGTGACTTCCACATCATCAAATTTGCGCATCCTGTCCGCTGTCGTCTTCTCGACCACACTCGACACATTGGTAAGCAGTCCTATAATCCCGATTTTATAGCCGCCTCTTTTAATTATAGTATAAGGTTTTACGTATTTGTCCAGACCGAATGCAGAAAAATCGTAATTGGCACACACCACAGGACATTTCAGCATTGAAAGCCTGCGGGTAAGTTCCTCAATCCCATTGTCGAATTCATGATTACCCAAAGTTACGCAGTCATACTTCATAGCATTGATTTCCTCGATTTCGAGGTTGCCGTGCAGACACTGGAAATAAGAGGTGCCCTGGCTGAAATCTCCAGCATGCAAAAGCAGGACGTTGTTTTTTCCTTCGGCTTTCCTTACGCTGTCCACGTATGCCGCCCTCTCAATTATTCCTCCAAGACCGGCATTATCATCGGAACGTACAGGCTCAAAGTGACTATGTGTGTCGTTCACGTGCAAAATTACAAGCCTCTGGCCGAAAGCCGTTACAGCTGCAAAAACAAATATTATCGATATAAATAATTTTTTCATGGCATTAAAGTATTTCAGGCATTATTTCCTTTCCGCTTTCATCAAAAATCCTAACCCTGCCGTCTGTCTCATATTTCAACGGCTTACCTTCAAGGTCTTTCACGCTTTTGATCATAACATCAAAAATATAATCATCAAGGATTATAACCTCTGAGGCATTTTTAGCCAAATACAGGTTGTCTCCCCCGTCCAGCAGGAATGATATGGTGCACACCCCGTAAGTCTTAGCGTCATCTACAGGCTCACCTCCTATTGTCAAGGATGTCAGCTTATTGCCTCTCGCCTCGCATCTTATTCCGCCTAAAATCTGGAAAGAGGTCTCAGCCATTTTCTCTGCGATTTCCCGGATATATTTCCCTTTCAGGGCCAGATAGCAGACCTTGTTCCGGAAAGGGAACATGGACATCATGTCATCAAGCATAATATCGCCTTTCGGCATATTGACCCTCATTCCTCCGAAATTAGTGATTCCGACATCGATTTTCTTTCCGGTTTTCTCTGCACTCCATTTCATAAGGGCGTCAATAAACCAATTGGATAATTCACTCTCTGGATATTTCCGCACCATATTTTCTGCCGAATATCCTATTACCTTTTTCACATCTTTCATCTCCTCCTGAGCGTCAATAAGGGCTTTTGCAACCTTGTATGTAACACCGCAGCATTTTTTGAAAGTCTTTCCGTTCGGAGCAATATATTTATTCCCCGAAATCCTTCCCATGGCCTCATCAAAGTTTTCCGCATTGGAGGCTACGACCCCGGTCCTGGAGCCGTCAATTCTTTTACGCGACCAGCTTATTTCTTGGGATCGGGCCGGTGCACAAATCATCACCGCCAATACAACGGCGACAACGGTTTTTTCAAGCATGTAAATTAAGTTATTGTTCATAATCATTTTTGTTTAAGCCATTTCCATAAATCCTTGAAAGTGGATTTTTTACCGAACATCAATATTCCTATCTTGTATATTTTTGCGGAAGCCCATGCACATAAGACAAAGGTCCCGACCAATAATGCCAAAGAGAGGGCTATCTGCCATGCAGGCACTCCGAAAGGTATCCTGGCAAGCATTACTATCGGAGAGGTGAATGGTATCATAGAGCCCCAGAAGACCACTCCGCTGTCCGGAGCCTTGAAAGCATATAAGGCAATAAAAAATCCTATCAGCAAAGGTATGGTTACCGGAATGGAAAGCTGCTGTGTATCGCCCTCGTTCTCGACTGCCGAGCCTATTGCTGCAAACATGGACGAATAGAGCAAATATCCGAATACGAAGTAGACTATGAATGACAATATAATCTGCAAATAGTTCAGACCGGCTAAGGTGGCCATAACGGTAGCCATTTCGGATTGAGGCGGGGTCATACCTCCCGCCATTCCGGTCATCGCAGGATCGGACATGCCGGCAGCACCCTGAGACAAGAATTCCGGCCCCATCAAGGCACCGACTACAAGGACTATGACTATGGTCAGCCCAACCCACAGCAGAAATTGCGTGAGCGCAACCAATGCCACACCTATTATCTTGCCGAACATCAGTTCGGTAGACTTGACGGAAGAAACAAGCACCTCGACGACCCTGCTGGATTTCTCTTCGATGACACTTGACATCACCATTCCGCCGAATATCGCGATAAACATATAGATTACCATTCCGAGCAACATGGATATCATCATATAGACTTCTGATGCCGATATTTTAGCCTCGCCCTGCGCATCCAACGTATAGGTCGCTATATTGACATCGGATTTGACTTCCTTCATTATGCCGGCAAGGTTTTCAATGCTGTAAGAACTTATCCTGTAATCCTCTACCGCAGAATTAACATCTCTCTTAATACTCTCGATCAATTCAATTCCGAGCGGCTTCTTCGAATATGTAACGACACTGACCGATTTTTCAGAAGAATCTATCTCCGATATCTGAAGCATAGCATCCTGCCCAAGCCTGTCCAGGCCGGACTTTACGGAATCAGGCTCCATTAAAGAATAATCGGAATATACCGCCGAGCTGTCGCTCTGCAAATATGGAAGCACTATTCCGGACTTGTCCACTACGGCAATTTTCTTCGACTCCTCCTTTGCTGCATACATTATGATGCTCGGGAGCACGACTACGGCAGCGAAGAAAAGTGGTCCCAAAAAGGTTACGAGCAGGAAAGATTTCTTTTTGACGCGCGTTTTGTACTCGCGCCCTATAATCACATTTATTATATTGAAGTTCATATTATTCGGTTTCCGTTACAAGTTTAATAAATATATCATTCATTCTCGGTATCAGTTCCTTAAAAGAATTTACGGAAACTTCCTGCCCTATGACAGCCTTAAGCACCTCATTGGATACGGTACCGTCCGCCATAGCGATTACAGCAGTATGCCGGCCGGCGTTATCGA
>CAMYAE010000013.1 GCA_947253655.1 uncultured Bacteroidales bacterium
GAGACCCTGCACGCAGACGGTCATGTTTATCAACTTAAATTAATTCCGCCAACGGTTTGATTTTATTATCTTTTAAGATACCATTTATTAAAATTATTTATATGAAAAAAATTATCCTACTATTATCGCTGCTTGCTTTTTCCGTCAGCGCTTTTTCTCAAGGGAATATGACTGTCTTTGCTCAAGAAGGCAAGACGGTTTTCACACCTAAGGCCGGAGACTTTGCTTTTGGTCTTACTTTCAATCCCGTTTCATTGTCCAATAAGGGTAAATTCCAACCTTCCATGGGAGAGGATTTCTCCGGAGGGTTCGTGAAAGAAGTGGGAAGTCATCCTCACGAGATGTATATTTTAGCCTTGGATCCTGTGATCGGACTTAGTTTCAGATACCGTGTGGCAGACAAGTGGTCTATCAAAGGAAAATTCGGACTTACCGGCTCTGAAATCAATCATAAGGAATATGTTCAGGATGATGCTGCTGTGAAAATTGATCCTAAGAGCCTGAATAAGGTGACCGATGTGGTTACAGGCAGTCTCAATGCTTTTAGTTTCGGCCTGGGAATGGAATTCAACAAGCAGGTTAAGTCATTGCAGTTCAACGCCGGCTTCGGCTTGCTTTATGCTATTGCGGGCGGTTCCATGGATTTTACATACGGCAATGCAATAACATCAGAGAATATGGCTCCGTCTACAATGCCTATGACAAGAAAACCATTAGGACCGGAGGATAAGACTCTTAATGAATACCAGCCTGATGAAGTTGCTGATGTTGCCTGGGCACGTCCTTTGAGGAGATACAATACGGGCTATACCAACGGCATAGGTCTTACTCTGGATATGGGTCTCGAATGGTTTTTCTCCGGCAATATGTCTATCGGTGCATCCGTGACCATTACTCCGATTATGGCATTGTTCCAGCCACAGACCTTTACCAAATTTGAAGGGTGGAGCGGCAGCAGTGCCTCTGTTATGGAATACACAAGACTTGTAAGCCCCGGCAGTAACGGCTTTATATATGGCACCGACAATTTCGGGCTATGCCTGTCGTTCAGTTATTATCTGTAATTTCAGTCCTCATATAGAGTCCTAAGGACTTTCAGGGACTGCACCTTGATTGCAGATTCCGTATGGAATTCGAGGTAGCGCAGCAGATCTTCGCAGATTTTGTTGCGCTCCTCTCCGTTTAGGGGGACGAGCATGGATTGTAGGAGATCTTCACTAATCAAGCGCTTAACGGCTTCCGGGTTGTGTTTGCAGAAAGGTGCTACATCTTCGAATGAGGGTCTGAAACCCAATGCCGCCGCAAGTTCAAGCAGAAAACGTATGTGGAAATTGCTGAACTCGGATTCGATAGCGTCTAACGTCAATATTGTCTTGGCACACCAGTCAAAAAGCCCGTCTTCATTAGTGCCGTCCTTAATGGCTCTGTATAGGACTTCACTCATAAAAAGGGTCATGGTGTTTTTATAGATATTGTTCCGGATGCCGATCAGAGAAGCTTTTGCTGTAAAATTCCCGGCTGTCCAGAAAGAGGATTTCGGGTTTTCAACGATATCCGCTTCCAATATATTGAGCGGTAAGAACATGGAATTATTCCTTCCGGCTCGTGCCATAAAACTTCTTCTCCCGTATTCCTTGCTAAGAGTGTGCAGGGCAATGGAATTTTCACCGAATTTGGTGTGGTTCAGCACAATAATCTCCGTATTGACAGTCATTCTCTCTTTGGATTTATGCTCCTTGCCGGGACTTTATGCTTTTCAGGAATTCTGCCATAGAGCGAAGTGCCTTCCCTCTGTGAGAAATCGCATTCTTCTGCTCCTCAGATATTTGAGCGGCCGTAAGCTTTTCGACATTCGGCCTTGCAGGGGCATCCGGGATTATTATGCCGTTTTCTTCAGCCGGGAGCTCGTCCGGAATGAATACCGAATCATAGCCAAAACCGCCGTCTCCCGCCCTTTCAATGGCTATTTTCCCTTCCATTACCCCCTCGAAGAAATGTTTTTCCCCGTTCAGAATAAGCGTTATTACGGTTTTGAATACGGCCTTTCTCGTGGCTTTTATTGTGTCGATTCCATATTCACGTGCCATGGAGCACTCATTCTCCATTAAGGCCATTTCTCTCAATAGTTTCTCTATATTGGCATTGAAGTCTTTATCTTCTCCGCTATATCTTGCACTGTGCACACCGGGAGCTCCGCACAAAATATCCACTTCCAGTCCGGTGTCATCTGCAAAACAATCGGCGTCCAGTCTGTCATAAATATATTGTGCTTTAATCAATGAGTTGGCTCTCAATGTGTTGCCTGTTTCGGGGATGTCTTCTGTCAGACCTAAACTTGCGGGGGTAACGAGCTCAAATCCCTCGCCTAAAATTTCAGAAGCTTCACGCAGTTTTCCGCTATTGCCCGTTGAAAAAATGATTTTCATATACTGCTTTTTTACCTTAATAATTATCGCTGCAAAGGTATCAAAAGTCTGTGAATAAGCAATAATTTCCTAACTTTGTCTGTTGGCACAGCTATTGATGTCAATTCTACATTCGCTCTTGCATAGCCCTATGGGCAAAAGGCCCTCCTGATAACACTGGAAGGCCCGAAACGAAAATGAAGCAAATATCTGATAATATCAGAAAAAATAGAAATTTATATAATATGAAATTTAGACATATACTCTCATTAGTTCTGTCGATATTGCTGTCAGGCAGCATATTCGGGCAATCTAAAAACTTCCGCCTCGGACAATGGGTGGAAATCAACAACGCCATAATTAAAGAGCTTGACCGCTCATACGTCGATTCGCTCCCGCTCGGAAGAATAGAGAGAAAGGCAATCAACGCCATGCTGGAAAGCCTTGATCCATATACGGTTTATATCCCGGAAGAAGAGAAGGAAGACCTCCAGATGATGATAAACAAGACCTACGGCGGGATCGGGGCCATAATTTTCAAGCCCGAAAAAGACGGTTATGTGTTTATTAATGAGCCTTATTTGAATTCGCCTGCTGTGCGTGGAGGGCTTCATAGCGGGGACCGCATAGTAGAGATAGACGGAGTGCCGACAAAAGGATTGGAGACCAAGGAATGCAGCGACAGGATGAAAGGGAAGCCCGGCACGATAGTCAAATTCAAAGTGCTGAAAGTACACACAGGAGAAGAGAAGGAGATTTCCATTAAAAGGGAAAGGATACATTTCCCGGATGTGGAATATGCCGGAATGCTGGATGACACAACAGGTTACATCCTTCAGACGGGATTTACGGAGAATGTGTCCGGGGACATCAGAGCCGCATACAACAAGTTGAAACCCAGGGGGATGAAGCGACTTTTCCTCGATTTGCGAGGCAACGGAGGCGGGCTGATGCACGAGGCTATCAACATTGTGTCGTTATTTGTGCCTAAAGGCTCTCTTGTCGTCTCACAGAAAGGCAGAAAGGATGCTGAGAAAAAGGAGTACCGCACTGTGATTGAGCCGATTGACACTGAAATTCCATTGTTTGTGCTGGTTGACGGAGGCTCCGCATCCTCATCTGAAATAGTGGCCGGAGCTTTGCAGGACTTGGACAGGGCAACAATCATCGGCAAAAGGACTTATGGCAAAGGACTTGTCCAAAGCATTGTCCCTCTCCCGTACAACGGACAGATGAAAGTGACTTCCGCCAAGTATTACACTCCAAGCGGGCGTTGCGTTCAGGCCATTGATTATGAAAATCGTAATGAAGACGGGAGTGTCGGCTACATCGCCGATTCCTTGACAAAGGAATTCAAAACGCTTCACGGTAGGACGGTACGCGACGGAGGGGGTATAACTCCTGACATAGAGATAGATGCCCCGCAATACAGCAGGCTCGTCTATTCGCTTGTGCTTAACGGTATTATAGAACAGTATGCCCTCGATTTCGTCTCACGGCACGAGAGCATTCCGGCCATTGACGATTTCCATTTCGAAGATTTCGAGGATTTTGTGAACTTTGCCAAAGACAAGAAGTTCGACTACCGTTCAAGTGCAAAGGCTTTGTATGACCAGATGAAGGCCGAATTGAAGAAAGACGGTCTCGAGGACAGGCTCGAAAATCAGCTTGCGGAAATAGACAAGGTGATAATGATTGAGAAAGAGGACTTTCTCCGTATAAAAAAAGACGAAATTCTGCCGTGGATCGAGGAGGAAATAGCTGTCCGCTATTATTATCAGGAGGCAGGAGTGAAAGTCCGTCTGCGCTATGACGAGCAGCTCAAAAAGGCTCTGCAAGCAAAGTCTGCCGTGTATTCAAATATGCCGGTTGCTTAGCACAAACGGCAGGAACGCTCCCTGTCACTCATTTTTTCCAGAGATACACCTTATCTCCTCTGCGCAGTCTTCCCAAAGACGGGTCAACGGCTACGGAGCACCGTACTCCTTTCTCCGCCGTCTCTGCGGGCTTCAGGTCCACCCTCATATCCTCCACCTTGAATTCGACGACGCCCGTAGTGCTGCCGATGACGATAACTTCGTCTCCGATGTGTAAAGGTGCGGATTGTATTGCAAGTTCTGCGACATTGATTTTGTCAAACCAATTTGTGACCTTTGCCGAATATACCTTCTTTCTTGTGGCTGAACTGCCGTAGATCTTACTCCATTCCCCCAACTTCGCTCCTTGATAGTAGCCGTCCCAGAAGCCTCTGTTGAATACTTCTGCAAGCTGCCCTTTCAGCTGTGCCGCCATTTCCGGGCTATATGTACCGTCGCACACTGCATCTGCCGCCTTTCTGTAGCACGCTGCACATCTTTTCACATATTCCGCCGACCTCGCCCTGCCTTCTATTTTGAAAACCTTGACTCCGGCATCTATGATTTTGTCCATAAACTCTATGGTACACAAATCTTTAGGCGACATTATATATTTGTTGTCTATATTCAGCTTGTTGCCGGTTTCTATATCCGTCACCTCATATCCCCTCCTGCAAAGCTGGTAGCAGGCCCCTCTGTTGGCAGAGGCCCCGTATGTGTTGAGGCTCAGATAGCATTTGCCCGAAACGGCCATGCAAAGGGCTCCGTGTGCGAACATTTCTATCCTGACCGGCTTACCCGACGGCCCGCAGATATTTTCTGAAATTATACTATTATGTATCTCTTTGACCTGATGCAGATTTAGCTCTCTCGCAAGTACAATCACATCGGCGAACTGTGCATAGAATCTGAGGGCCTCGATATTGGATATGTTCAGTTGTGTGGATATATGCACTTCCAGACCGATTTGACGGCAATAAGATATAGCCGCCATATCGGAAGCAATTATAGCCGACACGCCTGCTTCTTTCGCTGCATCCAAGGCCTTCCTCATCGGCTCAAGGTCTTCTTGGTATAGGACTATATTAAGCGTAAGATAGGTTTTTATCCCGTTTGCATTGCATATCGAGACAACCTCTTTCAGATCTTCCGGTTGAAAGTTGTTGGCGGAATGCGAACGCATATTCAGATCCCCAACTCCAAAATATACGGAATCGGCACCTCCTTGAATTGCTGCCTGCAGACATTCAAAATTGCCGGCTGGAGCCATTATTTCCAATTCTTCCGGTTTCATCTCAAATCTATTTTGTCCTTCCGACAAGTTTCTCTGAAAAACGCCTCAATATTTCCAATTTTACTCCTTTGCATGCCTTTGCAGCATACCCCATAGCCTTTTCATTCAGGCGGAGGATTTCATATTTGGCGTCTTCGTTAATTCCGAGAGCGGTGTATATCCTTTTTACCCTGTCAATTTTACGTGCTTTCTCTTCGTCAGTGGCCGATTTTGCTGAAAGAGCACTTATCAAAGCCGAATGCGAGCAATCCACTCCTTTTGATCTGAATATTTCAGATGCTCCGTCGGCTGTCATGGCCGTTGATTTCTCCAAAGCCCTTGTTGTCAGCCAGGATTTCTTACGGTTTATAATGTCCCCTCCAATAGGCTTCCCGAACACTTTTTCATCGCCGTAGGCGTCCAGATAATCATCAGCAACCTGGAAGGCGAGACCTAAATAGTAACCGTACCAATACAGATTTTCGCATTCCTCCTCCGGAGCGCCGGCTATAATCGCTCCCAATTTCGCCGCACAGGCTATAAGCACTCCGGTTTTCAGGCCAATCATATTGATATAGTCTTTCATCGGCACTTCTTCCAGCCTTTCGAAATTCATATCCAGCTGCTGGCCTTCGCAGACCTCTGCTGCCGTCTTATTGAATAGCGCCAGCACGTTTCCGAGAATGTCAGCAGGGGCATAACACATTCTGCGATAGCTGTCTATACACATAACATCTCCTGAAAGTATGGCAGTGTCCTCGCTCCATTTTTTCCATACGGCAGGCATGCCTCTGCGGACCGGCGACTTGTCCATGATGTCATCGTGGATAAGGGTGAAGCTGTGGAAAACTTCTATTGCGGCAGCAGGCTGTAGGATTGTATCGTCAAAATCGTCCTTGTACATGGAGTAGGTAGTAAGGCATAGCTTCGGCCTGAGCCTTTTGCCGCCTATGGCTATCATATATTTCAACGGCTCATATAGCCCGGCCGGTTCGTCATTGAACTTTATATTCTCAAAAAGCCCGTCTAATGCGGCTCCGATTTGTGCTTCCGTTATCATATATCCAATTCAAATTTACATGTAATTTTTGCAAGGCCTTGCCGAATATACGGTCTGAAAGGCTTTAATAACAAAAGTAATCATTTTGCATCGTCATAGCAAACGGAAAAATGATTAATTTTGCATTCAGAATAGATAGGTGAATATATGAAAATAAGCGGAGAGGCAACAGTCGTGAAGAATGCCGGCAGTCATTATATGCTGTCTGCCTTGCCTCTGTGGCAGCCATTCCCGGCAGTGCTCAAAGGCAAGATCCGGCTGAAAAGCAGTGGCGCCACCAATCCCGTCGCTGTAGGCGATAAAGTGCTGTACGAGGCGGAAGTGCAGGAGGGTCAAGGTACTGAGGCTATAGACATGAAGCATCCGGCTATGGTTTCGCAGGTGCTTGACCGCCGCAACTACCTTATAAGGAAGTCCACCAACCTTTCCAGACAATCCCATATCATAGCAGCCAACATAGATATGGCCTATCTTATTGTCTCTCTGTATTTTCCTTCAGTCCAGCTGCCATTCTTGGACAGGCTTCTTGTCACCTGCGAGATCTATGGCATTCCGGCAACGATAATACTTAACAAGGTGGATTTGTACAGGAATGAAGTTCCCGAAGCTATTTCAGACTTCCATGGAATTTATTGCAAGGCCGGATATCGCATTATCGAGACTTCCGTCAAGACCGGTGAGGGAATAGATGAACTTCGAGCCTCCTGTAAAGGCAAGGTCTGCCTTTTTTCCGGAGAATCCGGTGTCGGGAAATCCTCATTGATAAAAGCCTTGGATCCCTCTCTTGACCCTAAGGTCGGTAAAATATCCATCACCCATCTCCAAGGGCGGCACACCACCTCGCTATACGAAATGTACAGAATTTTTTCCGGAGGATATATTATTGACACTCCTGGACTTAGGGGCTTCGGACTCGTAGACGTAGAGAAGGAGGAGATTGCACTTTATTTCCCGGAAATGCTGAAAGCTGCCGAGCATTGCCGTTTTGCCCCATGCACCCATACCCATGAACCGGGATGTGCTGTGAAACAAGCCGTGGAAGACGGCCTGATAAGCACCGAACGCTACAATTCCTATCTCGGAATGTTGGAAGAAGATACAAAATTCAGATAGGAGGACGGATTTGAATTCGCTGAACAAAGAAATCACACGACTCGCCGTTCCGAGCATTTTGGCTAATATCACCGTGCCGCTTGTAGGTCTGGTGGATATTGCAGTGGCAGGCAATATAGGAGCCTCCGGTACGGCCGCATCCATGATTGGCGGCATAACAATCGGCAGCATGATGTTTGACCTGCTTTATTGGAATTTCGGTTTTCTCAGGGCCGGAACGGGAGGGCTCACTGCCCAGGCATACGGCCGCAATGACATTAGAGACTCATACGGCATCCTGTCAAGGGGGCTGATGCTTGCCGGAACAATAGCAATAATACTTTTGGTGTTGCAATGGCCTTTTGCACAGTTGGTTGCACATTTGGTACAGACTTCTGAGGCTGTAATGTCGCTCGCCCTGCAATACTTTTTTATCCGTATCTGGGCAGCCCCGGCCACCTTGTCGCTTATGGCTTTCAAAGGCTGGTTTATAGGGATGCAGGACAGTGTCAGTGCAATGTTTTCAGACCTGATTGTCAATGGCGTCAATATAGCCGCAAGCATAATTTTAGCCGCAGGCCTGCCTTTTGCGGGATTTGACGGCATAGGCTTCGCCGGCATAGCATGGGGCACTGTGATAGCCCAATATACCGGACTTGCATTTGTCTTAGCTGTCTTGGCTTTTAAGTATAGTCCAGGCAGGTCGGTGCTCTTCTCAAAAGACAATCTCCGCCTTGGCGGAAGAGGCTTCAAAGAATTCCTTTCTATTAATTCAGACCTTTTCATCCGCTCTGTCTGTTTGATAATCATATATATAGGCTATACTGTCATCTCTGCACGCTATGGCGACCTTCTGCTGGCAGCCTCCTCCGTCATGATGAAGCTTCTGATGCTGTTTTCTTATTTTACCGACGGGTTTGCTTTTGCCGGCGAAGCCCTTACCGGCAAATATATCGGCATGAAAAACAAAGAAATGACAACTGCTGTCGTCAAAGGCGTCTTTATCTGGAGTATGTCCATAGGTCTCGGTTTTATTCTGGTATATATAGTTGCAGGCGAGCCGATATTGCATATAATGACGAATGACAATGACGTTATCGAAGCCTGCGGCAGATATTTCATCTGGCTGCTTGCCATGCCTATTGTCGGCTGCGCTGCTTTTACTTTCGACGGGATATATATAGGAGCGACCGCGTCAAAAGCACTTAGGAACGCTTCCTTACTCGCGGTCGCCGCATTTTTTGCCGTATGGCTGATTTTGCAGCCGCTATCTAATGACGGCTATATGGCCATACATTTCCTTATGGCCGCCTATTTTGCCCACCTCGCCGCCAGAACTATCTATCAGTCAATGGTCTATAAACGCGAAGTGCTCTTGCGGATATAATCCAATCACTATTGTTAGTGTTTATGCTGAATTGTCTTCAGATTGCCTTTTCGATATTAATAAGATTAATATCCCCAGCACGCTTCATACCAAAATTACTCTCATACAAAGTGCGTAAATTTTACTGAAGTTCACTATCAAATACGCATTTGCATCCCAGTTGCTCTAAGGCCAAATGGAATCCTCCTAATCCTGCAAATAAATCTATAAACTTATATGTTGGCATAATTGGATCGTTTTTAAATTTGGTGTCATAATTAATTTTTCAGACATCCAATAGGTACAACATAGACTCCATCTTTTCTCTTATAGGCAAAATCGCCAACGCCTGTCAGCACCATACAAAAAGCAGGAGCTTTCATCCGAGATGTATCTATGATATTTGAGAGGGCCATTAATGTTTTTGCACCATCCTCAATCAATTTCTCTCCACCCAATTTTATTTCAATGAGACCATACGTGCCATTACGCAAATGTACCACGGCATCACATTCCAGACCGTTCTTATCTCTATAATGATAGACAGAACCATCTAAGGCATCAGCGTAAACTCTAAGATCTCGAATACACATTGTTTCAAAAAATAACCCGAAAGTATTTAGGTCGTTAATCAAATCATTGGGACCTAAACCAAGGGCTGCCACGCCAACCGAAGGGTCAACATAATACCTTGTATCAGATGTACGAACCGCAGTTTTACTTCTCAAGTTAGGATTCCATGCCGGCATATCCTCAATTACAAATATTTTCCGCAAAGCGGTAAGGTACGCATCTATCGTTTCATCGCTGACACCCTCTGGTTCATTTGTTGATATGTCGGCAAGGATTGTGGCGATACTTGCTTGAGAGCCTTGATGTCTGGCATATGAACGCATAATTCTTTTTGCCCGTTCTGCATCTCGTTTTACATTGTCTACTCGTGATATATCGCTATTTGTTATCGCTTTATAATATTCTGTTGCCTGTAATAGTGCCGCCTTTTCTGTTTTCTTTTGCAAAGTTTTAGGCCACCCCCCACGGCAAACAATAAACGCAAGCACTAGCAATGTGATTTTATTCACGGCTCCTATTTTATCCGGGGCAAGGAACAGTTCCGACAGACTTATCTCACCTGTAGAATCCCCTGATTCCCACAAACTCATAGGACGCATGGTGAGCCATCCATATCTTCCAGTACCTGTGTGGTGAATTTCCTTAGCCTTGACAGGTACAGCAGAACCTGTAAGCATAAACTGCCCGTCTTCATCTCGGTGATCTACTTCAAACCGAATAGCATCCCAAAATTGAGGAACTTCCTGCCATTCGTCAATCAAGCGAGGAGTTTCCCCTTCGAGCAAAAAACTAATGTTGGTTTGAGCCATTTGCCTATATTGCTGTTGCTTAGTAGGGTCATCCATATAGATAACACTTTTGGCCTGTTGTTCAGCCGTGGTCGTTTTACCGCAAGCTTTAGGTCCCTCTATCAATACAGCACCCATCGCCTCTAATTTATCACGCAGAAGTTGATCCGCTATTCGATTCTTATATTTCATATACCGTATTTTTCTTCTAAGATAGCTTATTTCTTTGTATTCCAAATCAATTTCAAAAACATATTTGGAAATTTGACGCAAAATCGTTTGGAAATTTGGCTTTGCTTCGTTTGGAAATTTGGCGTATGATTATTTTATACTATTGCCGTTATAATCCAATCACTATTATTAGTGTTTATGCTGAATTGTCTTCAGATTGCCTTTCCTCTTTTGTCAGGCTAGCCGTTGCGGATGTATTCTTCTAACTCCGGCCGGCATTTGAAATCATAGAGCGAAGCCTGTCGTTGAAGCCTTTTGAGGCTAAAAGCTTCTCCAAAGTCAGGTGCATCCGGTAGCGCCAATAATATCGCGGAATGGCCGGCACATTGATTCTTTCGTCGGCGGGGTTGCCCTTATACCGTATGTCTCCGTCTATGGAAAGCCAGTCTTGCAGCGGCAGGATTGCCAGCATGGCAGGGGACTCTATATGAGAGCGTACAATCTTCTCGCAAATCTCCGGCTCGCAGAAATAGGGCGGCTCTCCGTAGCCGTGCAGAATGTTCCTGTAATATCGTCCGGACATTTCCCTGTCCTCTTCCCACCATGCCCTGAGCGGGCTTGTGTCGTGGGTCCCGGTAGCACAGACGCACATATAAGGGTATTTGTCAGGACAGGCGAATTCTTCTTTCGGATCCTTTGGCATACGCTGGATTTCCAAGGACAGTATTCCGAGTTCTTTCATCGTATCGGGAACACAATCGGGAATCATCCCCAAATCTTCTCCGCATGCGAGCATTTCTGTACTTTCAAGCAGAGAAGGCAGTTTTTCCATTGCCGACTTTTTCCAGAACTCATTGTGTCTGTGATAGAAGAAATCGGTGTACAACTCATTGAAAGTGTTCCTCTGACAGTCGTTCAATGCCCGGTAGGCCAAGGTGGAATGTGCGGCTATGCGAGGATGATAATATCCTTTCCGGTGAGGGTCTTCCACGAAGAGCACGTCATCGAGCAGCCACATGAAACCGTCTTTAAGCCTCTTTGACTCAGCATTTTCCTCTGCAAATAAGGCCTCGACTTTCCGTTGTGTCGCAACCTCCTGTATGAGCCTGCCGTCTTTGATGTATTCGGCCTTGACCTTTTCCGTCAACTCTCCGAATATTTCTTTAAGCACCCAATCGTCAAGAAGCGGGGTTGAATAGCGTCCGCCGTACATGTCAAAGCCCTTATCCGCCAATTCGCCTCCGGAGTACGGCAAAGCAGGGTTAAAATATCCCAATAGCCCGTGAACGGTATCGTACGGTATTTCCCATATCCTGAAAAATCCTAAGATATGGTCGATTCTAAAGCAGTCAAAGTATTCGTTCATCTTCTTCATCCTCGATTTCCACCATGCATAACCGTCTTCCGCCATTTTCCCCCAATTGTAGGTAGGGAAGCCCCAATTCTGACCGAATGCGGAAAAAGCGTCGGGCGGAGCTCCGGCCTGAGAATCGAGATTGAAAAGCTCCGGATGTGTCCAGGCGTCCGCACTTGTCCTGCTTACACCGATAGGCAGGTCCCCCTTGAACACTACCCCGTGGGAATGTGCATATTCCACCGCTTCTTTCAGTTGGGTGTCAAGGCAATACTGCTCAAAGCAATAGAAAGAGGTCTCTGATTTATGTTTTGATATATAATCGGAAACCGCTTCTTGGGAATATACGGCAAATTTACCCCATTTTGAGAAATCAGCAGTGCCGAATTCATTTCTCAAGCAGCAGAAGGCGGAATAAGGTGCTAACCAATCCTCATTTGCCGCATAGAAATTGTTGAACTCCTCGCTTGAGAGCCAGTCTTTCCATTTTTTCATGAAGGCCTTGCGTAGAAGACGTTCCTTTTCCCTGTTCACTTTTTCATAGTCCACCTCCGCCAAAGAGTTCAGTTCTCCGCGTAATGCCTTGTATTCCTTGTCCTCAGGCACGCCGGCGGCCGGCAGGTTGATGAACTGCGGATGCAGGGCAAAAGAGGAATTGGCGTTATAAGGATAGGAATCCTGCCAAGTGCCCGTCATTGTGGTATCATTGACCGGAAGCAACTGGATGACGTGCTGGCCTGTCGTCTCTGCCCAATCTACAAGCTTTTTAAGATCGTTGAATTCGCCGATTCCAAAACTTTCCTCCGTCCTCAATGAGAACACCGGCACAGCCACGCCCGCACCTTTCCAGGCTGCAACCGGAAACTTAGGCTGCAAATCGGAAATCACCAAGACACTGCCTTTTTGCGGCACTTCTGCGAGGAAGTGGTTCGAGCCTTCTTCCCAAGCCAAGGGTTTTTTGCTCTTTTTGTCGAGTATAACGAATTTATATTCGAGAAGTTCTTGAATGTTCAGCTCAATTCTCCATATCGGGAAGTCGCTGTCGTCCATCGGGCAAAATTTGGTCCAGTTCCCGAATTTTTTGTCGCTTCCGGTAATCGCCAAAATATGTTCCGGTCTGATATTCGGGTAGGTGAATGTAATAATCACGTTGCTTCTCTTGGCTCCGGAGGCCGTCGGGGTCTGTCTTTTGAACATGACGTCCTTGAACATGCTTGAGTAGAACGGCGAATCGACAGGCCTGTCAATCCATTTATCCCTTATTATCAAGGCCTTGGCCTTTTTAGCCGGCAGACGGTGGGCTCTCCACTCCGTCCTTATGCAGACATCGTTTTTCCACACCTCGAATGAATAGGTATTTCCGTTCATCTTATCCATGCCAATCTGCCATGTACCGGCATAGATATATCTCATTTCGTATTTTTTGGAGCCGTTACGCAAAAATAGTTTTTCTCCCCAGGAAGTGTTGTAATCAAGTGTAATTAGAATAGACATGATATATTTATTTAGATATTATTCAATTATTTTAGGCTTCATATATCTCCAGTTCAATATCGGAAGCATGAATGAAATCAGACAGGCTATCAGCCAGAATAAGGTTACCGGCACGAAATTGTAGCCTGCTGCATCTGAAACATTGTTCTGAATCAGGTAGCCGCTTACAATATCCTGGAGGCCTGCTGCCACATAACTTGATATGCCTACAATGCCGAGAGCCGCCCCTGTGGCCTTTCTCGGCACAATATCCAAAGCCATAAGCCCGCCTACAATGCAGTAGACGGCAGCAATGGCAAGACTTGCGACAGAAAGGTAAAGTATGTTCAGAGCCATACCGCCGCCCGTGAACATGAACATTGCGAGGGTCGCCATACAGACAAGTCCGCAAAGTACCACCGGCTTTAACCTGTTGCCCCTGAATACCTTGTCTGAAAGCCAGCCGGCAAATACCGTACCGGCAACTCCTACGGCTTCGGATATTCCGATTATATAGGCCGCATCTTTCAGCGAATAGCCCTTAGCTTTCTGGAGGAATAGGACTCCCCAATTGGAAATACCGTATTGGGTGATATATACGAAGGCACTCGACAGGGCTATGATCCATATTCCCGGATGCTTTATGACAATTTTCTGCAGCTCCTTGGTAGGCATGGAATCGGTCTTGCGAGCCTGTTCGGCAGACAACTCCTGCACAGACGGAAGTCCCTTGCTTTCAAGCGTGTCCGAGACAAAAATCAAAATTATCGCAGCACCTGCAAGACCTGCTACTGCCGAGAAAATAAATCCGAACTGCCAGCCGGCAAGCAGCACTATATGGCTTGTAAGCACTAATGACAGGAATTTTCCCAAATAAGGCGTAGCACAGAAAATGCTGTAGAATGTGCCTCTCGTGGACAGCGAGAACCATCTTGACAGGCTTATTACACCGGGAGGAGAACCCATTGATTGAGCCCAGCCGTTTATGCCCCATATTATTGCGAAGACTATGAACAGCAGGGCTGAGGATAAGCCGAGAGCTCCGTGCAACAGGCCGAGAGACCCCATAATCAGGTTTAGCAGGGCAGACACCAAAAGGCCTGTTGCCATAAATCTTCTGATATTGCAATAATCTGCGAGAAAGCCGTTTATGAACTTTCCGACAGCGTAGGCAAACAGCATGGCAGAGCCTATGATGCCGATTTGTCCGGGAGTGAGAATTCCGTTGTCAATAATCGGTTGCTTCACTACGCTCATTGCCATACGGCAGACGTAGAACAGGCAGTAGGCTGCCGTCACGCCCCAGAATGTCCTGGAACGCAACCTTTTGTAAGTTCCGGCAATCTTGTCTTCCGGGACTTTGACATCAGAGGGCTTGCTTATCCTGAAGTAATTGTAAAGAATCATATTTGTCCGCTGTCACCAACAACGCAAAGTTAATACTAATTTTCAAGCCATCTAAGAAAATCTTCCACTCTTGCCCTGGACACCGTAAGATCTATCGGATACGTTGAGGATATGCGTTTCGTCATGGCTGCATCTTTGCCGTTCAACACAATCGCCAACCTGCCTCCGAAGAGCTTTGTGACGCTCTCTACCGCCTCTTTTGCCACAATGCACCCTCTTGAAATCTTAAAGAAGGCCGTTGGATCCACTTCGTCCATAATCGAGTCCAAAGACTTGTCCACTATATATATTGTGCCGTCTTTCGTGACCACATGGTTGTTTTTTGACTCCGAGAAGAAATAAAGCACATCCGAAGCCTTTATCGGCACAATCCTGTCATTCAGATATACGAGGTGCCTTTCCTTATACACCTTTTCGGGCTGTTTTTCAGCCATGGCACCTATGATCCTGCTTATGTCGACATTACCCGATGAATGCCTGCACCTTTCGATAGCCCTTGTCAAAGCCGGAAGCACCACAGGTTTCAGCAGATAGTCTATACTATTGACTTCAAAGGCCTTAATGGCATATTGGTCGTATGCTGTGGTCATAATCACATGGGCATTTATTTTTGCCCGTTTGAAAATTTCAAAGCATTTCCCGTCAGAAAGTTCCACGTCCATAAAAATAATGTCAGCCGCATTTGCACTATTGTTCAGCCAGGCTACCGACTCTGCTATAGAGGTGGTGAGTCCGACAACGGAGATGTCTTCAAAGTTCTCTTCCAAAGTCTTTATAAGCGACTTCGCGGCAATGGCTTCGTCTTCAATAATCAGTGCTCTCATATCTCCTTCGATTTATAGCAGCGGCAGCGAGACCCTATATTCCCTCTCTGTCCTGACAATGATGATATCCTTGCCGCTGCGGTCCATATAATTTTTATGAATATATTTAAGTCCTATCCCTGTAGAGGCCGACGGGTTGATTTTCGGAGCCAGATTATTGGATACCGTAATGGTGTCCCCATTGGTCAATATGCTGATATGTAATGGCTTGTCCTTGGATATGGAATTATGTTTGACAGCATTTTCTATCAGCATCTGCACGGAATAGGTCACGACATATTTCGACAAATCTTCTTCTTTTATATTCTCTTGAATATCAAGACCTTCCTGAAATCTCAGTTTTAAAAGGTCAATATACATTCCGGTATATTCCATTTCATCGCGAAGGCAGACAAGAGGTTCCGCTTCATTGCTGAGCATATATCTGTATATTCCTGCAAGTTTCTGGATATATTCCCTTGCCCTCTCGTTTTCATCATCCGCCACCAGATAGTCGAGCACATTCAGCGAATTGAACAGGAAATGGGGATTTACCTGTTGTTTCAGATTGAGGTATCGGTATTTGGCCAAGTTTGCCTTTGCCCTCTCGTTCTCCATGCTTCTTCTTGCCGCAAGAGCATAGTCGATTATATATATAATTGAATATATTGCAGCTTCGCTTATTATACCTACCACGAATAACTTTACAAACCTTTTGAAAGTGAAAGAGCCGTCAGAGCTTAACGGAAGTCCGTATCCGATCATAAGTGCGGAAATCGAAGCCGTGACAATGAAGAATATCAATGTCACCGTAAAGACGTCCAATGTGCTGAATTTCGATTTTTCCTTATGGAGATATTGAAGAAACAGGATTGTCGCAGACACTAATATCAGCAGGACGATAGAATTGGACAGGAAGACCGACATTGTGCTGAAAAGCGAGCCGTCCGCGAACAGGCTGGTAGCCAGAACTATGTCTATAAGAATCCTTACGGACAATACAACCCCTACGGCTATTATTATCAGCCTTATCCGGAGTTGTTCGCCCGGAAGGGCTTCTTCTTCCCTGCCGTAGCCGGGGAAAAGCGAACAGAACCATAGCAGCCCCCAGCCGAGAAGTTCGGTTGTGATGAATGTGGAGAGCGAATATATGGCGGGGGAGTATCTGATTGCCGCGCCTATTATGCTTGCGAAAGTTATTCCGAGCACATAGCCGACAATGTTCACGAGAATGACGTTTACGGCAGTAAATTCCACATTAAGGCGTTCTCTGATGCATATAATAACCGTCATTGCCATTGTGAGTATTGTCAGAGCGATACTGTCGTCAATATTCATGGCTCTGCATGCCGCCGTTGCCACTGCGTGGGCTATGGCGAACAAGGTTATTATCCAGCCGATGCTAAAATGCTTCATTTCAAGAAAATATATTTCCGAAACTAAGCTACACATTTCCGATGAATGTTGCAAACCGGAATGCTTCTTATTGGTAGGGGATAGTAATGTATGGGGACAAAAATTATTTTTAATAAATGGTTATGGTGTTTATGATAATAAAAAAACTATATTTGTCAAATCACCGAAGGAAATGTAATGTTATTTATAACCCTTTTTTATATATAGGCATTTATGATTATTAACTTTACAAAAACAAAACATGATGAGCAGACACCGCTTTATTTTTCTTATTAATTGTCTCATTGTCTCTTTGTTGCCACTTCTTATGTCAGCAAAACAAAACAGACAATTACAAATTGAAAGACTCGTCTCCATAGATCTGAAAGAGGCTGATATCAGTCAGGTCTTTGAGGAAATTTCAAAGCAAACAGGATTCAAATTCGCTTATCCGAATGATTTGTCAGAAAAGATAGGCAGTATCAGCATAAGTGTCATAAAACAAAGCCTGACGGATGTTCTTGACAGAATATTGCAGAACAAAGGTTTTACCTATTCCATTACTGGAAATGAGATAGCAATAAAACCTTCGGAAAAACTTAAGGACAATAAGACAAGACACTTTGCAGGAAAGATTACTGACGAGGATGATTTGCCTTTGCCGAGCGTGACTGTTTATTGTCCGGAAGTCAACAAGTATGTCATGAGTGATATCAATGGGGAGTACGACATAGAAATCCCCGCCGGCCGGTCTTTGGAGTTGAGATTTCTTTTCCTTGGAAAAGAAACTATAACGGTTAATACGGATACCGGGACAAATGATGTTACTCGTAATGTTCAGATGGTAGGTAGGACAGTGCTTGAAAAAGTGGTCGTTACAGGTATTTATACAAGACCCGCCGGTCAGTTTACCGGCTCTTCTACAATGATTTCAAAAGATGAACTGTCAAAAGTCGGTAATCAGAATGTATTGAGTAGCTTGAAGAATATAGATCCGACAATCTATATCCCGGACAATATAGCAATGGGAAGCGACCCTAATACTATGCCTAATATATCAATGAGGGGTACTTCGAGCTTGCCTGACGCCTCTCGTTCGGATCTTCGTACACAGTTTGAACACAATCCTAATCAGCCGTTGTTCATTCTTGACGGTTTTGAAACATCCCTCTCTACTATTGTGGATATGGATATGAACCGTATAGAATCCATAACAATATTAAAAGATGCCTCAGCGAAAGCGATGTATGGTTCAAAAGCCGCTAACGGAGTTATTGTCATCGAGACCAAACGTGTAAGCGGAAGTGAACAAAGGGTCTCCTATACGGGCTCTATGTCCTTTGAGATGCCGGACCTTACAAGCTATAACCTCACAAACAGCCTTGAAAAGCTGGAAGTCGAACTCCTGGACGGCAAATACGATTCAAATAATTTCCTTTATGAGGAGCGCCTTAAAAGATTGTACAATAGTAGAAAGAAACGTGCCCTCGAAGGGTTGAATACATATTGGCTGGCGAAGCCTCTGCGTACGGGTGTCGGTCATAAACATACGATAAGTATAGAAATAGGAAATGCTTCCAATCTGAGATCATTCCTGGATTTTACATACAATGATATTGCGGGAGCGATGAAGGGCTCTGACAGAAAGAGTTATTCAGGATCAATCAATACGACATACAGGGTCAAAAATTTCTTGTTCAGAAATATTATGACTGCCATGTATAACAAGTCAAGTGATTCTCCTTATGGCTCTTTCTCTGTATACGCTGCGATGAATCCGTATTGGCAGGCCGAGGACGAGAACGGAAATATTCCGAGGTGGCTTGAGCCTAATATTCCGAATCCTATGTATAATGCTACAATCGGTACGAGCATTACATCTGATTATTTGGAGGTAATAGATAACTTTTTCGCAGAATGGCGCATGAGTGAGGCTTTTACATCCACGTTCAGATTTGGTATCAATAAGAAGCGCTCCGAAGCCAATACTTTTCTTCCTCCGCTGCACTCAATATTTGCTGACAACGACAATTCCGACTATGAACGCCGAGGACGCTATACTTTGGAGAATGGCAAGAATCAGCTTTTATCAGGAGACTTCAATGTCAGATATAATAAGCTTATTAATAGGCATCATATTTTTGCAAACCTTGGATTCTTTGTCTCTCAGAATGATTATTCTGCGTTTCAGCATGTTGCAGAAGGTTTCTCTAATAATGAAATAGCCGATATTACCTTTGCCAGACAATACAAGGACAAAAGCCGTCCGTCAGGCTCATCTTCAATAAACAGGGAAGCAAGTTTCCTTTTTGCGGGTTCGTACGATTATGGCAGCCGGTATATAATGGACTTTACATATAGGAGGAGTGCTTCTTCATTGTATGGCAAAAATGACCGGTGGGCAAACAGCTGGTCTCTTGGAGCAGCGTGGAACCTTCATAATGAGAGCTTTGCAAAGGATATAAACTGGATTAATCTGCTTAAAATAAGAGGTTCGATCGGTCTTACCGGGAACCAGAACTTTGTTACAAATGCTGCTATTGAGACATATAGATATATGACCGGGAATCTATATGCCGGTCAGGCCGGAGCATATCTTACAAATATGCCGAACCCTGATTTGAAATGGGAGCAAAAAATGGACTATAATATAGGTTTTGACGCTAAGATTAAAGGCTTATCACTTACATTCGACCTTTATCGGGCAGATACAAAAAACATGGTTACGGATTTGGCTTTGCCGACATCCACAGGTTTCGGTACTGTGAAAGATAATCTCGGATTGGTCAGGAATACCGGATTTGAGCTGAAAGCTTTTTGGAATTTACTCAAAAAACAAGATTGGACTGTGAGCCTGTTCGGCTCGGTGGCCCACAATAAAAATTATATTGTACGCTTGTCTGAAAGTTTGAAGAAGTACAATGATACTATGAAAGAAAATTCCGAAGCAAGCGATGCAACAAGACCTGTTCCATTGTATGAAGACGGAAGATCAATGACGGCGATATGGGTTGTGAATTCCGCAGGAATCGATCCTAACACCGGTCGCGAAATCTTCATTAAGCGTGATGGCAGTCTGACATTTGATTATAGTCCTAATGATCTTCAACCATTAGGCGACAGTTCGCCGAAGCTGAGAGGAAATGCCGGATTCACTGCTGAATATAAAGGGTTTGGAGTAAATATGGTATTCACATATTTGTCAGGAGGACAAATGTACAACAGCACTTTGGTGGATAAGGTAGAGAATGCCGATATTAATTACAATGTCGACAGAAGACTTGCGGTAGGACGTTGGCGCAGAGTCGGACAAATAACCCCTTATAAGAAGTTCGACTTTTCCAATCTTGCTGTCAGAACAAGGCCGACTTCCAGATTCCTTCAAAACCGTAATGAATTGCACATATCTTCTTTATCGGTCTATTACGAAATTCCAAGAACATTCTGCAAGAAGATTCATGCGGAAAGGGTTCGACTTACTTGCTATCTCAATGACCTGGCAACAATATCCAGTATTCAGGTAGAAAGAGGTACAACCTATCCTTTCGCAAGAAGAATGTCTTTCTCATTAACAACAACATTCTAAAATGGTCATGAAAAGAATAATATACGCAATAAGCATAGTTATAATTAGCATTTTCTGCTATTCATGCAACGATTGGTTTGACGTATCGGCAAGTTCGGATGTCCGGTCATCAGCTCACTATGCAACCGTAAGTGGTTTTCAGCAAACGCTGACAGGATGCTATGTACGTCTTGCCGAGCCGGCACTATATGGAAAGAACTTGTCTTGGTACGCCCCTGAAATTCTCGCACATCAGTTCGAAGAGACTACAGATATACTCGGAGTGAATTTGTACGCCCATAATTACAAAGAAACTCAGGTGACAAGGATGTTCGAAACAATATGGGGCAATGCCTACAATGTAATAGTAAATGCGAATGATGCACTTAGTAAAATAGACGGCAAGAAAGAACAGATGGATCCGATAGATTATGCAGTGATAAAAGGAGAGCTTTTAGGCATACGCGGACTTCTTCATTTTGATCTTTACAGACTTTTCGGACATGGAAATTGGAGGGCCAGGGGAAATGAGCTTAGTGCAAGAAAAACGATTCCTTATGTAACGACAGTATCAAAGCAGCTTACACCTCAGTCTACCGGCATGGAGCTTTACAAAGCAATTGTAAATGATCTGGAACAAGCTGCTTCCCTACTGAAAGACTATGATCCTGTCACGGCCCGGCATCCGGCATCTTTCTATGCGGAAGTTAATTTTGACAAATATTATCTTTACAGAGATTTGCACCTGAATTATTATACAATAAAAGCATTGCTCGCCAGGGTTCATCTGTATTTCAATACGGCAGAAGGCCTTAATAAGGCAGTTAGCGAAGCTGAAGAAGTGATCGATTTTGTGGAGAAAGGAGGTTGGTCAAGTACGACA
Organism: uncultured Bacteroidales bacterium; assembly: GCA_947253655.1. Classification (GTDB taxonomy): domain Bacteria; phylum Bacteroidota; class Bacteroidia; order Bacteroidales; family UBA932; genus Cryptobacteroides. The sequence continues at coordinate 21,465 of CAMYAE010000013.1, forward strand.
TTCAATACTACCATAAAATCCATGAATCCCGCAGATATTACCAGTGCAACAGCATCAATGGCATGGGAAGCGTTGACAAGTATCAATGTGAACGATTTGGACAGACTGACGGAAAGCTATATTAAGCCAAATTATCAAGGGTCGCACGCATTGGCAATGTTCATTCTTCCTGATAGAATAAATGATATTTTTGAAGGAATAAGTACTGATGTCAGGTTTTCCAAGTTGATGTCCCAGAATGTTAGTTCTGATCAGCAAGGATATGTGCCGCTCAAGTTATATCAGAGCGAGCAGGGTGACGGCTTTTCAAAAAGAGTTAATATTATCCGGATTCAGGAATTGTATTATATCCTGGCTGAAGCAAAGTCGTTGCTTGGAGACAAGGAAGAGGCAATCAAAATAATAAATGCCAGCAGGAACAGACGCGGCATCAGTTCTGACCTTCCTCTTGATTTGTCAGAAGATGGTATTCAAAAGGAAATAGAGAAAGAATATATTAAGGAATTCATGTCGGAAGGCGTAATGTTCTTTTATTATAAAAGATTGGGTATAGAACGCATCCCAAGAATGACTTCGGAGGAAGAAAACTTATCCGACAAGGAATATGTAATACCTTATCCGGAATATGAACTCCAATCTGGACGCAAACAATAAAATATTGCACAATGAAACATCATAATATCATAAATTCAATAGTTGTCCTGCTTATAGCGTGCTTGTTTGCCGCTTGTAAACAAGAGAATATCCCGACTTTCAATTCCGAATACGATTCTGTAAGATTCCCTGAAAAGCGGACGGAGAATAATGAACCGAATGGTTATAACTATCAGATGCAGCAATTCCTGTCCACATATAGTTTTATAGAAGATCCGGGGGCTTTAAGCCACGATTTCTCTATTCCTGTAATGTTGGTAGGTACAATTTCCGAACATGACAGAGAAGTTCTTTGTGAAGTGGATACGGATAAAACCACTGCTCCTGCTGAGACTTATAAGATTTTGAATGGCAAGATCCCTGCCGGGAAAATACAAGGTGAGGTGATAGTCCGACTTTTCAATAACGAAGGTCTTAAAAAAGAGGACTTTGTGGTTTGTATTAAGATTAAAGGTTCAAAGGAACTTCATGCCGGTCCGGACAGTCATATATCCGCTTTGATAACTTGGGGGAACAGACTTCCGGCACCGAAACACTTCAAACATTATATTACTTATAATATGCTCATAGAAGGTACTCCTGCTTTTGATTCATCTTCAGAGGAATATTTTAGTCCGGCTGCTTTGGGTGCCATCATCAAGGCTTTCAATTGGTACGACTGGGATGACAAGTCAGTACATGGATCAGACTATAATTCTCCTTACTTGGGATCTTACAAATATCTTCCAAGTTACAGTTATATTAATAAGGGAGGGGCTTACAAAATATGGGCGAAAAAACTCGATGCCTATATAAATGAATACAATACTCAGCATCCTGATAAACCTCTGGTACATGATGCCGGATTGAACATCGGCAAAAAAGTTGAAGCACGTAAATATTAAAATTATTTCTAATGAAAACATTATTTAAACATATATTGTATTTAATAATACCAATATCCGTTGCTTTTTCATCTTGCTATAAAGATCTCAGCACGTACCCTATTAAGGATATCAAAACTGCAAGTCTTGACACTGCCGGTATCCCGAAAGAAATAACATTGGGATATCAGGGAGTATTAAAACTCTCTCCTAAGTTCTCTGAAGAAGCAGATGCCGGCAAGTTCAAGATATCATGGCAATTTGCGAAAGAGGCTGGGGCGGACGATATTGTCTGGGAAGAAATATCTGACAAACTGGACCTGGAATATAAAGTTACCCGTCCGATTTCTTCAAAAGCATATATATTGAATCTTATTCTAACGGATGTCGAAAACGACAATCTTTCTTATAATTGGAGCTGGGAGGTTAAGGTTATTCCTTCAATTGCAAGCGGGATAATTGTTGCTGAAACAAAAGACGGCTCGACCACAGACTTTTCATATATCAAAAACAAAAACATCACCGATAAATACACGGGAGATGATGTGGTGATAAGGGATATTCTGGCAGATATGCCACAGGGCAAGATAAAGTCATTGGTTACAAAGGTGTGGTATAGTGCATTCGGCCTCTATTGGAGACCCCACACGAATTGTTTATGGGCGATTACAAAAGACGGTCAGGCCCTGCGTTATGATACAAAAGACTTCTCTTTGAACGGAGATTCCGAGAATGACGAGAATATCATATTCGGAAAACCGGACGGGCTGAAATTCAATTATATTTTCAAAACAGGTCCCAATCTGGCCGCTAAAACAAATATGGGTTTATATATGTTCGGTACACAATATGAGACAAGATTTGTACTCCCTAATGAAACTTTATCACAGGTCGAATTCTCAAACGATATTGTTGCCACAACATCTATCCATAGCACTAAAACCAATATGGTCTGGTATGACGAGACTAAAAATAAATTCCAGAGCTATTTCGTAAATGACGATAAGGTGTATGTTATAGGCAGTTATGAGGCAGGGAGCGCGATATTTGACCCGAATGACCTTCCCGGATTTCAAGCTGTTGCAGCCGAGACGAATTCGGACAATTCCGTAGCCACATTCTTGCTAAAAGACAAATCAAGCGGAGTCTTTGAAATCTATCAGCTCAATCAGTACAGACCGGCCAAAAGGAAGTGGGATAATAATATAATGGATTATATCGTAGTGGCCCCTCCTGTGCCGGCTCATGCCAAAGCCAAATTCAGTATACCGGCAGAGGGCTTATCTCTTCTCAACAATGCCGTTTCTGTCTTCTTTGCAAAAGATAAGGATGAGAATATATTGTTCGTGGCCACAAAAGATGCATTATATTCCATTGTTTTCGGTTTGGGAGAACAAGCTAATGTCAATGCGACCCCGATATATCAATGTCCTTCCGGAGAAACAATAACACTCTCCAAACTTTATATACAGGGACAGTATAATCAACAGGCAGACGGCTCCGGATATAAGAAATTACCATGGAATATGAAAGGAATCATTCTGGCTTCGAAGAAAGACGAGAAAGGTATTGTCCGGGTTATTCCTTTCGATAAAATGCGTCCGGGGCAGCTTTCCACAGATAAGATGATAGAATACAAGGATTTTGGAACAATATTGGATATTATCACTATAGGACTTTAATTGAACAACGGAAAATAATATGAAAAGAGCATTTTTTGCAACTTTAATAGTTATTGCTACTTTATTATCGGTAGATTTTGAAGCAACTGCACAGAAAAAAAATCACGGGAGAAGGAGCAGAAAAAAATCAGTAGAGAAAGTCGAACCAAAAAAGACTGACTACCAAAAGTTATTTGATAAAAAACATGAAAAAGCCGAAGGTCTTTTCACCCTTCATCTTGTTGACTCCAAGGTGTATTTTGAATTTCCGGATTCTCTTTTTGATAAGGAAATGCTTATAGGCTCGACGGTAAGTAAAATATCAGATAACAATCATGCTGTAGTCGGGTCAAAGCCCACCAGTCCTCTGCATGTGATATTCACCAGAAACAAGAGCCATGTTCAGCTCAGAAGTGTAAGTACCGACTATTTCAGTACTGATACGACTATACTCAACTCTCTGAAGGCCAGCTCTATGCCGGCGATTCTTGAAAACATGAAGATAGTTGCGTATAATGCAGATTCTACAAATGTAGTATTTGAGATGACAGATTTTTTCAAGGGGGACAATAAATTGATGTCTCCGTTTGACAGATTCTCCCGCTATTCATCTTTCCAGAAGACCGATAAATATCAGAAGGAAAACTCATATATAAGCGGAATTAAAGCATTCAAGGATAATGTCTCGATATCATCAGTGCTCTCTTATACATATTCATTGAGGACATACTCCGGAAGGCAGATAGTTAAAGACGAGCCATTTACGGCAGTTATGACAAGGTCTATAATGTTGTTGCCGGATAATAATTATCGTCCTCGTCTGGCAGATTACCGTATAGGCGTATTCTTTACAGCCCGCAATAAATTGGGAAGCAATTCCGAGACGACGGCTCCTATATTCTTTGCCAACAGATGGGAACTCGAACCTGTCGACACTGCTGCCTTTAATAAGGGAGAAAAAGTAGCACCGGTAAAGCCGATAGTCTTTTATATAGATGACACTTTCCCACAGGCATGGAAAAAATACATAAAAGAAGGCGTGGAGCAGTGGAACGAGATTTTTGAGACCATTGGTTTCAAAAATGCCATAGCCGCAAAGGATTTTCCCAAGGATGATCCGGAATTTGACCCTGACAACATAAAATATTCATGTATTCGTTACGCTCCTATTAATGTCATGAATGCTATGGGGCCTTCATGGGTTGATCCCAGAACAGGACAAATACTAACAGCTTCTGTGTACGTATATCATGATGTTATCAAACTGATCAGGAATTGGCTGTATGTACAGACTTCCCAGACCGACAAAAGAATAAGAAGCGGCTCGATTCCGGAGAATTTGATCGGAGATGCCTTGAGATATGTAATATCACATGAGGTGGGTCATTGTCTTGGACTTATGCACAATATGAGCGGTTCAAGTTTAGTTCCGGTAGACTCATTACGTTCTCCTTCATATACACAGAAGTTTGGTACGACAACTTCAATTATGGATTATGCCCGTTTTAATTATGTGGCACAGCCGGGTGATTTTGAGAGAGGCGTTAAACTTACTCCTCCAAGATTCGGTGCCTATGACAAGTATGCTATTAAATGGGCATATCAGTATTTTCCTAAGGTTAATTCTTTGGAAGAAGACAATAAAATTTCTTCGGCATTTATAAAAGAATCAATTGAAAACAATCCCGTATGCCGCTATGGCAAGCAGCAGTTCAAGACAGTGATTGACCCAAGGTCGCAAACAGAAGATCTTGGCGACGATGCAATAAAGGCAACCATGTACGGTATTAAAAATCTTAAATATATCACATCTAACCTTAATAACTGGGTGAAGAATGACGATGATTTAAGACTGCGTCAGGAATTGTTTATCAGTGTAATCAATCAGCTGGCCCTTTATATCTCTCATGTGAGCAACAATATTGGCGGTTGCTATCTGAATGAAATAAAGGCGGGGGATAAGCTTCCAAAGTATGCACCGCTTTCTGGAAAATATCAGAAGGCAGCGTTGAATTACCTGTTTGAAATTTACGATGACTTGGACTGGCTCAATAAGAATGATTTGAGAAACGAAATGTTCATTACGGGCGAACCGGCTACTGCTGTAAAAGCCTATTTGAATCGTCTTATTATTCCTCTTCCTCTTATCGTTTCCCAATATGAAGATATGGGAGAAGATAATTTTACATCCAAAGAAGCTTTCGACATGATTTTTGATTTCGTGTGGAACAGAAAGAAACTTACGGATGATGACATGGCCCTGCAAAACGCATATCTTAAAGAAATGCTTCGTGCCGGAGAGTTTAGCGGGAAAAGCGTAATACGCCTGTTGACAGAAGATAGTTCTGATGTTTTCCCTTGGATGCGTAATGATGAACTTTATACTGAATGTAATAATTGTTCTGATATGTCTCCGATTATGGGTTTCGAATTCGAGCAGGCTTCCAGATTTGCTTCGGCCAAGGCTACGAAAACAGACATATATGCTTATCTGATGCGAGCCAAAAAACTGATCGGCAGCAGAATAAAAAATAGTACAGGCAGGGAAAAAGCCCACTATCAATTATTGGATAAGCAGTTGGAAAATTTATTTAAATAAACTCAAGCCAAATGATTAAAAAATTTTTAAAGATATCTCTGCTTGTCATTTTATCAGGATTTCTGTCTATGGGCGTGGCCGATTCTTCAAACAGGTCGAAGAAAGACAAAGAAAAGAACAAAGAGAAAGCAAAGGTAACTTCTATATACGATAAACTTTTTAAGGAAAAGTCAAAATTAGATACTCGCAAAGGTGCATTCACTATTCATAAATATGAAGATAAGGTGTTTTTGGAAATGCCTTTATCGCTCATGTCCAGGGATTTCCTGTTGTCTTCTTATATTTCCAAAAGCAGTAATCCGTTCCTTTTAGGCGAAGAGGCTTCATCCAACAGGTATATTACCATTGATAAAACAGACTCCCTTATAGTCTTTAAAGAGCCGTCTGCCAATGTCCTGTGCGACAAAACCGACTCTAATCAGGTTAAGGCAATGAAACTCTCCGGTGGAGGCAGCATCATAAAGACCTTCCCTATTAAAGGCTATGGTAAAGACTCTTCCAGTGTGATTTTTGAGGCAACAGACTTCTTTAAATTCGACAGTGAAAATGTCATAAACCTTAGCGGTAAGGAATATGTATCAATTATCAATATATCTTCCGCCAAAGTCAAGAGTAATGCTTCATTCCTTGAGGGAGTCGATGCTTTCCCCGGTTCGGTATTGATAAGAAATACATCTACCGCGGAGCTTTCGCTTTCAGTAATAGGCTTTGCTCTTGAAGATAAGCCTGTCGTGTCACTTTCTATCTCAACATATCTTGTACTTCTACCTGAAAATAAAGCAAAAAGTAGGATAGCAAATGAAGATGTGGGCACAGGTATAATCCCGTTTTTAGATTATAGGAATATTGATGATATAAATTACAAGTATTATGTAACAAGAAGAGACCTGAACAAGGACGGTGCTCTTACTTTTTATGTCGATCCAAATATTCCGGATACTTGGATGAAAGCAATAACCGACGCTGGAGAGGAGTGGAATAAAGAGTTCCGGAATCTTGACCTTGGCACCCCTGTCAAAGTCGCCCGTTATCCGAAAGATACTCTCTTCAAGGCAGAGGATCCAATGGTCAATACAATATCTTTTGATAACTATAAAGGACAGAGTATAAATATTTTCAATATCACAGACCCAAGGGACGGACAAATATTTTCAACAAAAATATCATTGTCACGTGATTTTGCCGGTTATGTAAGAAGTCGTGGTGCAATACCTATGGCCGCAGTAGATGCCCGATTCAGAACGTTCTTCATACCTGATGATCTTATCTGCGAAGGTCTGAAAGCCGTTTCATTGACAGCTTTTGGGTACGCATTGGGACTCTCGGCCAATCTTGCAGGATCTTACGCTTACTCTCCGGAGCAAATACGCTCTCCTAAGTTTACTCAGGAAAACGGATTTGTCGGCTCTATAATGGATGGGTGTATGTACAATATTCTCGCACAACCGGGAGATAAAGAGAAAGGCGTTGTTTTATGTGTTGATAAAATAGGCCCTGCCGATAAATTTGCCTTGAAATATCTCTATAAACCTATCGAGGGCGATGAGCAGAAAACTCTTGATAAGTGGGTTAAGGAATTGGAAAGTCATCCCGAAGCCCGTTATTCAACGGCAATGTATACGGCTATGGAGGATCCGAGGGCGAAGTATAGTGATTTGGGTAACGATCCTTTCAAGAATGCAGAACTTGTTACCAACAATATTAAATTCTTTGCTGAGAATGCCCATAAATGGTATAACGATGATAAAATTACGGACTCATATAAAGAAAGTCTGCTGAACGGAGTTTTCCATGAGTTCTATAACAACACCCTTTGGCCTTTGTTCTCTTATATCGGAGGTATTTATCTTGAAACGCCAAGAACGGAAAGTAACCTTAAACCATTTGTTTCCGTACCAAAAGATCTGCAGAAAAAGATAGTTAAGGAAATAATTTCGAGATGCGATGACTTGAATTGGTTAGATGCCAATAAGGAATTTCTACAATTCGCCGGCCCGAATAATAATGTCCGAGGTTGGTTCTACGATAATGGGTATCCTATTTATTCGCTGATGTCAAGATTGAGACTTATGACACTCAGCACAATGCACTCCGATGACCCTTATACGCAATCGGAATTATTAAAAGATATAGAGAATTATATATTTAAAGAGGTAAGGAATGGGCAGAAGATGCCCCAGAATAAAATAATCCTTGCGGAGACCTATCTTAATGGTTTGGTCAATGCCTCTCCGGCAATCAAAGAGATTCAGAAACAAAACAAGGGCAAAAAAAGGCAGGTGACTACTGCTATTGATGAAAATTATATTAAGTTCTTGTTAGCGGATAAAAGAGGAAATAGTTATATACACACGAATATTGAAGGGGCTAAAAACATAAGGATGAGAAATGATATATATTTCTATCAGTCAAAAGATCTCAGCCCTGAATGTTTCATGATGCTTGCAAGTGCAAGAGGCTTATTCCTCAAAGCCCAGCGTAATGGTGCCGGAGATGAGCACTACAAGGATAAGATTTCATATTATTTGAATTTTATAGATAAAATTCTGGAATAAAGGTCCGGTAATTTCTTAATTAGAATGTTCATAACTCTCTGTCTGTTTCAGACTTTGGTGTTATGAACATTCGTCTTATTTATACGCCCGTCCGTCGCGGTTATCTTCCCGTTCGTCCCGAAACGCTTTACTATATAAAACGTTAAAACTAAATTTGTAGCGATTTAAACGAGCAGCAACTACAGATTTAATTTAATAGCACAAAAACAAATGCAAAAACCAAAGTTATCCTTTTGGCAGATATGGAATCTAAGCTTCGGCTTCCTTGGGGTTCAAATCGGTTACTCATTGCAGAATTCTAACACATCAAGCATATTCAAATCCTTGGGTGCCGACACCAGCCAACTCAGCCTGTTTTGGCTTGCAGCTCCGATAGCCGGTATGGTGGTCCAGCCGATAGTCGGAATGCTCTCCGATGATTCTTGGACAAAGCTCGGAAGACGCAAACCGTATATTTTCGGCGGAGCTATCATTTCCACGATAGCACTGATGCTTATGCCCAACTGCCCGAAGCTATTGGCTTTTTCGCCGTTGCTTATGGGAGCGATGTTGCTGCTTTTCATGGACCTGTCTTTCAATGTCACCATGCAGCCATTCCGAGCCCTTGTGTCGGATATGCTGGACGACAGCCAGAAAACCAAAGGCTACGTAATCCAGACATTCCTGATTAACCTCGGTGCCGTCATCGGCGGCATCCTCCCTTGGCTGATTACCAAGATAATGACGGGTATGGACGTTGATATGACGGCTAATCCCGGAGAAGTGCCGCATGCAGTGTCCTGGGCATATTATATAGGAGGTGCCATGCTTCTTGTCTCGGTCTTGGTGACGGTGTTTAAGGTCAAGGAATATCCGCCTAAGGAATTTGCCGAATACAATGGGATTACGGAGGAAGAAAGGAAAGCCCCTAAGGAGAGTTTTATAAAGCTTTTGGGAAAGACCCCAAAGGTGATGTTGCAGCTCGGTGTCACCCAATTCTTTTCATGGGGTGCGCTCTTCATTATGTGGACTTTCCTTTTTCCTTCTATTGAGGGAGTTGTGACGAACAATGCCGGGGAGTTGTTGAGCAGCACCGATGCCTCCAATTGGGTCGGAATTCTCAATGCCGTCTACCCAATACCGGCATGTATAGCCGCAATTTTCATGACCGACATTGCAAACAAGTTCGGCAACAAGGTGGTCTACGCCGTCTGCCTGCTTTTCGGTGCAATCGGCTTCTGTTGCCTGCCCCTGCTGCACAACCAATTTGCTCTGATGATTCCTATGGTTGGTATAGGCATTGCCTACGCTGCCATATTGTCAATGCCTTACGCTATTCTTTCAAAGGCCTTGGACGCAAGGAGAACAGGGGTTTTCATGGGGATATTCAATTTTACGATAACGATACCGCAGATTGTCGTAGGAGCTTGCGGCGGCCTCATATTGAAATATTGTTTCGATATGAAGACACCTATGATGTTGGTGCTTGCAGGCTCATTTATGCTATTGGCGGCAATATCAGTATATTTTGTAAAAGATAAAAACGTAAATACCATATAATGACAATACAATTCAACAAAATTCTAATGAAAAGGATATTAACCGCTGCGGCCGTCATGCTTATCAGTATGGCGGGCGTGACAGTATTCGCACAGGACGGATACCAGATTAAAGGAGAAGTCGTTGATGCCATGGGGCCTGTAATAGGCGCTACCGTTATGGAACAGGGCACGACCAATGGCACATCGACAGGCATAGACGGGGATTATATTTTGACAGTCTCCGGTCCCGATGCCTTTGTGGAAATCAGCTGCATAGGATATAAGTCTTTGGTTTTCAAAGCTTCCGAAATCCCGGCAAAGGTCACTATCAAAGAGGACGCAATGTTCCTTGAAGATGTGGTTGTAATCGGTTACGGCTCCCAGAAAAAGAAAGAAGTCACAGGCTCCGTTGCCTCAGTCAAGTCGGAGGACTTCAATGCCGGTGTCAAGACCAACCCTATGGGCTTGCTACAGGGAAAGGTGGCCGGTCTGAATATCATCAAGACCACTTCCGATCCGACAAGCACGGGCTATAATATACAGATACGAGGCTTCTCGACACTTGACAAAGGTGCCGGCACCTCTCCTCTGTTTATCGTAGACGGAGTGCCTGTAAGCAACATTGATAATATATCTCCGGACGAAATCGCTTCTATGGACGTCCTCAAGGACGGCTCCGCCGCTGCAATCTACGGAACACGAGGCACCAACGGTGTAATTATTATCACCACCAAGAGGGGAGACAATTTCACCGATACTGCAAATACGAGGGTCGAATATTCCGGTTATGCTTCCGTATCTTTCCGCAACGGCGATATAGGCATGGCAAGCCCGGCAGAATTCAGGAAACTTTCAGAGTTGTCAGGCGGCAAGGTGAATCCTGTCCTCTACCAAGACTCCGAAGGTAAAAGCTATGACACCGACTGGATGAAAGGCGTGACTCGCAATGCCGCCATTGCCCACAATCACAACGTCGCTATAGTCGGCTCCTCTGCAAAATTCAATTACAGAGCCGCAATCAACTACAAGGACGCCCAGGGTATTGCAAGGAATTCCAACAGAAATGAGGTAATCTCCAAAATCGCGGCTTCTCAAAAAGCTCTGCAAGGCTGGTTGGATTTGCAATACGATATGTCATACATGCACTATCGCAACGACTTTTTCTGCGGTGATTTCAAGCAGGCGGCCATTGTAAATCCTACATATCCGATTTATGATAAAAGCACAACCTCCGGTTATTTTGCTCCTTCGGGGACAGGTCAGTCCAATCCGATAGAGAATATGGCCCAAAGGGAGTCTTATGGCGACGGCAACTATTTCAGAGGCTCAGTCAAGGCGACTGTCAATATCAAGCCGGTGGACGGCTTGAAAATCAGTGCATTCGGTGCAGTTGAAGAGGGCGACAACCGTTCTTATTGGTACAATCACGCCATAAGCACGGATGAGGCCGGTTCCGGAAAGGCCGGACGCGGCAGCAATTTTAGTTTCAACAAATTGTTTGAAGCTACAGCCGACTATTCGGGCAGCTTTAACGGACACAGCATTGCTGCCGTGGCCGGCTTGTCCTATCAGAATTTCCTTAATGACGGTATGGACATATCCAACAAAGGTTTCCCGACCGATGATGCGAAGTATTACCAGATCGGCAATGGGGATGCAACGAAGAAGTTCTTGAACGCATCTTCATATAGGAACTCTAACACATTGGTAGCCTTGTTCTTCCGAACAAACTATAATTACAAGGAGAAATATCTTCTCTCTGCTTCAGTGCGCCGGGAAGGCTCATCCCGTTTCGGTGCCAATCACAAATGGGGACTTTTCCCTGCAGTAAGCGCAGGTTGGAGAATTAGCGGTGAAGACTGGATGTCTTCCGCAAAGTGGATAGATGACCTTAAACTGCGTGCCGGTTTCGGTGTGACGGGCAACAATCTTGCATCAGATCTCCGTTCCGTAGCCATGCTGTCAAACGGCGGAACATTTTGGTACAACGGGCAGTATGTCTACACCTACGGTGTCAGCCAGAACGTCAATCCCGACCTTCGCTGGGAGAAAAAATACGAATATAACTTCGGTGTGGATTATGCTTTTCTCGGCAACCGACTTTCCGGTAGTATAGACGTATATTATAGACAGACAAAGGATTTGCTTTGGGACTATGAAGTGCCTACCCCTCCATACCAGTTCAATACCTTGCTGGCAAATGCCGGACAGATGGACAGCTACGGAGTAGAGTTGGCAATCAGTGCAGTGCCTGTCAAGACGAAGACTTTCTCTTGGACAACCACTCCGACCATAGCTTTCAACAGGAACAACATCACCCGTCTTTCAGACCCATCAAAGGGCTTCAACTATAAGGAAACCACTTCCGGCGGCGTGGGTGAGAACGGACTGATGAACACGAACACCCAAATCCTGATAGAAGGGGAGCCTGTGGGCTCATTCTACGGCTTCAAGCACGCCGGCTTCAAGTCTGACGGCACATGGATGTACGACACACCGGCCGGTGGAGTCGTTTCAGCATCAAGTGCCACTGATGCCCACAGACAAGTCATCGGCAATGCCCAGCCTATGTTCACTTTTGGATGGAACAACGTGCTACGCTACAAGAATTGGGATCTTACAGCATTCTTCCGCGGAGTGGTCGGCAACAAGATTCTCAATCTTACCCGTTGGGCTTACGGTCCTCAGGCTTCCACCTCGCTGAACGTCTTTATGAAAGACATAAGCAGCTCCAACACCATATATGCCGACAAGTCGCATTTCTCCGATTTCTATCTGGAAAGCGGCACTTACGTCAAGCTTGACAACCTTACGATAGGCTACAATCTTCCGATAAAAGACAATAAATACGTTCAGTCCGTACGTATGTATCTTACAGGCCAGAATCTCTTCACCATAACGGCTTACAGCGGTCAGGACCCTGAGGTCAATACAACAGGCGTATGGGATGCCGGCATAGACTACTGCGATTTCTATCCGACCATCGCCACTGTTCTTTTCGGTATTAATATATCTCTGTTCTAATTAGCATTCAACATGAAAAATATAATAAAACTTGTACTTTCCGCCGTTTTGACTTTGCCTGTTGCACTTTCCTGCGACAGCTGGCTGGATGAAAAAAACTACGGCAACCCGACTACGGAGGAAATGATGTCGAGCGAAGACAATGTCGTTCTTCTCGTAGGCCAGGCATACGCCGATGTGAAATGGCTGCACGACCATTGGGGATATTGGGGCGTCGCTTCCCTGACCTCGGACGAATGCCTCTGCCCTGTACGTATGCCGGGCGAGCACTGGTCCGACGGCGGCTATTGGCGTAATCTGAACACCCACAATTGGGATCCTATGGCAAATGCTTTCAAGAATATATGGAATACGACCATATCGGGGGCTGTGCTTTGCAACAAGCTTCTGGCCACCCTCGCAGACAACAAAGCAGTGATGACAGAATCCGTATATAATCAGTATGTAGGAGAACTTGAGACGCTTCGCTCCTATTATTACTATATGCTTTTCGACTGTTTCGGCCGTATCCCTTATCTCGAAGAATTTGTCGACAGGGCCGAGCCGCTTATGGCTCCGGAGACGGTATGGTCCAAGCTTGTGACCTGTCTTGAGAAAAACGCACCGAATCTTCCTGTTGTAAACGATGCCAACAGGGCGGCAAACTATGGGCGTGTTACCCAAGGATTTGCATATACCCTGCTCGCAAGGCTCTATCTCAACGCCGAATCTTTCGGCTGCACACCTTCCAATATTTCGCTTCCTGCCTCAATCAAAATTTCTTCTGCGAATGATTTTTACACCAATGCAGTACGCTGCTGCGACAATGTTATCAATTCCGGAGCATATAAGATTGAACCTGACTTCTTTGCGAATTTCAAGATAGACAATTCGGCGAGCAAGGAAAATATCTTCGTCATTGTCGAGAACGGCAACGGTGATTTCGATGCAAGGAGCAACGGCAGCATGTCCAATAAGCTGCGCGTGATGATTCTCACTCTGCACTATAGCCAGCAGGCCACCTACAATATGGTTGAAAAGCCGTGGAACGGGTTTTGTGCCAGGCCGAGCTTTATAGACCGTTATGCAGGTGCAGATGTCAGGGGTCCGGGCAATGAGGGCAAGGGTACCAATAATGAGAAACAATGGGGTTGGTTCGTAGGGCCTATATATAGTGCTGACGGAACGACTTTGCTCAAAGACGAGAATGGCGAACCTGCAATAATCCGCAAGGAAATCGAGTCTCTCGGTGGTGCTCTTTGGGGAGACGGAGCGAGAATGTTCAAATACGAAGTGGACAAAGATAAAAAGTATCAGTTCTGCGAAAACGATTTCGTGCTATTCCGTTATGCCGATGTCCTGTGGATGAAAGAAGAAGCTATTCTTAGGGGCGGTGCAGGCACTTCCGGAGTCAATACTGAGGATTTCAAGACTATGTTGATGCGTACTTTTGCATATAGCCCTGACGGTGAGGCGGCATTCAAGGCGGCTTACCATAATTTCCTGACCCTTGACGGCATCCTCGACGAAAGAGGACGTGAGTTCGCTTGGGAGAACATCCGCAGACGCGACCTTATCCGTTTTGGAAAGTTCAACGACCCTTCTTATGTCGAGTATGTTACAAGAACGGACGAATGTCGCAAATGGTTCCCAATACCTTATTCAGTACTTGAAAAATCAGTAAGAGATGACAGCGGCAATCCTATCTGGACTCAGAATCCTGGATATGAAGACTAAAGCCTAATGAGATATAAATATAAATTATTAATTATTATTTAGTTATGAAAAGATTAACTTACATTTTGAGTGCTTTTGCACTCGTGTCTGTCCTCTTTGCTTCATGCAAGAAAGACAACAAAAATAAGATTCTCGATGATATTGTCGAGGACGGTTTCTATGTAGCCGGCCCTGCTACGGGAGTTTCTGATCTTAAGGCAGAATATATGATGGCCGCCGGTGTCAATGAGGTTGATAAGACCAAACGTACCGGAATGTTCGAGAAATATGTGGTTCTCGATGCTAACAAGGATTTTGAACTGCTTTTTTATGAAGCCGGCAAGAAAACACGCTACAGTGCAAGCTTAGCTGCTTTTTCTCCTGATTTCGATAAGGAAATCTATGCCGACAACCCTGATATGGAGATTTACAAGGGCAAACTCGTAACGGGTGAGTCCGCTCCTGCAATGAAGGTCTCTGCAAAAGGGCTTTACCACATCGTGCTTGACCTCAATAAGGCAGGAGATCTTGCCGGAGGAGCACAGATAATTGTCGCACCTGCCGTTTGGGGTGTCAGAGGAGCAATGAACGGCTGGGGACATACTGCAATGGAAAAAACTGAGGCAAATGGGGTTATTACGTTCTCTATAAAAGATTGCGATATGCCTGCAAACGGCGAATTCAAATTCTCTTACGGAGGTTGGAAAATCACCCTTGACGATGCAGGAAAGGTTAAGGCCGAAACCAATCTTGGAATGTCTGCCGACAATAAGGGACTTGCTCCGGGCGGTGACAACATCAAGGTAGGCAAAGCAGGTCTTTATGACATCACCCTTACTTTCAAACTTGCAGGCGGAGAACTTGGCGCTTCATACACTTATGAGACAAAACTCACAAAAGAATCGACTCTCCCTACTGAAATGTATATGATTGGTGCAGAGTTCGGCAACTGGAAATGGGATGCCAGCGGTGTCGTAGAGATGATTCCTTTCCACTCACAGCCAGGTATGTTCTGGGCAGTACGTTATCTTACTGCTGATAAGGGATTTAAATTCTCCCCGGCAAAGGATTGGAATGGCGGATTCTCTAAACTGACAGACAATCAGGGTATTGAGTTTGATGGTGACGGTAATGCTATTGTCAAGGTTTCAGGTATCTACTGCATAGGCATAGATATGAAGAACAGCAAAATTGTTATTGAAAAAGCCCCTGTATACGGAATCGGAGATGCTTTCGGCGGTTGGGACACCAAGTCTTACGCCTACGCTGAGAGCGGCAAGACAATGACCATTCAAGCTACTGCTAACGGCAATATGCGTACATACGTGGCAAGTTCTATACTTAGTGCCGATGGCGACTGGTGGCATGCGGAGCTTGTTGTCAACAACGGAAAGATCGAGTACCGAGGAGCCGGTGGCGACCCTGTTGCCGTTCCTGTAAAGGCAGGACAGACAATCACTCTTAATTTCAATGACGGCACAGGCTCCATTGAATAGAGCTATTTACGGCCTGCGGTCCCTGATCGGACTGCAGGTTGCAAAAAAATTAATTAAGTTCTTCAATAAACAATAATGAAATTATATCGCTATTTATTTCTTCTGCTTTTCTTTCCCGCAGTTTTTTCTTGCGAGAAAATAAATCATGACGGGGAGGAGAATAAGGTAGCCGAAGAAGAACACTTCACCGGCACCAAGCAATCCGGCATCACTTATCAGCTTTTGGTATATACCTTTGCCGACAGTGACGGTGACGGGGTTGGGGATTTAAACGGTATTGCGGAGCATCTTGACTACTTGGACGGCCTTGGAGTTACGGCTCTATGGCTTTCTCCCATACATCCGGCCGTCTCTTACCATGGCTATGATGTAAAAGACTACAATGCCATCAATCCTGCATACGGTACGGAACAGGATTTCAGGAATTTGCTGTCTCTGGCACACGGTAAGGGAATAAAGATCTATTTGGACTATGTCCTGAATCATTCCTCCATTGAGCACCCTTGGTTCAAGGATGCAGTCGCAAACGCTTCCGGCTCATATCGGGACTATTATGTGCTGAGCGATAACCCTGCGGAAGACATAGCTTCTGGCAAGATTCCAATGATTGCCACCGAAGGGGCGTCCGGTTATGAGGCCGCACAATGGTATGTCGCCCCCGGACAGACAGGCCTCGGTGCTAAGGGCAGATTTAAGTTCAGTGTAGACTGGTCAGATGCGGATAAACCTATGGTTACGGTTTCCAATTCTTCTGATGCCCCCTTGCTTTCCAATCCCGACAATAGTGTTATGAAGTTCTTGTATTTCGGCAAGGAAAAACTTTACAGGCTTTATGACAAAGGCGGAGATGTTTTCGAAACAGTGGTTGATTTCGATTCGGACTGGGGCTTTCTGTTGAGGACTTCGGATACCAAATGGGATGGAGGCACCAAATTCGGAGCTCCCTCCGGTGGAGGACCGGTCAAAATGGGACAGCCGTACCGGTTGACAAATGCCTCAAATTGCACTGACTGCGTGTTTAAGTCCGCCTTGCAATATCATTCCCATTTCTGGACAGGCTATTTCGCTGATTTTAATTACGGTCCATCCTCTCAGGCAAGCAACTCCGGTGCTTTCAAGGCATTGGCTGCAACTGCCGACAAATGGATAGCTATGGGAGTGGACGGCTTCCGGCTTGATGCTGTCAAGCATATCTACCATAATGCCAACTCGAATGAGAATCCGGACTTTCTGAAACAGTGGTATGACAGGTGCAACACTGCATATAGGGCTGCCGGCCACACGGACAATATCTATATGGTCGGAGAACAATATTCTGGTGCAGGCGAAGTCGCTCCATACTACAAGGGGCTTCCGGCGTTATTTGAGTTCGATTTCTGGAACAGGCTGGAGTGGGCTATCAATAACGGCACGGGAAGATATTTCGTAAAAGACATCACCGGCTATCATAACTCGTACGAAAATTTCAGGCCGGGAGCGATTGCGGCTACTAAACTGTCAAATCACGATGAAGACAGGGCGGCGAGCAGGCTCGGCAGGAACCCGGACAAAATCAGGCTGGCGGCTTGCGTGCTTCTTACTTCAGGCGGACAGCCCTATATCTATCAGGGTGAGGAACTCGGATATTGGGGTACAAAAAGCGGAGGTGATGAATTTGTCCGAACTCCGATTTTATGGGACGCATCTGGGTGCAATCTTGCAAAAAATGCATTGAACGGCAAAATAGATATGGCAATGCTCACCCCGGACATTTCGGTTGAAAGCCAGTTGAAAGACGAAAATTCCATTCTGCGGCTTTACAGGAAATTGGGCAGGCTGCGCAATACTTATCCGGCAATTGCACGTGGTGAGATGAGCAGACATCCTGTCTATAACGAGGACAATGCCGACTACAATGCCATTGCCGCCTGGTATATGACAAACGGCACCGATAAAATGCTTGTTATCCATAACTTAGGCAAATCCGACATGCAGCTTCCGCTTGCGGAAAGCGTCGAAGCTACGGTATTTTTGAACGGGAGTGCCGGCATGTCCGGGAAAAATCTTAACTTAGGAGCATATTCTTCAGCAGTTTTAGTTGTAAAATGATGAAAAAGTTTTTTTTAATATCAGCCATTATATTGGCTGCCCTATCTTGTTCCGAGACAGGCAAGAGCGGATATTCCCTGCCGGCTCCGGAGAATGTTGTCATGTATCAGATAAATCCGAGGCTATATGCCCAATCGAATTCTTTCCGGGCGATATTGCCGCAGTTGGATTCTATCAAGTCCTTGGGGGCCAATGTAATATGGATAATGCCGATCTATCCTATCGGTCAGGTGAAATCCAAGAATTCCCCATATAGCATAGCCGACTATAAGTCCGTAAATCCGGAATTCGGTACGTTTGAGGAATTCAAGACACTTGTGGAGGAGTGTCACAATAGAGGAATGGCGTTTATAATGGATTGGGTGGCAAATCACACGGCCTGGGACAATGTATGGATGCAAGACCACAAGGACTGGTATACGCAGAATGAGAAGGGCGAGGTCATTTCCACTCCCGGTACGGATTGGACGGACGTTGCCGATCTGAATTACGACAATATGGAGATGAGGGCCGCGATGACAGATGCCATGCAGTATTGGGTTAGAGAGGCCGGTGTGGACGGATTCCGCTGCGATGTGGCAGACTTTGTACCGGCCGATTTCTGGAGAGACGCCATCTCGGCCATAAGGGCAGAAGCCGGCAGACCTATACTTATGCTCGCAGAGGGCAATGAGCCAAAGACTTTCGAAGGCGGTTTTGACATGAATTACGGTTGGGATTATATGAACACATTGAGGAACGTGTTCTGCAGTGACAGTTCGGCTACGCAACTTATTGATGCCGACATTGAAGAGTATTCCAAACTCCCTGCCGGGAAGGTGAAGCTCCGCTTTATCACGAATCACGATGAGGCCACAAAGAAGTCCACGGTAGACGAATTCGGCGGGGTTGCAGGTGCACTTTCCGCCTTTGTCTCAACTATATTCACCAACGGGGCCGCCCTTGTCTACGGAGAGCAGGAAGTGGCATATCCCGACACCATAAATTTCTTCAAGTACCAGCCGGTAGATTGGTCGTCAAACAACGATGTCCGTCAGGCATACAGGACCTTGTTAAGGATTTTCAATGAAAATCCCGGCCTGCACGGTCCCGGAGCTGTTTCTTTTTCCAATCACGACGTACTTGCATACGAGAAGAAAACCGCTGACGGGGATTATCTTGTCGTTGCCAATGTAAGGAATAGGAATGTAGTGATTGCCATGCCTATGCAATGGAGGGATGTTCCTTTTGACAATCTTGTGTCCGGCAGGAAAGGACGTGCCGGTGAGAGAATGCCTTTGGCTCCCTACGAATATAGGATACTGAAAAAATAAATCGTCATTATGAATAGGGGAATATGTATTTTAACGATTGCCATGTCCATAACCGCCTGTAAATCTTTCAATCCTGAGGCGATAGCCGATGCTACGAACGACGAAGTCTCAAGGGTCGAGCCTTTGTCCTGGTGGACGGGAATGAAAATGCCTCTCCAACTTATGGTTACAGGCAGGGGAGTGTCGCAGTACGATGTCAGGATAGAGGGCGGCAAGGGTGTGAAAGTCAGGTCTGTGGAAAAAGCAGATAGCCCCGACTATCTTTTTGTTGATGTGGATATCGCCAAGAACGCTGCTTCAGGTACCTGCTTCCTTGTCTTTTCAAAAGCAGATAAGGAATTCAAATATCCTTATGTCATTTCGGACAGGGCACCTGGCTCGGCGGATCGCAAGAGCTTTACCAATGCCGACATGGTCTATCTCGTTTTCCCCGACAGGTTTGCAAACGGCGACCCGACCAATGATTCCACAGACGACACTTTTGAAAAGGCCGATCGTAATCTCAATCTCGGACGTCACGGTGGAGATATTCAAGGGATTATGGATCATTTGGACTATATTTCCGAACTCGGGGCAACCGCTATCTGGAGTACACCCCTCCTGCTTGACGACCAGAAAGACGAATCCTATCACGGTTATGCCTGCGGCGACTATTATAAGATTGATCCGCGTTTCGGCACGAATGAAATGTATAGGGCCTTTGTGGAAAAGGCACATTCCAAAGGACTTAAAGTGATAATGGATGTGGTTACAAATCATTGCGGCACCGAACATTGGTGGATGCATAATTTGCCTTTTGAGGATTGGGTGCATGTTTTCCCGGAATACACTCCCACCAACATTGCCTTCTCCACAAATATGGATCCCAATGCTTCCTCCTATGACCGAAACATTCAGGAGAGCGGATGGTTTGTACCGTCAATGCCTGATATGAATTTGGATAATCCATTTGTGCTCAGGTATTTCCAGCAGTGGGCAATCTGGTGGCTGGAGTATGCGGGAGTGGACGGTTTCAGGGTAGACACATATCCCTACAATGAGAAAGAGCCGATGAGCGAGTGGTGCAAGGCTGTCCGTAATGAATTTCCCAATATAAATATAGTCGGGGAGTGCTGGACTTCGTCATATCCGCAGTTGGCCTATTGGCAAGGGGATAACGAGAACAAGGACGGTTTCAATTCCAATCTGCCGTCAATAATGGATTTTCCACTTTGGGAAGCGATGACAGCAGCTATCTGCGAGGGCGAGGACAATCCACAATGGGGACAGGGGATGACAAGAGTATATGATTGTCTGTCACATGATTTCGTATATCATGATTTGTCAAAAATGCTGATTTTCTTTGCAAATCATGACCACTCCCGTATGGGCGATGTCTTCGCCCATGACCCTGCCAAAATGAAGATAGCTCTTGCACTTTTGGCAACTTTAAGAGGTATGCCACAACTATACAACGGTGATGAAATGATGTTTTCATGCAAGCCTGGAGACTGGAGCGACGGGGCAAAGAGGATTGATTTCCCCGGAGGCTGGGCAGGCGACAAGGTAAATCTTTTCACTGCTGAGGGCCGTGCAGCTGCCGGCAAGACGGAGGAGGCCGACTACAGCTCGGCAGCAATGCTTCATGATTACACGGCACGGCTATTCAATTGGAGAAAAACTAAGGAGGTCATACACAGCGGACGTACAAAACACTTTATCACGAGGGACAACACCTATGCCTTCTTCCGCTATAATGAGGAAGACAAGGTTTTTGTGTTTGTGAACAATTCCGCCCATGATGTAATAGTGCCTTGGAGACATTACTCTGAAATCGTCACCGGCTCTCTTGAGGCTTACGATGTGATTTCCGGAAAGGATATTGTCCTGTCGGAAAATACCGTCGTGCCGGCATTCACAGTTCTCGTGGCCGATGCAACGAAATCCAGTCCGTCTGCATCTTATTGAAGTAGACTAACGGAAAATGGAGTTTAAAAATATTTACAGGATTTTTATTTTAACGGCAGCAACGTTCTTTATCGGAGCTTGCAGCAAGTTTGACAATTTGTCTCAGGACGAGCAGTTTGTAAATATTGAACTGCTGTTTAATGTCAAGGATGTAAAGAGCAACAATGTCCTCGGCTCGGACTGCATGGGTTATATCAAGGAAGGGCAGATAACTGCTGAATATAAGGGATTTAAATATATTTTAGACGGCAAAAGCGACATCTACGGCGGCAGGCTTGTTCTGGTCAATGACCGGAATGACTTTCCAAAGCAATTGGGCTTCGGCCCTATACCGGGGAATGTGCCTGCCGAGGAAGAACCCCTTACTATAAATATCGGCTCCGATTCTTTTACTGTACTCATAACGAACGTATATGAACAGGAGCCGGACAAACCTCTGATATTGAGAAGGGAGATTGTGTTTAAGGGAAAAGACTATTATTCCGGCATGACAACAATAGATCTGATAGTAAATACCGTAAGGCAGTAGGTGCCTATAGAGTCTGCCCGCCGATAAATTCCCTCATAATTGAAGTCGGAGGAATTGCTTGTATCTCAGACGGTTGCAATGCGACTATGAAGTCTAAGAATTTCAAGAGCCTGACAGCCTCGCAATGTGCAGGAGAGCTTGGCGGAATTCGCCTGAGCAAAGGCTCGGCATAATACTTCAGCATCGGTAACTCGTACAGTAAGGCGGAATTGAACAGGGCGTCGGCATTTTCCTGAAAAGGAAAGATGTTTCTTTCTTCACCCCTGCGTACACTGTTCCAGCGCATTATTGTTTCCTCCGGGCTTATTCCCCTCGTCCTGTTGTCTCTGACCATTCGGCGCAGCAGGCGGTTGTCGGACGTGGAAATATTGTTGTTTTCATCCAAATTCAAAGAGGTAAGGGCGGAAACATAGACTCTGAAGACCTTGGTCTGGTCTACGTTCGGCACCATTTCAGGATTAAGTGCATGGATTCCCTCCATGATGAGAATGTCTTTCTCGTTCAGGCGCATTCTGTTCCCGACAAATGTCCGTTTGCCTTTCTTGAAATCATATTTAGGGATTTCGACTTCCTTGCCTGCAAGCAATTCATTGAGTTGTGTGCTGAGAAAATCGATATCCATTGCGTGAAGCGATTCGAAATCGTATTCTCCGTTCTCGTTCTTAGGAGTGAAGTTCCTGTCTACGAAATAGTTGTCCAATTCAATTACCTTAGGGTTCAGACCGAGCACGCGGCATTGCATTTCCAACCTTAACGAAGAAGATGTCTTTCCGCTTGAAGACGGACCGGCGATGAAGATGATTTTTATTTGATTCTTCCTCGCGGCAATCATGTCAGCTATTGCTGAATATTTCCTTTCATGAAGAGCTTCGGCTATATTTATGATTTTCACGGCAAGGCCGTTCAATATGGCCTTGTTCAAAGTCCCAACTCCGCTCGCTCCGAGCACATCGCACCAGTCGGAATACTCTTTCAGAGAGGCTGCTATCTTGGATTGGCGTCTCATCGGCACCACCTTTGTGAAATCCCCGTATGGCGGTAGCTGGAGGCAGAAACCCTCATTGAAGCCTGCAATGTCGAACAATGTCAGGCAACCTGTGGAGGACACGAGAGGTCCGTGGAATGTATCAATTTGACCGCCAAGGCTATAGACACTGCACACAAATCTGCCCAAGGAACGGAAGAGTTCCGCCTTTTCCGGTTGGTGATTGGCAAGGAATATCTTTTCGGCTTCAGCTACGGCCATTTTTTTTCTGATGAAAGGTAGATCCATCTTAATATATTTCCACATCAGCTCCTTGATTTTATCGAGTTCGGCATCTGTGGCGAAATATTCCAGGTGCTTTCCCTGCTCGTCGACATACAGCTCTTTTATTTCACAATAAAGCCCGACGGGCAGAGAATGTTCCACACAAAGGTATTTGTCAGGATACAACTCTCTGACTGCTTTTTGGAGCACGAAACAAATGGATCTTATATAGGCTCTTCTGCCGTCAGGGTGGTTATAGCCGATAAATTCCACTTTCTGCGAAAATACGAATTTATAGTCGAGGTCTTTCAATTTGTTGTCCACCAAGGCCGCGAGTACAGGATATTCTATTCCCGTTTTAGGCTCTTTTACTGTGGTGATGCCGGCCTGCTCCATGAGTTCCTTGACACTCATCCCGAATTCTGCCTTTAAGACATTGCCATTATTGACGCAGTGTACGTCTATTACATTTTCTGTCCTTTCCATTTTATAATTAATATATTACAGCACGTCTTTCAAATATGGGCCGGTGACCGAGTCCGGGTTGTCTGCAATTTGCTCCGGTGTCCCCTGAGCCACTATATATCCTCCTTTTTTCCCGCCCTCAGGTCCGAGATCGAAAATATAGTCCACGGATTTCAACACATCTATGTTATGTTCTATTATTATCACTGTGTTGCCCTGTTCGACAAGCTGCTGGAGCACGTCCAAAAGAATTTTTATATCTTCAAAATGCAGACCTGTGGTAGGCTCGTCCAATATATACAGAGTGTTGCCGGTAGCTTTTTTATACAATTCCGATGCCAATTTCATCCTTTGGCTTTCACCGCCGGAAAGTGTGACGGACGACTGTCCCAAATGGATGTATCCCAAACCTACATCCAACAGAGCTTTCAGCTTTTGGGCAATTTTAGGGACAGGCTTGAAAAACTCATAAGCCTCGTTTACGGGCATTTCCAACACGTCATTGATGCTCTTGCCCTTATATTTGACGGCAAGAGTGTCCTCTTTATATCTTTTCCCACGGCATTCGTCACATACCACATTCACCGATGGGAGGAAATTCATTTCGATAACCTTTATTCCTGCTCCCTTGCACTCCTCGCAACGGCCTCCCGGCACATTGAAAGAGAATCGGCCTGCTCCAAATCCTCTGACTTTCGCATCAAGAGTGTCTGCAAACAGCTCCCTTATATCCCCGAACACACCTGTGAATGTCGCGGGATTGCTTCTTGGCGTTCGCCCTATTGGATTCTGGTCAATCTCAATTAGTTTGTCTATATTCTCTATTCCCAATATGCAGTCGTGTGGCAGGGGGTGCAGTTTGGAATTGTAGAATTTGTTTTTGAGCACAGGCATAAGGGTCTCATTGATCAGAGAAGACTTGCCGCTGCCGCTCACTCCGCTTATGCCGATGAATGTGCCGAGAGGCAAATCTATGTCTACATTTTTCAGATTGTTGCCTCTTGCTCCGCGTATGCCCAGGAAATCTCCGTTCCCCGTTCTCCTGCTTGCCGGGACTTCAATCTTCTTGTTCCCTTTGAGATATTCAAGCGTAAGGGACGGTCCTATGACACAATGGGACAGCGTTTCCTTGTCCGGCCTCTTGCCGCCCAGAAGATACGGCACAGGGGCGTTGAGGCAAATCCTGCCGCCCTCCACGCCGGCACCGGGACCTACGTCTACTATCCAGTCGGCGGCAGTCATAGTCTCTGCGTCATGCTCGACCACCATGACCGAATTGCCCTCGTCTCTCAATTCTTTCAAGGAATTGATAAGTTTGCGGTTGTCCCTCTGGTGCAGGCCGATACTCGGCTCGTCAAGTATATACAGCACATTCACCAATTTTGAGCCGATTTGGGTCGCCAACCTTATCCTTTGCCCCTCTCCTCCTGACAATGAAGCAGTTGCACGGTCCAGTGACAGATAGTCCAAGCCCACATCCAAAATAAATCCTACCCTGTCGTTAAGCTCTTTAAGAATATCCCTTGCAATTTTATTTTCCCTCGAATTCAATTTATCCGGCAGGCCTTCCAACCATAGTTTCAGTTCAGACATCTCCATTGCAGCCACCTCGGAAATGGTTTTCCCGTCAATCCTGAAACAGTTCACCTCCTCTTTGAGCCGTGTGCCGTGACAGACCGGGCAGGCAATCTTATCTTCAATATTTTCCACTATGCCGGGGAATGCAACCATTTCAGACATAGAGCCTTCGCCTACCCGGAACAGTTCGTCCGACCCGAATACGATCAAGGATATGACATCATCGGGAACTGCGGCGATAGGGTCGTATAAAGAAAAATTATATTTCCTTGCAATAGAGCGGATTATATCGAATTTTTTGGTTTCCCTTATTTTGCCCAAAGGCACTATTCCGCCGTCCGCTATGGATATGTTCCTGTCCGGAATAATCGTGTCCATATTCACATCTACGATCATGCCGAGCCCTTTGCAATGCGGACAATAGCCCTCCGGAGAATTGAATGAGAAAGAATGAGGTGCCGGCTCCTGCAATGAAATGCCGGTGTCTGGATCTACAAGGTGCTTGGAAAAATGCTGCAGCTCTCCGGTTTCCATATCCATTACGGCCACGGACCCCTTGCCTCTGTTAAGAGCCGTCATCACCGATTCCTTTATCCGCTTTTCATCTCCGCTCTCCGGCTTTAATTTGTCTACTACCAACTCTATAAAGTGGCTTTTATATCTGTCGAGAGCCGTTACTGATCCCAATTCCAATATTTCCCCGTCTATTCTAACTTCAGTATATCCTCTTTTCCTGAGCCGGTCGAACAATTCTTTGTAATGCCCTTTCCTTCCTCTCACCATTGGGGCGAGAAGATAGCATTTCCTGCCTTTATAGGCGGTCATTATCAGGTCTACAATCTGCTCATCGGTATATCTCACCATTTCTTTGCCGGACACAGGTGAATATGCCCTTGAAGCTCTTGCGTAAAGCAGTCTCATAAAGTCGAAGATTTCGGTTATTGTGCCGACCGTAGACCGGGGATTGTTGCCTGTTGTCTTCTGCTCTATGGCTATTATCGGGCTCAAGCCCTTGACTTCTTCTATTTCAGGCTTTTCCAGCACACCCATAAAATGTTTGGCATACGTACTCAGGGTGTCCATATATCGCCTCTGTCCTTCAGCATAGATTGTGTCGAAAGCCAAGGATGACTTTCCGCTGCCGCTCAGCCCTGTCACAACGACAAACTCGCCCCGTGGAATATCCACATTTATTCCTCTGAGATTATGTGCTTTCGCCCCGTATATTTCTATATATTCTTTCTTAGCCATATTACTGTACAAACCATACAAATTTACTCAAAAAATAATATTCTGTAATTTCTGCGGCAGTACCATTGCTGTAATAGCTCTTTTAAACTCACTGTAAAATCCACTTCCAAACAGGCATGACTTCTATGATGCCAAAATTATCTTCAATTTTATCGGATTCGTCATTTGTCAATATCAAACGCCGCTTACAAGAGAGAACACCGGGTAATTTTTTCAATGCATTAACCTCACGCTCATAAGTTGCGGAGGATTGAGCAATGCTATACGATACCTGTATGGCAAGGCTTTCCTCCGGTACATAAAAGTCAACCTCCACTTTATCATTATAGAAGAAAACGCGCTCGTTGTCAGCATCATGCCCGTACTTCTGGAACAGGGCAAGGGCAACGATGTTTTCAAGCAGCATAGTGTCTCCGTCAAGAAGAAACAGGTCAAGTATTCCATTGTCAATGATGTAGTATTTGCAAGATGTCTCCTTCTCCGAGAACGTTGCGGTGACATTTCGCAGGCGCAACAAGAGCCATGCAGCCTCACTGTATTCAATGTATTTGCTGACAGTTGGCATCGTTATTTTTCCACCTACCGAGGAAAGAACGTTGGCCAGACGATTATATGATACGGGCCGTCCCACATTCTCTGCCAATTTTTTTAGCATAAGACGCAGAAGATTCGAGTTAGTTATCTTATTGCGACTGGCTATATCACCGAGATATATTTTCTGGAAGGTGCTACTTAGATAATTGCGCTTTACTGATAGCCCTACCGACTCTGGTAATCCTCCCCACAAGAGATACTCGTTCCAAGCTCGTAACACCCTTGCCCGTGATTCTGTCCCCAATAATGATATTTCATCGTAAGGAATCTCTTGTATGTTCAAGAACTCCCGAAAACTGTATGGATAGACTTCTGTTGACAGGTAACGCCCACCTAAGGTAGTCATGACCTCTGACGACAACATATTGGCATTGCTGCCTGTAACCCAGACATAATACTTTGCATCGGCCAATCGGCGAGCAAACTTCTCCCAACCCTCTATAATCTGAATTTCATCCAAGAAAAGCATTGGTCTCTTTCCATACATTTCAGCATGAGCCTCCAATATTAGCTCAAAATCGCTTCTGTCAAACTGTGCGAGGCGGTCATCTTCAAAGTTAAGATAGAGCATTTCCTCCCAGTTATGTCCGGAAGCCAACATCTGTTGCATCTTTTGGTACAACATGAAAGACTTCCCTGCACGGCGTACACCTACAAACACCCGGCATGAGAAGTCGTCAGAAGGCAAGGTGCGAGGAATTACCTTGTAGTTTTCAACATCTTTTTGGTTGGTTGCCAAAACCTGTTTAAGTGTGTCTTTGGTTATCATATATAACGTTCTTCAAAATACCGCTTTGAATTTTCGTTGTAAAGTTATAAATTATATTTTGAATTTTACACTTTTCGTTTATCATTAAGTAAATGCCAATCATGTCCTAACATTTCTCCAGCAATAGTTAGTTAAAAATTCAATAAGTTACGCCGTCTTGGCACTTCCGGTTACCAGGATAACGGACGACAAGTTGAATGGTAAATATTTACCGCAGTATTGATAGATTACACAAAGATATTGACTAAATTTGTGTTAAGATTTAATTACTATGATAAATATTAAAACCTTTTCTTGTAACCCGTTTCAGGAAAAGTGCTATATCGCTTGGGACAGGACCGGCTGCGGTGTTATCATTGATCCGGGGTGCTACGACGAGACAGAGGTGTCGGAATTGGAACAATTCATTGCCTCTAAAGGCATTAGACCGTCCGCTATATTGCTTACCCATGGGCATTTCGACCATATTTTCGGAGTAGGCCGGCTTTCGGAACGATATGGCATACCGGTATATATGAAGAAGGAAGACGGAGTTATTCTCCTAAACAACGGCAAATTGGCCTCGGCTTTTGGATTGAAGTCGCCCGATGTCGATTTCAAAACGACTGATGTTGCCGGAGGACAGCAGCTTGATTTCGGAGAAATGAGTTTTTCGGTAATTGAGACGCCCGGACACACCCCCGGCGGCGTATGCTATTACAGCAAGGCAGACAAAGTCGTTTTTACGGGAGATACTCTTTTTGCCGGCAGCATAGGCAGGACGGACGGCCCTTGGGGAGATTATGACAAGCTGATAGTCAGCATAATGGACAATATTATGGGCATTGACGGGGATACGGACGTTCTGCCGGGGCACGGGCCGTCCACAACTATCGGTTATGAAAGGACAAACAATCCTTTTCTCCAGCCTTTTAACGAGCCCGATGATTTTGAGTATACTGATTATTAAAAGGATATATTATGCATATAGGAATAGCCGGCAATATCGGCAGCGGCAAGACGACATTGACGAGAATGCTATCGCAGCATTATGGGTGGGAGCCTAAGTATGAGGCGGTTACCTACAACCCGTATCTTGAGGACTATTACAAGGATATCCCGCGCTGGTCCTTTAATCTTGAAGTGTATTTTCTTGAGCAGAGATTTAAGGATGTCTTGGAAATATCAAAGTCGCAATCCGTTGTAATTCAAGACCGTACCATATTTGAAGGGGTCTATGTCTTTGTGGCTAACAATTTCGCGATGGGCAATCTTACCAAGCGGGATTTCGACACCTATATGGCGCTTTTCGACCTTATGATGTCTTTGGTCAAGGCTCCGGACCTGCTTATCTATCTGAAATCTTCCATTCCTCACTTAGTGTCGCGTATCCAGAAGAGGGGCCGCGATTATGAACAAGGAATAAGCATTGATTATCTGAAAGGGCTCAATGACCGTTACGATAAGTTCATCAACGAGGACTATAAGGGCAGGGTGCTGACTATCGAGTCCGATGAGTTGGATTTTGAGAACCGTCCGGAAGATTTCTCTCATATTACGGATTTGCTTGATTCAGAACTATATGGGCTCTTCGGCGATACCTTTCAAGTCAAATAATCCCAGGGAGGCGTCGTCTTAGGACTATGGGAAAATGATAAATAAATTATAAATTTGCAAAACCCTATAAGGGGTATAAATATAAGGATTATGCATATTGCGATAGCAGGTAATATCGGTAGCGGCAAGACTACCCTGACAAAGATGCTTGCCGCCCATTACGGGTGGACGCCAAAGTTCGAATCGGTGGATTTTAATCCATATCTCTCTGATTTTTATGAGGATATGGAGAGGTGGTCTTTTAATCTTCAGATATATTTCCTTAACAAAAGGTTCAAGGATGTGGTGGATATTTCCAAGAACAATGATGTCATAATACAGGACAGAACGATTTATGAGGATGCGAGGATTTTTGCTCCCAACCTGCATGCAATGGGGCTTATGAGCTCCAGAGATTTTGAAAATTATTCGGATCTTTTCGACCTTATGATGTCTTTGGTCAAGGCTCCGGACCTGCTTATCTATCTGAAATCTTCCATTCCAAACCTTGTTTCGCAGATTCAGAAGCGCGGACGCGAGTATGAGAAAAGCATACGTATAGACTATATAACGGGACTGAACGAAAGGTATGAGGCTTGGATTAATGACTATAAAGACAAACTGCTGATTATTGATGCAGACCGCTATAAGTTCGGCAACAGGCCGGAAGATTTTGAAGCCGTAACCGAAATGATTGATAATGAGCTGTTCGGGCTCTTCCCTTATACGAAATAAATACTATTGAATATATGGCAAAACGTATTACCATTATTGACTTCGTGGAGAAATATACTCGCGAATATGCCTCGCATACTTTCCTGAGAGAGAAGAGGGGCGGAAGTTGGGAGGAAACCTCCTTTGAAGAAACCAGACTTGAGGCTCACAGAATTGGAGCCGGACTTATGAAACTCGGACTGGAGAAAGGCGACAAGGTGGCCTTGCTGTCCGAAGGCCGCAACCTGTGGATTATAGGTGAATTGGGTATTCTTTATGCCGGCGGCGTGAATGTGCCGCTGTCAATTAAACTTGAAGAAAGCAACGACTTGCTTTTCAGGATCAGACATTCCGATGCAAAATATATAATGGTGTCTGCCGGACAACTCGGCAAAATCAGGAATATTCTCCCGGACTGTCCTGCCGTCGAGAAAGTCATTGTTTTTGACGAGCTGGATGAATATAAGGATAAGGAAATATCTATCAATGAAATCCAGGCTCTTGGGGATGAACTGTTGCGAGAAGACGGAGAGGCATTTGCCGAAAGGTACAAGTCTGTAGGACCTGACGACTATGCCAACATTAGCTATACTTCAGGCACCACGGCCGACCCTAAGGGCATTCTGCTTACGCACAGGAATTATACGGCAAATGTGGAGCAGGCTCATTCCATTATCGGTGTTGATGTGGATGATGTAATGCTTATAATCCTGCCTTTGGATCATTGTTTTGCCCATGTGGCCGGTTTCTATACCATGATGTCTTATGGGGCGAGCATAGCCACTGTGCCTGTCGGCAAAACGCCTATGGCTACATTGAAAAATATTCCTATAGCGATTAAGGAGGTCCGTCCTATGGTTATGCTTTCAGTTCCGGCTCTCGCAAGGAATTTCAAGAAGAATATTGAAAGCGGAATTAAGGCAAAGGGGGCGTTCGTGGAGAGGCTGTATAATTTTGCTTTGAGACTTGCGATATCCTATAACAAGGAATATTATAATCGGGGCGGAGTGTTGCAGTTATGGAAAAAGCCGCTTATGGCTTTGTTCGATGCCATTATTTTCAAAAATGTCCGTAAAGGCTTCGGCGGCCGTATGAAATTCTTTGTGGGTGGCGGAGCGTTGTTGGATATTGAGCTCCAGAGATATTTCTGTGCTATCGGAATGCCGATGTTCCAAGGATATGGCCTGTCAGAGGCTACACCAATAATTTGCTCCAATTCTCCGGGTCATGCCATTTTCGGCTCTTCCGGCCGTGTTGTTGAGCCTCTTGATATTAAGATTTGCGATGAGGACGGCAACGAGGTCAAGCCGGGAGTCCGTGGCGAAATTGTCATTCGCGGAGAAAATGTCATGGCGGGATATTGGAAAAATCCAGAGGCGACCGCTGCTACTATTGTGGACGGCTGGCTGCATACCGGGGATATGGGGTATATGAATGACCCTGAATATCTTTGGGTTGTGGGGCGTTTCAAGTCGTTGCTGATTTCCCATGACGGCGAAAAATACAGTCCGGAGGGGTTTGAGGATTCGTTGACGGACGGCTCCGTATATATTGACCAGGTGGTGCTGCATAACAATCAGGACCCTTATACGATTGTTCTGATTGTGCCGAATAAGGAGGCTTTGAGAGCCTATGCCGGTAATGCCGGTGCGGATCCGAACAGCCGAGAAGGTAAGGTGCTTATGCTCAACAAGATTCAGTCGGAAATAGATGAGTACAGGAAAGGCGGACTTCATGAGGGGATGTTCCCGGAAAGGTGGCTGCCTGCCGCAGTGGCTGTGCTTCCGGATCCGTTTACGGAGAAGAACCGTATGGTGAACAGTACCATGAAGATTGTTCGCGGAAAGGTGGAGGAGTTCTATGCCGACCGCATAGAATATGCCTATACTCCTGAGGGGCGTGATTTGCTCAACGAGAAGAATATCGCCGCCCTTTAGGTCCGAAAGTGCTTTCGTTGTCACCCCGGACGTTTCGTTGTCATTATGAGGGCTTTAGCCCGTAATAATCTGCGAAAAGGAATGCAACACTGTCATCCAGAGCCGGTGAAACCGGCGTAGGGACCTGCGATACACATTTGTGCAGATTTCTCAGTCGCTACCGCTCCTTCGAAATGACAGGCCGGGTCACCCAATGCCTGGCGTAAGGACGCTTCTCTGTCACCCCGAGGCGGCGGATGCCACCGGTGGGGTCTGCAACACACATTTGTGCAGATCCCTCACTTCGTTCGGGATGACAGGGCCATACGTACGTTATGGCAAGGGCTACTTTTTATTTGTAGAGTAAGAGAGAAGAACCATTATTCAACCTGTGTCATATGACTTTCCATTATTTGCACTAATTGTGGTG
>CAMYAE010000014.1 GCA_947253655.1 uncultured Bacteroidales bacterium
TTCCTGATAATGGGCTTTACGGATGCACGTGGCAGCGAGGCCTACAACGAGGGTCTGTCTGAAAGACGAGCAAGGGCTGTTGTGGACGCTCTTATTGAAAGGGGAGTGCCTTCCAACATGCTCAAATCGTATGGAGTCGGCAAGCGTGCAGCCTATGCTAAGCCGGAAGCGTCCGAAATGGTACGCCGCGGTGATCGAAAGATAATGATTGAATGGATAACAAATATGGACTATTGGGAGTGCCTTCCTTCGAGATAGGTTTCCGATGACGTATTAAACCTGAAAGGGGTGACCATTATTTTGGCCGCCCCTTTTTTATTCTTTTCCGCAAAGCCTTTCCTGCCGCTCTTTCTTTGTTGAAAATCAAAACCGGTTGCACGCAATTCCATGCTACTGCTGCTATTCGTGCAAGTAATAATTGCCAAATGGATTAAGATTATTATAGCAATGGGGAGAAGAGCCTCATTATCCTTTCAGAGACTTTACGTCCCCAGGAGCGGTGTTTCCAGCTCTCTGCCGTAATTTCCTCGCACATTTCAAGGTCTTTCATGAATATAGCCTTGTTGAGAGCTGCCGTCTCGGTGTCGTAGATGTAGGTATTGACCTCATAATTGATGTCGAAGCTCCTGAAATCTATGTTTGCAGTGCCGATGCTGCTGATATAATCGTCTGATACAAAGGTTTTTGAATGTATGAACTGCCCTTTTCTAAGGAAAATCCTTACACCGGCGTCGAGACACTCCTGATAATAGGAACTGTTTGCCGGTCCCATAAAGAAATTGTCGGCTTTTTCCGGCACCATAAGTCTGATATCAACGCCTCTCAGTCCTGCTGATTTAATGGCATTGAGCAGCGGCTCCGGCGGAACGAAATAAGGTGTTTGAAGATAGATATATCTTTTCGCATTGTTGATTACCCATTCGTAACTCATCTGAATCAGCGGCCAGCGGGCATCCGGCTCGTCAGGAAGCACCTGTACCAATTTGCCGTGCAGTGTCGGCTGTATGCCTTTGAGATCGACTTCCATAACATCTGGCAGTGCGGATCTGTTTTTCGGTGCCAGGATTTCTGCCGGCTCTATGGCTATATTTTTCTCGTGCGGTCCAATCGCATCTACCATAGGGAAATATTCCAAAAGAGGCCTGTCAGGTGTGCCGCCAGAGGTTATCCAGGCGTCCATAAAGACAAACTGCAGGCTTGCTACAGCCGGACCCTCAAGTCTCAGATGAGTGTCTCTCCAGATTTTGAAATAATTATCGTTTATATTCATGCCCCCGGTGTAGCCGATCTTCCCGTCGATTATGACTATCTTTCTGTGGTCCCGATAGTTTAGCGTGGTAATCAGGTTAAGAGGGTGGGAGCGGGGGTTAGTGAATGCAAGCACTTCCACCCCGGCTTTCTTCATATTGGTATAATATCTCGAAATTATCGGTAGGTTGGCTATGTTTTCATAGATAAATCTAACTTTCACTCCCTCCGTTGCCTTTTTCATCAAAAGGTTTTTGATAGTTTTGCTTGTTGAGTCATTCCCAAAGTGAAAATACTCCAGGTGGATGTATTCTTTTGCCTCTTCGAGGTCTTGCATCAGGAGTTCGAACTTTCTCTTCCCGTTGGTAATGATTTCAAAAGAATTGCCTTCGGAGACTGTAGGATAGGCATAGATGCCTAACAGCCTTGCGAGGGGGCGGAACTCTTCCTTGACTTTTGGCTCGACATCATGCCCCATAAGAAGCCTGTTCAGCTTTTCATTGGTGCCGGCACTGAAAGCGTCTATCGACAATTGGTGTCTTCTGTTGAAATACCAATGAGTCCTATAGTTTATGCCGAAAGCCAAATATAGCAACAGTCCCACAACAGGCAACAGTGCTATGACAAGAAGCCATGCCATTTTTCGTCCGGAGTCTCCGTCATCGAACATTATTACAATGACAACTCCAATTATCAGGACTGCTAAAACTATCGATATTATAGTCCCGAACATATTGTCAGTAAATTATAAGGAATATGATTGCGGCGAGCGTGCATCCTGTCATCGGACCGAGCACAGGCACCCAACTGTAGCCCCAATCGCTGTCTCTCTTGCCCTTTATTGGCAGAATGGCGTGGGCAATCCGCGGCGGAAGGTCTCTTGCCGGATTCATGGCGTAGCCTGTGGTGGCCCCTAAAGACATTCCTATAGACATTATCACCATAGTGACAGGGAAGGCTCCAATGCTGCCAAGCCCGACCTCCGGCGTGTTGCCGTAAGTGCCGAGAGCCAGAATCAGGAATATGAGGACGAATGTCGCAACTATCTCCGAAAAAATGTTCACGCTTTTATGGGCTATTGCCGGCATTGTGCAGAAGCAGCCCAGCATACCGTCAGGGTTGTCGGAGGTGGCTGCGAAATGGTCTGTATATACCGCATACATCAAGACGGCTCCAACAAATCCTCCGAGCATCTGTGCTGCGATGTATGGCAGGACGGCATACCATGAAAACCTGCCGGCCAAGGCCAGACCGACCGTGACGGCCGGATTGAGGTGGGCTCCCGAATACGGGCCGGCAATGAAGACACCGGCCATTACGGCAAATCCCCAACCTAAGGTTATTACAATCCAGCCTGCCCCTTGAGCCTTTGTCTTGTTCAGGGTGCATGCGGAGCAGACTCCGTCGCCAAGCAGAATCATTACCATTGTGCCTACAAACTCAAAGAGGCATTTGGTGAACAGACTTGTTTCCATATAATTAAAATTTTTCTTCTTGATTTGAGAGTGTGCGTCTTACAGCGTCTTCCCAGCCTTGTTTCAGTTTAAGGATCCTCCCCGGTGTGGCTGACGGCTCGAAGAGCCTTTCCGCCTGCCATTGGTGTTTTATTTGATCAATCCCTTCCCAGAAGCCTACTGCCAGCCCTGCCAAGTAGCAGGCTCCCAAGGCTGTCGTCTCTGTTATCTTCGGACGTATAACCTTGGTGCCCAATATATTTGCCTGAAATTGCATCATAAGGTTGTTTCGTGAGGCCCCTCCGTCTACTTTCAGTTCGGCAAGCCTTATCCCGGAGTCTTTCTCCATGGCTTTTACAATATCCATTGTCTGGAAAGCTATGCCCTCCAATGCAGCTCTCGCTATATGCGCCGCCGTTGTGCCCCTTGTTATGCCGTAGATGCTGCCTTTGGCGTACTGGTCCCAATAAGGAGCACCCAGGCCTGTAAGAGCAGGCACAAAATACACACCTCCGTTGTCGGTTACGGACATTGCAAGGGCTTCCACTTCGGCAGAGGAGTGGATTACCCCCAAGCCGTCCCTTAGCCATTGTACTACTGAGCCTCCTACGAATATGCTGCCCTCAAGTGCATAATTCACGGTTTCACCTATTTTCCATGCTATTGTCGTCAACAGATTGTTTTTTGACACTATCGGCTTTTCTCCTGTGTTCATAAGGAGGAAGCAACCGGTGCCGTAAGTGTTTTTGACAGAGCCGGGCGTGGTGCACATCTGGCCGAAAAGCGCGGCTTGCTGATCGCCTGCAATTCCTGCGATTGGCACCTCATGCGCAAATATCGTAGTCTTTGTGTGGCCGTAGACCTCGCTGGACGAACGGACTTCCGGCATCATGGATTCGGGTATGCCGAAGAATTCCAACAATTCCTTGTCCCATTTTAGAGTGTTTATATTGAACAGCATGGTACGGGAGGCATTGCTCACATCCGTAACGTGCACCGAGCCCCGCGTAAGATTCCATATAAGCCAGCTGTCTACTGTCCCGAATCTGAGTTTTCCTGCCTTTGCTTTCTCCTTTGCCCCGGATACGTTTTCCAGTATCCAACGTATTTTCGTGGCACTGAAATAGGCATCTACAATCAGTCCTGTCTTTTCCCGGATTTTTTCTATGCGCTCCGCTGTCTTTATCGAATCACAATATTCCGATGTCCTGCGGTCCTGCCATACAATGGCGTTATATACCGGCTCTCCCGTTTCGGAATCCCAAACGACTGTGGTTTCCCTCTGGTTGGTTATGCCTATTGCGGCTATGTCCAGTCCATTGATACCTATTCCGGTTATAGCCTCTGCAATGACGGCGGCTTCTGAAGACCAGATGTCTTTCGGGTCGTGCTCCACCCAGCCGGGTTTGGGAAAATGCTGCGGAAACTCTTTTTGCGCCACTGCGCAGGTGTGGCCTCTATGGTCGAAAACAATTGCTCTTGAGGAACTTGTGCCTTGATCTAAAGCTAAAATATATTTCTTGTCCATAACCGGAAATTATTAGTTATGGTAAATATATGAATTTTATACCAATTCGCACAACAAGGTGGCGGAAGTGCAGTCCGTTACTCGCACATCTGCATAATCTCCTTTTTTATGGATTTTATCGGGAAAGACGCACATTTTGTTGTTGGAGGCTCGTCCGCACAATTCGTTTTCATTTTTCTTTGACGGCCCTTCAATCAGCACCCTGAATATTTTGCCGACGTCGTTCCGGTTGCTTTTCAGCGAACATTCGCTTTGCAAGGCGATAATTTCATTAAGGCGTCTTGTCTTTATGTCAAGAGGGACATCGTCCTTGTATTTTTTTGCGGCAAGAGTGCCAGGCCTTTCGGAATAATAGAACATGAAAGCATAGTCGAAGCATACGGCTTCAAACAGGCTCAATGTTGACTTGTGGTCTTCTTCGGTCTCTCCGCAGAAGCCTGCTATTACATCGGTTGTAAGTCCGCATCCGGGGATTGTCTCCCGGATTTTTGCAACTCTTTCCATATAGCTCTCGCGGGTGTAGCGTCTGCGCATTTTTTCCAGCACGGCATTGCTTCCGGACTGGACCGGCAGATGTATGTGTTTACATATATTCTCGTGTTTTGCAATTGTATAGATGACTTTGTCGCTTATATCCTGAGGGTTGGATGTCGAAAATCTTACCCTGAGTTCCGGGCTGACCCCTGCCACCATTTCCAGCAGGTCTGCAAAATCCACGTTGCCGGCCTCGTCTTTCCACAGATACGAATCCACGTTCTGTCCTAAAAGTGTCACTTCCCTGTAACCCTTATGGAACACCTCGCAGGCTTCCCGTACAATAGTCCCCGGCTCGCGGCTTCTCTCCGTCCCTCTTGTGTACGGCACGACACAAAATGAGCAGACATTGTTGCAGCCTCTCATTATGGATATGAATGCAGTCACACCGTTCTTGTCAATCCTGACCGGAGATATATCGCTGTAGGTCTCTTCCTTAGACAGCATGACGTCAATCTGGGGATGTCCGGGAGCGGCGGCTTCAAGCATGGCAGGAAGTGATCTGTAGGTGTCCGGACCTGCCACTAGGTCCACCTTATGGCTGTCTAAAAGACTGTCTTTCAGCCTCTCGGCCATACAGCCCAAAATGCCTATTATTACGTCCCTGTTCTTCCTCTGTGCCTGGAACTGCTCTATTCTGCCCCAAATTCTCTGCTCGGCGTTATCCCTTACCGAACAGGTATTTGCCATTATCACGTCGGCTTCGTCTATGTTCTCTGTCCTTACGTAACCGTGTCGGGCGAGTATTGAGAATATTACCTCGGTGTCATTGATATTCATCTGACATCCGTAGGTCTCGATGTAAAGTTTATTATCGTTCTTCATAATTGCTACAAAGATAGGATTTTTTCATATCTTTGCGTAAACAGATAAGGAATGAAATACTTAAAGACAGTCTTTTTATCGTTATTGGTCTTCGCACCTCTCCTGCTGGGCGGATGCGGGAAAATAGGCGATATCAAGGTCACGTCCTGCGGTATTGAATCCATAACGCCCGTGGGGCTGAGAGGGCTTAAGGCCGAGTTGGCCATAGCTGTGGACAACCCTGCAATGCAGTTTACCTTGTCTGACATAAAAGGGGTGCTCTATTATAAGGGCGTGGAGTTTGTCAAATATGATGCAGACCCGATTTTGGTAAGGCGACACACCGCAGCCGTCTATCCCCTTAACGTCTCTGCCTCATTGGCTGATAATGTGAATTTTACTGCTATTCTAAGCCTTGTCGGAGGGTATGACATAAATGATTTCTCTACTGACATCCATGCCAAGGTCAAACTGAAAAGCGGCTTGTCGAAGAAGTTTATTTTTAAGAACATTCCGGTGAAAGACCTTATGTAGTTTTTATGAAGAGGGTTATATTTTTTATTATTATATTTTTGTCGCCGGCAATATATGTCGCGGCGCAGAACGACAAAGGCAATTATGTCGTTAAAGATTCCATTGTCTACAGAAAGGCGGCAGACATGGATTCTTCGTTGACGGGGAAGTCGGTGTTCAACCTTCTATCCTCCGGAGGGTCGGCACAGGTCAAGATACACCAATCTCAGGCTATTCTGGACGCTGTTAAAAGACAGATTCTCAATAATTCAGACAGAAATATCCAAGGCTATCGCGTCAGGATTTTCTTTGACAACCGGCAGGATTCGAGACAGGCATCCGAAGCGGCTATGGAGAGGTTTAATGCGGAACACCACGGCATAGCCGCTTACAGAAGTTTTCGGAGCCCTTTCTTTAAGGTGACTGTCGGGGATTTCAGGACCCGCTCTGAGGCGGTGGAGCTTTTGGAAAAAATAATTTCCGATTTTCCTTCCGCATTTGTCGTCAGGGAGAAGATAAATTATCCGGTTGTGGATATAAATGAATCATATACGGTTGATACCGTCAAAGTCGTTAAAAGATTATAAGGGATGTTGAAACAGGAATTAGCGCTCAGGCAGCAACAGAAGCTCTCCCCTTTGCAGATACAGACTATCAAGCTTATAGAACTTCCGGTCCAGGAGCTTGAGCAGCGTATCCGTAAAGAGCTTGAGGAAAATCCTGTTCTTGACGACTCTTTCAACGACAAGTCCGAGGAACCCGATGAGGCTCCTAAGGAGGTTTCATTGTCGGATATCAATGAGGATGAGCAGATTCCGTCATACAGGCTTCATGTCAATAATTACGGAAAAGACGAACGGCCCCAATACAATACTTTCTCCGTAAAGCAGAGTTTTACCCAAAGTCTTATGGAGCAATTGGGTTTTCGCAGTCTGCCGGAGCACAAGAGGCTTGTGGCGGCTTTTATCATCGGCAGTCTCGATGATGACGGCTATCTTCGCAGGGGTATTGAAAGTATTGTAGATGATATGGCTTTCCGTGCCAATATCGAGACTACCGAGGAGGAAGTCGAGGAAATGCTAAAGGTGATACAGGGGTTTGACCCTCCGGGTGTCGGTGCCAGAGACTTGCAGGAGTGCCTGCTGATCCAGCTCAGGGGCCTGAAGCCCAATGATGATGTGAAAAACGCCTATGAGATAGTTTCAAAGTATTTCCACGACTTTTCCAATAAGCATTTCCATAAAATAATGTCCAAGATGAATCTTTCCGAGGCTGAGCTTAAGTCGGCAATGGGGAAGATTCTGAAATTGAATCCATCTCCCGGAGGCCAGGTGGACGATTCGTATAACGACCAGGCCCAGCAGATTATTCCTGACTTTATTCTGAGGCTGTCCGACGGAGAACTGGTACTTACTATGCCGAGATTTTCCGTGCCGGAGATAAGGGTTAACAAGAAATATGCAAATATTCTTCTGGATGCAGCAACTTCCTCCGAAAGGCAGAAAAAGGATGCGGCGACTTTCGTCAAGCAGAAGCTGGATTCGGCCAAGTGGTTTGTCGAGGCATTGAAGCAAAGGCACAACACGCTACAAAGCACCATGCAGGCCATAGTGGATTATCAGCACGATTATTTTATGGACGGTGATGAGTCAAATCTCCGGCCAATGGTCTTGAAAGATATTGCCGAGATAACAGGCTTTGACATTTCCACCATATCGAGGGTCGTAAACAGCAAATATATAGAAACGCATTTCGGGATATTCCCTCTGAAATACTTTTTCTCGGAGGGTCTTGAAAATCAGGACGGGGAAGAGGTGTCCACACGGGAACTTAAAAAAGTCCTTCAGGAGTGTGTGGATGGCGAAAACAAACGCAAGCCTTACACCGACGACCAGCTTGTAGCCGAGATGAACAAGTGCGGCTACAAGGTCGCACGTCGCACAATAGCTAAATATCGAGACCAACTTGGTATTCCAAAAGCCCGTCTCAGAAAAGAACTTTGATTTCTTCGGGATTCTCCGAATTACAGTTTTTGTCCGAATGCCAGATCCCCGGCATCTCCGAGCCCCGGCACTATGTATGAGTGGCTTGTCAGTTCCTCATCAAGCGCGGCAGTCCATAGCGTAAGCTTGTCCGTAATAAGGTGTTTCTGGAGATATTCGACTGCAAATATGCTTGCGATAGGGCATACGAGGTGGGTGTGCGCCGGCATGCCGTCTTCGCATAACTTGTTGTAGGTTACTTCAATGGAAGCGCCTGTTGCCAGCATTGTGTCCGCAAGTATCAGCACCTTGCCTCCGATTGGGGGCATTGTCGCATATTCGACGTTGATATGAAAATCATCACCCTTGTCATACTTCCTGTATGCGGCTATAAATGCGTTTTCCGCATCGTCGAAATAGTCGAGAATTCCTTGGTGAAGCGGCAATCCTGCCCTTAGAATGGTTGCCACTACAACAGAGCTGTCCGATGTGGGAACCTTTGCCGTTCCTAAAGGAGTGAGGACGTCTTTGGTAGAATAATCAAGTGTTTTACTGAGTTCATAAGCGAAGATGTTGCCTACCCTTCTCAGATTGGTGCGAAAGCGCATTCTGTCTTTCTGAATGTCCTTGTCGCGCATTTGGGCGATGAAGTGGTTGAGCACTGAATTTGTCTCACCGAGGTTTATGACTTTCATTTGTTTCGGAGTAATTTAGTTCCGAAAAACAAATATAGGCATTTATTCTATAATTTCAACCCGATCTTCGGCAAAACTGAAAAATCTGTCGTTCGCAATGACCACATGATCCAAGAGGGCGATGTCAAAAGTGGACAACGCTTTTTTCAGACCCTTTGTCAGCTCTATGTCAGCCTTGCCCGGTTTAGGGCTGCCTGACGGGTGGTTATGCACTAAAATGACGCCGCTTGCCATTTTTTCAATGGCCTTGCATGTAATGAGCTTGATGTCCACGATGGTGGCAGAAGTCCCTCCTTTGCTGATTTTTTCTTTGTCGGTGACATAGTTGGCCCTGTTCAGAAAGATAACCCAGCATTCCTCATACGGGATCCCTTTGAGAAGAGGGGTCATCATGTCGGAAACCATTCTCGCATTCGTAATGGAAATTTTCTCGACCGAAGCCTTCTCGACGGCAAATCTTCTGCCTATTTCCATAGTTGCAGCTATGGTCAGCGCTTTCATAAGGCCTATTCCCTCGGTCTGCATCATTTTTTCCGAAGAATAGCCGGCAAGTTTTGTCAAAGTCCCTCCGGCAGACCGCAGCAGCTCTCTGGCGATATCTAATGCATTCTTCTTTCCGGTGCCTGTGCGAAGGATTATCGCCAGCAATTCTGCATTGCTAAGGGCTTCCGGACCTTTCTCTTTCAATTTTTCTCTCGGCCTTTCATCAGGGCTCATATCGGTTATTTTCATTTTAAGTTGAGTTGTCATGACAGTTTTGTCTGTTGTCGGGCTTTTCGTGTCTACGTTGCCTGTTGCAATATGGGGATAATTAAAGATAAAATCCGCATCAGTGGCTTTTCATGATGCGGATTTTACGATTATTTAAGATGTTCTTTTTTTATTTAAGAATTGTCGGGGGCTTGGGCTTTATCTTTTTTTTCAATAAAGGCAACGATTTCGCCTTTGACCACCTTTTCGCCTTGCTTTGCATTCACGATTACTATATATCCGTCAGTCGAAGGGATTATTTCTTCCATTCCGTAATAAGTCTGTACATAGCCGATTGCCTTGCCGGCTTCGACCTTAGTCCCGGCTACCGGAGCGGAGGAATTGTCTTTGACGTCAATCTGCCATAATATCTGTCCTTTCACCGGAGCCTGGACAGCTACGGCCGTAGGGTGCTTGGCGACAAAGTCATCCACATCGAATTTAGGCATTTCCACTACCGGCCTGATTACATTTATAGGAGCATTGGCTTTCTTCTTGAGATCTTCCAGTTCGGTGTTGAATCTCTCTTTTGCGGCTCCACTCTTGTAATCTCTGTATTGACGCTCGTGCATTGCGAACTCAAACAGCTCTTCTTCGTCCTGACCCTCATCCCAGCCTTCTTCTTTCATCATGCGGCGGAAGTTGGAAAGCTCGTCTGGATATTCGTCCTGAGGGTTGCCGGTGTAGAATTCAAGGCCCTTTTCCTTAGCAATGTCTATGATTTCCTGGTCGAGTTCCCCCGGCAGTTTGCCCATTTTTCCTAAAATCATTCCCCAAGTGTCCTTATCAATTGTCGTCCACCTCGGTTTGCCGTTGAGAGTGTTAAGCAGATTCATAAGGGCTGTGTTCTTGACGTATTGGCTGAACGGGGTTACCAAAGGCGGATAGCCGAGGCGAGGCCATACGTATTCAACTTCCTGGAAAAGCTTTACCGTGAGTGTGTCCAAACTCATTTCCGGTCTTCCGTGTGCCCTTTGTGCTGCATTTATAGCCCCCTGGAAGCCTTTGAGGTCTGACATCATCGAGCCCATCATTCCTCCCGGAAGGCCGCAGCCTACCAGCAGGGAAGACATTTTGGCATTTGCCGGATTAATCCAATAGCCGAGGAAATCGTCGATGAATTTCTGCGTCAGCCGCCTTACTTCCATATACGCGTCCATGTTCAGGTCTTTTACAGTGAAGCCGTCGGCTTTCATCATTTCCCTGATAGTAATCACGTCGGGATGAACTTTCCCCCAAGACAAAGGCTCTACGGC
The DNA here is from genome assembly GCA_947253655.1 of uncultured Bacteroidales bacterium. Classification (GTDB taxonomy): domain Bacteria; phylum Bacteroidota; class Bacteroidia; order Bacteroidales; family UBA932; genus Cryptobacteroides. Next base: position 10,765 of record CAMYAE010000014.1, read on the forward strand.
GACATCAAGGCAATCGGCACCGGCTCTTGCCACTTCCAGCATTGAGGCAGGCGAGAATCCCGGACCAGTATGCCCGTGGTATTGTACGAAAATTGATGGATGTTTCCTTTTGATTTCTTTGGTGAGCTCGGCGAGGAAAGTAGGTCTGCCGACACCAGCCATATCTTTAAGGCAGATTTCATCCGCCCCGTATTCTACGACCTTGTCAACAATGCCCATGTAGTATTCTACGGTGTGGACAGGGGAGTGTGTGATTGAAAGTGCGACCTGCGACACCATGCCGGCTTTCTTGGCATATTCTACAGACAACTTGAGGTTTCTGTGATCGTTCAGACCGCAAAAAGACCGTGCTATATCAGTACCCTGTTTCTTTTTGACCTTGAACATCAGTTCTCTGACATCTGCCGGTACCGGATTCATCCTGAGGCCGTTAAGTCCTCTTTCGAGCATGTGTGTCATAATCCCGGCCTTGCGAAGGGGGGCCGTCCATTTTCTTACGGCTATATTAGGGTTTTCTCCGAACAGCAGATTGACTTGCTCGAAAGCTCCTCCATTGGTCTCGACCCTGTCAAAGCAGCCCATATCCACTATTGCGGGGGCTACTTCTACAAGCTGGTCCACTCTTGGAACATACTTCCCTGAGGATTGCCACATATCTCTGTAAACGAGAGAAAATTTTATTTCACGTGCCATAAATTCTTTATTTAATATCTTAACAAAGATAATAATTATTGTATAAAATATATAGGCATTGCAATTCTATCTTGATATTACGGCTCTTTGATTGCCTATTAGGATAATTTCATCAAATAATTTGGAGCGGCTATTGTGGTATAACAAAAAATTCGTACCTTTGCACTCCAACACGGTATCCTTAGTTCAGTTGGTAGAGCACCAGATTGTGGTTCTGGGTGTCGTGGGTTCGAGCCCCACAGGATACCCCAAGTAAAAGCCGGATTATGCCGGCTTTTTTTGTTTCTCAGGCACCTCCTTGAAAAACAAAAAGAGCGACCGTCATCACGACCGTCGCTCTTTCAATTTAACCCTATTATTATCAACTAAACTAACCTGCATTTGGTATCTGCAACAAGCGTGCCAAAAGTTGGACTACTCTACTTTTTCTATTTTCAACTGTTGTATCCGGTAGCTGCTCTGCTTGTAGCAAACGAAGATTGTAACCTCAAAAAGATCGCCTCCGGTGTTGAGAGAGCCAATGGCATACTTCATATTGTCCCTACCCGCGGTATGTGAAATATTAAAGGACCTCGGTGTGTATGAATTGAAGAACGATTTTATTATCTGCCTTGCCTGATCCCGGCTACAGTCGCTTGAGTTGGACATTATCGAAACTTCCAGATTGTCGGCAAACCATGCGGACAGTTTTTCGGCGTCCCCAAGGCGTATATATTTCGCTATGGGAATGAATACATCGTAGGAATCGGATGCCGCGAAACCGCTGTATCCGATGCAAATGGCTGTGATTGACGCTAATATGGCAATTCTTGTCCTCATCATTGCATTAAAACAGACCCTTGGAATGTTGCAAATACCGAGCCACGTTGTTATATTTGTCTGTTCCGGACGCTGATGCTCCGGTGCAGGAGGCTGCGTATGAAAATCACTTTGCTTACAATGGGCAAGACCGATGTGACTTGGGTCAAAAATGGGCTGGACTTATATGTTTCCCGCCTGAAACATTATGTACCCTTTGCCGTCAATGAGCTTCCGGAGCTGAAAAACGTTTCTTCTTTCAGCACGGCACAGATAAAGGAAAAGGAGGGTTGCAATATATTGAATGCTGTCAAGCCCGGCGATGAAGTCATTCTTTTGGATGAACGCGGCAAGGATTATTCTTCGTTGGAATTCGCCGGATTTCTCCGGGACAGGCAGATGCGTTCCAACAGGGATCTCTTGTTTGTCATAGGAGGAGCATACGGCTTCTCGGAGGAGGTCTACAAGCGTGCCGACGGCAAAATATCCATGTCCAGGATGACATTTTCACATCAGATGATAAGAGTGATATTCGCAGAACAGCTATACAGAGCATTTACAATCATTAAAGGGCAACCGTATCACCACGAGTGAAATGAAAGACAGGCTTATATATTTGATTAGGAAACATCTTTGGCTCATCCTGCTGCTTATAGTTGCAGTCGGCATCTGTACTGCTGTCCTGCTGAACAGGCGTTCCGATTTCACCGGTCCGGCCGCTAATCGTCTCACCTCCCTTATAGCCGGCAGAATGGAGAAATTGGACGGCTATATGCAGGAGGCCGCAGCCGATGACTCCAAGTGGCCCGAATTTAAGGACTTCCCGGAGGATATGGTGATTTATAGATATGTCAACGATTCTCTTAATGCCTGGTGCAACCAGTTCACATTGGACAATGACGATATTGGCAGGAGGGTGTATGTCCAGAGGTTTATCAATCTGAGATTTAATATAGTATCTCCTCTCGCCTCGGCCGATACGGTTGCCTCCTATATGAATATAGGCCCGAAATGGTATTTGGTCAAGGCCTTGTACGGGCCGCGTTCAACGGTGGTGATAGGCGGTCTGGAGATCAAAAACACTATGGCCACAGGGTCCTATAATGGGGTAAATCCAAAGCTCAAGGTGTCAGACAGGTTTTCAATCTACCCGATATCCTATACCGGAGGGGCTCCTGTCTATATAGACGGCAGGCCGCTTATCAAGATTATCCAGGAGAATACGGGGGTGGCGCCTTTGTTGCCGGAGCCTATCTATATCTGGTTAGCTCTGTTCGTGCTGGTCGCAGCCATGCTGTATTATCTGTACAACCATAGGACCATTCGGGTTATGGCATTGGCGATGACAGGCATTTCTGTCCTGATCTTTGCCATATTCTGGATAGGCAGAAGCCTGCATTCGGTGTCTGATATGTTTTCTCCGACGGTATATGCCCAAGGCTCTTTCTTTTATTCCTTAGCCGTCCTGATAATCGTTAATTTGTGGATTTTCCTTATGGTGTTCTGCGCCTATCTGTCAAGGGCTTCCATAAACAAATATATGGAAGCTGACCCAAAAGGGATTCGGACAGGCCTGTTGTCGGTATTTTCGGTCGCGGTAATCATAGCCATAGCAATATATATCCACCTTACCCTAAAGGGGCTTATAATGAACTCCAATATTACTTTGGAGCTGTATAAGGTAAGCGGTATAAACCGATATACGGTATATATTTACATCTCATATCTGTCCCTGATGACGGCAATCGCCCTGCTGTTGCAGATGTTGCGGCCGGTGCTGAAAAAGAATTACGGACTCAGATACAGCATGTTTTCAAGGACATTCAGAGTTATCTTCGCTATATTGAGTGCGGCCTATCTGCTGTCCATGTCGTCCGTTTTGGGTTTCAGGAAAGAAAAGAATCGGGTGGACATCTGGGCTAACCGTCTTGCAGTAGACAGAAATCCGGGTTTTGAGCTGAGGCTCCGAAGAATTGAAATGGCAATTGCAGGAGATCCCGTGATACCTGCGCTTATACCTCTGAACAAGGATTATAGGGTGGTGCTGAACAGGATAAGGGAAACATATCTGAATAGGATGTCTCAGGAATATGAGACGACCTTGTATATGATGAACGATGCCGATCCTGTTACGGACGCTTTCAAGTATTTTAATGAGAGAATCCGGAACGGGATGGCAATAGCCGACAGTTCCAGATTTATCTATTCCAAATCTACCAACGGGCGAGCCTGCTATACAGGCCTTTTCACCTACTACAATACGGGGATCGGGGTCACGAGGCTGTTTATAGGGATAGATTCCAAACTCGACAAGGAGGGTACAGGCTATTCCGCAATCATCGGTGAGGCGAGTGCCGGCTCTGTGGTGATACCTAAGCGGTATTCTTATGCCAAATACTTGGCTGACAATATGGTAAGTTATAGGGGGGAATATCCTTATCCTACGATATTTTCGGGCAGGCTTAAGGAAATCAGCGAGGCATCGTGGTCTGCCAATGCTTCCATTGACAAATTCGTCCATTTCGTGACAAGGATATCGGATGAAGAAATTATTGTCATATCAAGACCGAGGGTCGATTTTATGAAATATATGGTGGCAGGCTTCCTGATAGCCTTGCTGGCATTTTTCTGTATAAGTCTGCCGACTGTTCACACCAACAGGCAGACGGTGTTCGAGAGGGGCTATTACAAGACCCGTATAAACACAGTGTTGTATTTCTCGCTGTTCGCCACTCTAATCTCTATGGCGGCAATCAGCGTGCTGTTCATTTACCGTAGGAATGAAACCAATGTCATGAATCTCATGACCGGAAAGATCAACACCATACAGTCGTTGGTCGAGTCCTATAGCCTATATTTCAAGTCATATAAGGATTTCGACAATGCCGATTTTAGCGGAGCTCTTGAAAATATAGGCTCCTATACGAAATCCGATATATCCCTGTATTCGCTTGACGGCAAGGTGGTTAAGTCCACTTCTCCGGAGGTTTTCGAGAGGATGATGCTCGGCTCAAGGGTGAATGAAGAAGCGTATCGTCGGATAATGCACCGTAACAAGAGGTATTTTATACATAAGGAAAAATTTGTAGGTCACGCCTATTATGCGATGTACGCCCCTGTTATTAACAGCGAGGGAAAGAAAATAGCCATAATCTGTTCTCCATACACCGATTCCGCTCTTGACTTCAAGTCCGAGGCGGTTTTCCATGCCTTGTTTATAATAACGGCTTTCCTCATTCTCATAGTGATAACGAGGATATTGTCATCAAAGATAATCGACAAGATGTTCAGGCCTCTCGTGGAAATGGGCGTGAAGATGAACACCGCCATTACCGACGGATTGGAGTATATCATCTACGATAGGGAGGACGAAATTTCATCGTTGGTGCACTCCTACAACCTTATGGTGCATGACCTGTCGGAGAGTTCAAAGCAATTGGCTGAAATAGAGAGAAATAAGGCGTGGAGCGAAATGGCGCGTCAGGTCGCCCACGAGATCAAGAATCCTCTCACTCCTATCAAGCTTCAAATACAGAGGATAATACGTCTTAGGGAAAAGAATGACCCCCGCTGGGAGGAAAAATTCGATTCCATAGTGCCGATAATCATGGACAGTATAGACGGATTGACAGACACGGCAAACGAGTTCTCCACTTTTGCAAAACTATACAGTGAGCCTCCTGTCCTGATCAACCTTGATGAGGTGGCAAGGAAACAGGTTGCCCTCTTCGATGAGAAAGACAATTGTACTATACAGTATATGGGATTGCAGAATGCCATGGTGCTTGGGCCTAAGCCCCAGATAACCAGAGTGTTCGTAAATCTGTTGTCTAATGCTGTGCAAGCTGTAGAAAATCAGCAGCGAGAGGACTTTGAGAACGGGCTGCCCCCGAAACGAGGTCTTGTCTATATTTCCGTCAGGAACAGTATGAAAGACGGTTTCTATGATGTGGTAGTGGAAGACAACGGTCCCGGTGTCAAGGACGAGGACAGGCAGCACCTCTTTACCCCTAACTTTACAACAAAGAGCAGTGGAACGGGTCTCGGTCTTGCAATAAGCAAGAATATAATAGAGCTTTGCGGTGGAGAAATACAGTACAGCCGCTCTTTCTCATTGCAGGGAGCGTGCTTTACATTCAGAATTCCTAAGGCATCGGACAGGGCGACTACTTAGCCCTGATGTAGATCTGTATCGGACATCCGTACAGATCGAAATGAGTGCGCAGCTTGTTTTCAAGGAAACGTTTGTACGGCTCTTTCACATATTGCGGCAGGTTGCAGAAGAATGCAAATGCTGGAAATTTTGTAGGAAGCTGCGTGACGTATTTTATTTTGATATATTTCCCTTTCCAGGCCGGAGGAGGATAATTCTCGATTTCAGGCAGCATGACATCGTTGAGGCTTGATGTGCTGAGTCTTCTGGAATAGTTGCCATACACTCTTTTCACCTGGTCGAGTACGTCCGCTATCCTCTGCTTCTTGATTACCGACGTGAATATAATCGGCAAATCCGAGAACGGCGAAAGTCTGCTTCTCAGGGTCTCCTCATATTTTTTCAGAGTATTACTGTCCTTTTCGAATTCGTCCCATTTGTTCACTACGAGCACGCAGCCTTTTCTGTTCCGGACTATAAGGTTGAAGATGCTCATGTCCTGGGTCTCTAATCCGGTGTTGGCATCTATCATCAGAATACACACGTCCGCATGCTCAATAGCTCTTATAGAGCGCATTACCGAATAGAACTCAAGGTCTTCACTGATTTTGTTCTTGCGCCTCATCCCGGCTGTGTCCACGAGGATGAATTCATAGTTGAACTTGTTGTAATAGCTCGATATCGAATCCCTTGTCGTGCCTGCTACCGGTGTCACTATATTACGTTCTTCTCCGAGCAGGGCATTTGTCAATGAAGATTTGCCCACATTAGGTTTTCCGACAATAGCTATGTGCGGTAGATCCGGCCGGAGTTCTTTCTCATTGTCTTCGGCTGGGAGGAGGTTTATTATTTCATCAAGCAGGTCTCCCGTACCGCTTCCGGTCGCAGCGGAAATGCCCCAGACATCTCCCAGGCCTAATGAATAGAATTGGTAGGTGTCGAATACCTTGTTGCCGGAGTCCACTTTGTTGACGCACAAAATCACCGGCTTGCCGCTTTTTCTGAGCAAGCCGGCAATTTCATCGTCATAATCAGTTATTCCGGTGCCGACTTCGACCATAAACAGCACTACATCAGCTTCTTCGATTGCGATGACAACCTGTTTCCGGATCTCTTCTTCAAAGGCGTCATCCGAGCCGGAAGACCAGCCGCCGGTGTCAACAACGGAAAACTCTTTACCGCACCAATCGCATTTGCCGTAATGCCTGTCACGGGTAACACCCTCAGTTTTATCTACAATGGCCTGTCTCATGCCGACAATGCGGTTGAATAATGTGGATTTGCCTACATTAGGCCGTCCTACGATTGCTACGAGACTCATAATTTCAGTCTTTGTTGTAAAAGCTGCATCCAATGCAGGAGCTGCTGTAATTCTTGTCACAAGACACGCCTTTGCCGGTAGCCTTGTTCCCCCAAATCTTGTCTTCTTCCTCTTTCATGCAATGAATCCCCCTTTTGCGCATTTCCTCATTGGAGCCGACATCGGTCTGCGGAAATTCCTTTTTCCTGAAAATTATATTGAAAGCCATGCCGAGCACTCCCAGCCCTATGAACAACAAGGCTGCGAGAAAAACTGTTATGGTAGGATTCAGAGACATGTTTTAGAAAATGAAGTCGCCGCTAATCGGCTCGAAATTATATACTTTTGATATTATCCTGGCGAAGGTGCCGGCCATTGAGACAACCTTGATCTTGCTCTTGTCTTTTGCCGGGTCCTGAGACAGAGGTATAGTGTCCGTAACGAAAACCTCTTTCAGTGCTGACCTGCTGATATTGTCGTATGCTTTTCCGGACAGGACAGCATGGGTTGCACAGGCCCTGACGCTGTTTGCGCCCTTTTCCATAAGCAAATCGGCTGCTTTTGTCAGGGTGCCAGCAGTGTCTATCATATCATCTATAATGATTATATTTTTCCCCTCGACATCTCCGATAGCCGTCATGGAGGCCACTACATTGGCTTTTTCCCTGGACTTATGGCAGATGATGACAGGACATGCAAGCTCCTTTGCGTATGCGTTGGCCCTTTTTGCTCCTCCCATATCGGGGGCGGCTATTGCCAGATTCTCCATATTCATCGACTTGATGAACGGCAGGAAGACCTGGCTTGCATATACATGGTCAACAGGAAAATCGAAGAATCCCTGAATCTGGTCTGCGTGCAGATCGCAGGTCATTACCCTGTCGGCACCGGCAGCACGAAGCAGATTGGCTACCAATTTCGCTCCTATGGACACTCTCGGCTTGTCTTTCCTGTCCTGTCTTGCCCAGCCGAAATATGGCATTACTGCAATTACTTTGTCGGCAGATGCCCTTTTGGCAGCATCAATGGCAAGTAGCAGCTCCATAAGGTTATCTGTCGGAGGGTAGGTGGACTGGAGGATAAACACGATAGCTCCTCTTACGCTGTCGGTAAATGACGGTTGGAATTCTCCGTCACTGAACTGGGTGACTTCGGATGCTCCGAGTCGTGTCAGTTCTTCACCGGGTTTTTTAGCGGCATTCATTTCCTCTATAACCTTGGCTGCAAAGTCGCGTGATGCTCTGCAGGCAAACAATTCCATTCTATGTGGGTTTTGCATATTATTTAAGGGTTAATATATTATTGTTCTTTTATATTTTCCAGTACCGTTCCTATATAGTCGAGAATTTCATCCCTGCCAAGCCCTGTCTCCGAGGAACTTGCGAAGCATGGAGGAAGGCTCTCCCAATGTTCTAAAAGCTGTTCTTTTGCTCTATCAAGCTGCTTCTCGCGAGCTACAGGCCCCAATTTGTCCCCTTTTGTGAATATTATGGAAAAAGGTATGCCGTTTTCTCCCAGTTCGTCAATGAAATCCATATCTATTTTCTGGATATCGTGCCTCGAATCAAGCAGGACAAACAAGAGGATAAGATCTTCGGAATTGTTGAGGTAGTCCCTGATTATCTCGGTCAGCTTCTCTTTTTCTTTAAGAGGCATTCTGGCATAGCCGTATCCGGGAAGGTCTACAAGATACCATTCATTGTTTATCGTGAAATGATTTACGAGCTTGGTCTTGCCCGGTGTCGAAGATGTCATTGCGAGTTTCCTGTTCCCGCAAAGCATGTTTATCAACGATGATTTACCGACATTTGATCTGCCGATAAAAGCGAACTCCGGCAGCCTCTGTTTGGGCTTTTCGGAAATTCTTGTACTGCTCCCGGCAAATGTTGCATTGGAAATCTTCATCACGGCTTTTTTAATACGTACAAAGATAAGAAGTTTTTATTAAATTTGTAGGTGCTGGATATGTTATATTAAAACATTCGGAATAGTGATGACGCAATCTTATATTGACCTATACACCCTTCAGACCAATCTCAAAGCCGGGATTGAAGATATTTTTCCGGATAAAATATGGGTCAAGGCGGAAATAAGCGCAATCAAGGCGCGTCCTGGCGGCCATTGCTATATGGAACTTTCTCAAAGCGGAGACGACGGTCTTACAGCAAAGGCCAATGCCATAATATGGGCATCGAAATACAGGTTCATCGCTCCGTTTTTCAAGTCTGTGACCGGTTCCGACTTGCAGACGGGAATGAATGTTCTTGTGCGTGTGCAGGTCAATTTCAGCCAGCTCTACGGCCTGTCCCTGATAATAGATGATATTGACGCCGAGTTCGCCCTTGGCGAGCAGGAACTTAAAAGACGCAAGACCATAGAACGTCTTGAAAAAGAGGGTCTTATAGAGCTCCAGAAAGAGCTTGCCCTGCCTGTGCTCCCGTACCGCCTGGCGGTAATATCTGCTTCCGATGCGGCAGGGTATAGGGATTTTATGAAACATCTTCACGATAATGTATATGGCTTTGTCCTCCGGACGGAATTGTTCGGAGCCTTGATGCAGGGTGCGGAATCGCCCTCATCTATCATCGGGGCTATGGAGGCTGCCGCAGAGTGGAAGCCCGATGCCATACTCATACTCCGTGGCGGAGGGGGGAGACTTGACCTGTCTTGTTATGACGATTACGCTTTGGCGGCGGGGATAGCGAGATGCCCGATACCGGTATTTACAGCGATAGGCCATGATCAGGACTATCATGTATGCGATATGGTGGCCTATCGTTCCGTCAAGACGCCGACAGCCCTTGCGGATGAATTTCTTTCTTATTATATGGCTGAAGATGAAAGGATAATATCTTTCTCATCGCGGCTGAGGCGCGGTTTTGACATGAGGCTGAACAATGAGAAATTCAAGGTGGACAATTTGAGAGTATTCATCAGTAATATGATGAAGACAAGGATAATTGCAGCTGAAGCGAAGTTGGATTTCCTTGAAATGAAGATCGACTCCAATGATGCCGGAAACATACTCGCAAAGGGATATTCAATAGCATTGGACAAGGAGGGGGTGAAGATTAACTCCGTGAAAGGCCGGGAGAAAGGAGATTCCGTGTCCTTGGTTTTTGCGGACGGAAGACTTGATTGTGAAGTGGTTGAAGTGAAAAATGAAGTAATATATGGCAAAGGATAAGTTTGATTACGCCAAGGCAATTGCGGAGCTGGAAGATATAGCCGCTAAGGTTGAGAACCCGAAAACGCCATTGGATGACATAGGGGGCCTTGTCAAAAGGTCCAAGGAAATAATGGAAAAATGCCGTAAATACCTCAGAACCATAAGGGAAGAGGTCGAGGATATGGACGGACAGAATTAGGCTATGAAAAAAATATACGACACCGACCCTTATCTCGCACCGTACAAGGCTGCGATAGATTCAAGGCACGACAGAATACTTGCAATAAAAAAGCGTTATGCCGGCCACAGCCCTCTGTCTTCGGTAATGAACAATCATCTTTACTATGGGCTTCACCGCACAGGCGACGGCTCATGGGTGTTCAGGGAATGGGCTCCTAATGCTAACAGAATTTATATTATAGGGGAGTTCAATAACTGGAAGCGGGTTCCTTCCTATCAGTTGCAGCCGATTGGCGGGGGCAATTGGGAAATATGTCTGCCTTCTATGTTCCTGCATCACGGGGATTTGTATAAGCTGTTCATAGAATGGCCCGGAGGTGGGGGAGAGAGGTTGCCTGCATATACCGTCAGGGCTGTGCAAGACCCGGAGACCAAGCTGTTCAGTGCACAGGTTTGGGAGCCTGATGAGAAATATGCCTGGAAGAACAAGAGGCCGTCCGGGAAGTCATCCCCAATGATTTACGAGTGCCATATCGGTATGGCATCGGAGGAGGAAAAGGTGGCATCGTTCGAGAATTTCAGGAGGAATGTGCTTCCTCATGTCGCCGAATTGGGTTATAACACCTTGCAGATTATGGCCCTGCAGGAGCATCCGTATTACGGCTCTTTCGGCTATCAGGTGTCAAATTTCTATGCTCTCAGCTCCCGTTTCGGCACACCGGAAGAGTTCAAGGCTCTTGTGGACGAGGCTCACGGTCTTGGCATTTCCGTGATTATGGACATAGTGCATTCCCATAGCGTGGATAATGAAGCCGAGGGGCTGAGCCTTTTTGACGGGCGTGAAGACTTGTATTTCTATTCGGGGCCTCAGGGACGTCATCCTGCATGGGGGTCGAGGTGCTTTGACTACGGCAAGGACGAGACGAAATTTTTCCTGCTATCCAACTGCAAATACTGGCTTGAGGAATATAACCTCGACGGCTTCAGGTTTGACGGGGTGACGAGCATGCTGTATTGGGATCACGGACTCGGAAAAGATTTTGTGGGCTATGACAATTATTTCAATTCAGGTGTAGACGAGAACGCTGTCGCCTATCTGGCTCTCGCCAATATGCTTATAAAGGAGATTTTGCCTGACGCGATTACAATAGCGGAGGATGTCAGCGGCATGGCCGGCCTGGCAGCCCCTTTTGAGGCCGGGGGTGTCGGCTTCGGGTATCGTATGGCCATGGGCATAGCCGATCATTGGATAAAATGGATTAAAGAAAAGCCTGACGAGCAATGGAGCCCCGGAGAAATTTGGTACGAGCTGACCAATAAGCGCGACGACGAGAAGACAATCAGCTATGCGGAATGTCACGACCAGGCTCTTGTCGGGGACAAAACCATTATTTTCAGACTTATGGACAAGGAGATGTATTTCTCTATGAATACGGAATCCAAGTCTCCTGTGGTAGATAGAGGAATTGCATTGCACAAAATGATCAGACTGGTTACAATGGCTACATCCGGTAACGGCTATCTTACTTTTATGGGTAACGAGTTCGGTCATCCGGAGTGGATAGACTTCCCGCGCGAGGGCAACGGCTGGTCTTATAAATATGCCCGCAGGCAGTGGAGCCTTGCCAAGCCTGACTATCTTAGATACTCTTATCTTCAGGAGTTTGACAAGGCTATGATCCGGCTTGCAGAAGAAGAGAAAATCCTGTCTTTCAGGCCGGAGCTTCTTACGGCTGACGAGCAGAAAGATATTTTGGTTTTCATGCGCGGAAATTGTATATTTGCATTCAACTTTAATCCTGTTGAGTCTTTTGCCGACTACGGCTTTGCCGCCCCGGCAGGATGCTATAAAATTATTCTGAATTCTGACGAAATGAGGTTTAATGGTTTCTCTCGTATCTCTTTAGAGGAAAGGCATATCTCTATAAAAGAGAAATGTCCTAATGGAAATCAGTCTTTCGATGAAACCTTATATCTGTATATTCCAAGCAGATGTGCAATTGTGTTAAAAAAAATTAATTGATATATGGCTTTTTTGAAGTTTAACAAAGCAGAACTCGTCAATCTCTCCTATTCGTTGAAGAGGGAGATAATTTCTGCGAACAAGACAGGAGCATATTGCAATACATCCATTGTGACATGCAACACGAGGCGCTATCATGGGCTTTTAGGGGTGCCGATAGACAATTTCGGCGGCAACAAATACCTCTTGCTCTCTTCTTTGGACGAAAGTCTGATAGTCAACGGCAAGCAGTTCAATTTAGGTATTCATCGCTACGGAGAAATATACGAGCCGCGCGGACACAAATATATTGTGGACTTCGAGGCCGACCCGGTGCCTGAGATTACCTATAAGGTGGGGGAGATGATTTTCGTGAAGAGTCTCCTGCTTGCTCCCGACTCGGACCAGGTGATTGTGCGCTACGAGCTTGTGGATGCTCCCGGCAAGGTTACTCTTAATCTGAAACCTTTCCTCGCTTTCAGGAACATACATAGCCTTACGAAGCAGAACGCTGAAGCTCGCACGGCCTACAAAGAAGTACGCAACGGTGTGGCTTTCAATATGTACGAGGGCTTCCCCGATCTAAATCTCCAGATTAACTCTTCAAGGGCCAGGTTCAACTACTCTCCGTATTGGTATAACGGGATTACATATCTGGATGAGTACAGGAGGGGTTTTGATTGTAAAGAGGATTTATTTGTTCCCGGTACTTTCAGCATTGACATTCATAAAGGAGATGTGATATATTTCTCGGCTTCCGTAGAGGAGGTCGGACCGAGGACTATAAAGAAGACTTTTGAGGACGGTTTCGCAAGATTAGGTGAAATAAAGAACGGACATGACCAGCTGATGCACTGCGCCGACATTCTGAAAAGATCCCGAAATGGCCGCAAGCGCATTACGGCGGGTTTTTCATGGCTGTACACGGGGCTTCTTAGAGAGACTCTGTATTCTCTTCCCAACCTGACACTGTACGGCAGACGCGGTGCTGAAGAATTTGAGGAAATTTTAGACAATCTGATTGAGGATGAGCAGGAAAGGTTGTTCAAAAGGACCACTCAGGTTGAAGCTCCGTTGCGAATGGTATGCTGCCTCCAGTCCTATATCGACTTCGGTGCAAAGGCGAAACTCGTCTGGGGAAAGTACGGCAAGACAATTAAAGGCATAATAGAAAGCTATTCTCCTGGCGTCAGAAAAGAGATTTCCCTGCAACCGAACGGCTTGCTGTGGGCGCAGATGGACAATGTGGCCTTAACTTGGATGAATGCATATATCGACGGTCATCCCGTTACGGAAAGAGCCGGCTACCAGGTGGAAACCAATGCCTATTGGTACAATGCCCTGTGTTTCGCCATTAATATGGAGGAGAAATACGGTCAGAAGAAAAACGCCTTTGTCGAAAAATGGTCACCGGTGCGTGATTTGTGTAAGATGAATTACCAGCAGATGTTCTGGGACCCGGACTTGCGTTATCTGGCCGATTATGTAGACAACAACGGCAGGAATATGGATGTCCGCCCTAACCAGCTCTATGCAATCTGGGTGAAATACTCTCCCGTTGATGACGAGGTTGCGAGCTGCGTGATGCAAGTCATTGAGAACGAACTTATTACAAGGAGAGGAATTAGGACGCTTTCTCCAAGGAACATTAAATATAAGGGAGTTTATGAGGGGACCCAGACGGAAAGGGATCTTGCATACCATCAGGGTTGCACAAGACCTTCACTGCTATATCCCTATGTGGACTGTGCTTTCCGTATGTGGGGGGCCGCTTTCATCAACAAGGCTGAATGGCTTATAAAGGGGTTCTATGAAGATTTGAACAAGCATGGCGTGGGAGCCTTTTCCGAACTTTATGACGGAGACCCTCCTCACGAGCCGCACGGTGCCATTTCTTCGGCCATGAGTACGGCAGCCCTTATCGGTATAGAATATCTCATGAAAAAATATAAGGAGGAATAAATATGAAAGTTCTAATGTTCGGCTGGGAATTTCCTCCGCATATCGCAGGCGGTTTGGGTACAGCCTGTTACGGTATTGCCAAAGGGTTGGCATACAACGGAGTTGATACTATCTTCGTTATGCCGTCCGCATCCGGTGATGAAGACAATAGCGTGGCGCAAATAGTAAATGCCAGCGATGTCCCGGTGGATTTCAAAAGCTATGTCAGCATCGATGAGTTTTTGAACAAGATAAAATTTGTTCATATAGGCACAAATATGATTCCATATCTTGACCCGGAGGAATTCCACGACCTGGTGGAAAAGGACAAGAGACGTCAGGAGAAGGATTTCCGTATATCATACGGTCAGAAATATAAATTCTCCGGCAGATACGGCTCCAACCTGATGGAAGAGGTTGCAAGATATGCCATGGTCGGCGGTACGATAGCTTTGCAGCAGCAAGGCAATTTCGATGTCATCCATGCCCATGATTGGCTCACATATAGTGCAGGGATAGCCGCCAAGCAACTGACCGGCAAGCCATTGGTTGTCCATGTGCATGCCACGTCCTTTGACCGGAGCGGTGACAGCAATATAGACAACCGGGTCTATGAAATAGAGAAAATGGGTATGGAGGCCGCCGACAGGGTTATTACCGTAAGCGACCTTACAAGGAATATAGTTATATCAAAATACGGCATAGATCCGGCCAAGGTCGTGACTGTGCACAATGCCGTAGATTTCAGTGGCAGGGATAATATTAATGTGGAAAGAGGCGTCAGGGATAAGGTCGTGACTTTCCTGGGACGTATAACCTTTCAGAAAGGACCGGAGTATTTCATAGAGGCTGCTGCAAAAGTATTGAAGCGTACCGAGAATGTACGTTTCGTAATGGCCGGCAGCGGAGATATGATGAACAGGTGCATACGCTATGTGGCCCGGCTCGGCATTTCCGACAGGTTCCATTTCACTGGCTTCCTTAGAGGAATGGATGTGCAGAAAATGTTCGCTTTGTCCGATGTTTATGTAATGCCTTCGGTATCGGAGCCTTTCGGCATTTCCCCTCTTGAAGCGATGAGGTCGAATGTCCCTTCCGTAATCTCGAAGCAGTCCGGTGCGGCCGAAGTCCTCAAATATGCTTTCAAGGTGGATTTCTGGGATGTGGACGCTATGGCCGACAGAATATACGGACTTTTGAAGTATCCGGCATTGTCGGAATTTGCCGTGAAATACGGCTATGAAGAGGTAAATGAGCTCAAGTGGAATGATGCCACTTGCAAAATAAAAAATGTGTACGAATCAGTTATAAAAAGATAAGCTATGGCAAAGAAAACTATAACGATGTACTTTCAAGTACATCAGCCTACCAGACTAAGACTATACAGATTTTTCGATATAGGCAAGGATTCCCATTATTATGATGATTTTGCCAACAGGACAATATTGAAAAGGGTCGCCCAGAAGTGCTATCTTCCTATGAATGCGATGCTTCTTGAACTTGTCAAGAAATATGAAGGCAAATTCAGGCTTGCGTTCTCGATTTCCGGCTCGGCCATTGAACAATTTGAACGTTATGCTCCGGAAATCATAGACAGTTTCCGCAAATTGGCTGATACGGGGCATGTGGAATTTTTGTGCGAGACCTATTATCATTCGTTGGCGTCTCTTGTATCTCCGACGGAGTTCAAGCATCAGGTAACTAAGCATAAGGAAGCAATCGAACACTATTTCGGTGTCAAGCCAAAGGCTTTCAGGAATACCGAACTGATATATTCTAATGCCATAGGAGAGCAGATATATAAGTTAGGATTTAGGACTATGCTTACGGAGGGAGCCAGACATATTATGGGTTGGAGAAGTCCGGATTTCGTCTATTCATGCGAGACCAAGCCCGGGTTGAATCTATTGCTGAGAGACTATTCCTTGAGTGATGACATTGCTTTCAGATTTTCCGATCAAGGCTGGAAAGAATGGCCTCTGACAGGTGAAAAATACCTTACATGGATGAAATCCGCTGTCAAGGACGGTGGGGACGTTATTAACCTGTTTATGGATTACGAGACTTTCGGTGAGCATCAGAGCACAAAGTCCGGCATATTTGATTTTATGCGTTATCTCCCGGAGGTTGTGCTCAAAGACGGCACATTCGAATTCGCCACTCCTTCCGAGAGCGTGAAGAAACATATGCCTGTGGCATCTTTGGACGTTCCGGAACCTGTTTCTTGGGCGGATGAGGAAAGGGATGTAACAGCCTGGCTCGGAAATGAGTTGCAGCAGGACGCCTACAACAAACTATACGGAATGCTGGAAAGGCTGTCCTTGGTAGATGATCCTCAATTGTGGGACGACTTCGGTCACCTCCAGGAAAGCGACCACTTCTACTATATGTGTACGAAATTCTTCTCTGACGGAGAGGTTCACAAATATTTCAACCCATACGACAATCCGTACGAGGCGTTTATCAACTATATGAACGTTTTAAGTGATTTTGATTTGAGGTTGAATGATGAAATTTCCGTTTTAGATACTAACTTTGCGGTTCCTGCCCCAAAGAAGAAGGTATTGGCGAGGAAAGAGAAAAAGGCAGTAACTGTAAAGGAAACAATTAAGAAGCCGGCGGCCGTGAAAGCTGAGAAGCCGGCGAAAAAGAAGAAATGACGGATAGACTTATTTATCCCGACTATCTCTTTGAGGTAAGTTGGGAAGTATGTAATAAAATCGGAGGGATTTACACTGTTATAGCGACAAAATCCCTCTTCCTGCAATCGCAGCTGAAAAGACATCATATTTTAATCGGCCCGGATGTCTGGATGAATGTCGAGGACAATCCCGATTTCATCGAGGATACAAGGCTTTATTCTTCATGGAAGAAGCAGGCCGCATCAGAGGGTTTGAGGGTGAGGATAGGCAAATGGAACGTTCCGGGCAGCCCGATAGCTGTCCTTGTGGACTTCAAGCAGTTTATCACAAGGCAGAATGAAATCCTTACGGAATATTGGCTCCGGTTTGGAGTGGATTCCATTTCCGGCGATTGGGACTATAAGGAGTCGGCCTTGTTCGGCTATGCGGCCGGTAAGGTGATAGAGAGTTTCTACCGATACAATCTAAACTCTTCCGACAAGGTCGTGGCACAGTTCCACGAATGGCAGACCGGTGCCGGGCTCTTATATCTGAAATACACCCAACTGCCTGTAGCTACGGTATTTACCACCCATGCTACAGTTGTCGGGCGTTGTCTGGCAGGTAATGGATTGCCCCTATACGACAATATGTCGGTGTATGATGCGGAAGAAAAGGCCAGGCAGTTCAATGTAGTGGCAAGACATTCTCTCGAAGCGGTTTCCGCCAAAAATGCCGATGTGTTTACAACGGTGAGTGACATTACGGCTAAAGAATGTGCGAAGTTCCTTTCCCGACCGGTGGATATTGTTACGCCGAACGGCTTTGAAAACAGTTTTACCCCGTCTTCCGAAGAAGAGAGGCAGGCAAAAAGAAAGGCTGCACGTAAGAAGCTTGTGGAAGTGGCTGCGGCAATGTCCGGAGAAAAGGTGCCGGACGATGCGATCCTGATTGGAATCGGTGGCCGTTACGAATATAGAAACAAAGGCATTGATGTGTTTATCGACGCTCTCGGTGCCTTGAAGAGTGAGGAATATTCCGGCAAGGAAATCCACGCCTTTGTCATGATACCGTCCGGTCACAAGGGGGCTGACAAGGCTTTGGCGGCCAAAATAGCCGGCAGGGATAATGAGAATTATGCTACACAGGTCTCACATGTCCTTATGGAGCCGGAATATGATATTGTCACAAGGCGTTTCAAGGAGCTGGGGCTGGATAACCCTTCAGGCTGCAAAGTCAAAGTATATTTTATCCCGTCCTATCTCAACGGCAACGACGGTATCTTCAATATGAGTTATTATGACCTGTTGATAGGTCTTGATTTAGCTTTATTCCCGTCATATTACGAGCCTTGGGGATATACTCCTCTTGAGGCATTGGCTTTCAGCGTCCCGTCGCTTACAACCGACCTGGCCGGTTTCGGATTATGGGTCAGAGATCATTACAAAGGGGAAAGGCATCCGGGAATAACGATTGTCGAAAGGAACGATTCCAACTACAATCAGGTGGTCAGGGATGTTGTTGCGAGAATAATGGAAATTTCGGCTTTGGACGAACAGTCACGGGCTGAATATATGTGCAATGCCCGTGAGGTGGCATCAATAGCCCTTTGGGGAAATCAGATAGAATATTATAGCAGGGCCTACTCTATGGCTCTCGGCAAAGTGATTGCCGAAAAGGGGGATTTCCCCGAAATTAACGAATCCAATCAGATGAAATACGAGAAAATTGAGATAAATGCTCCGACATGGAAGAGCGTAATGGTGACAAGGCATTTGCCTGAGGAGCTTTCAGGACTTGAGGTCCTGTCCAAAAACCTGTGGTGGTGCTGGAATGAAAGTGCCAAAAACCTTTTCAAATCAATTGACATTGATGTTTGGCACGCGTCCGGACATAACCCTATGGCCGTCCTTGATACAGTAAGCCTGAAAAGATTCAACCAGCTTGCAAAGGACGAGGATTTCTTGAGCCGGCTTCATTCGGTTATGAATGAATTCAATTCATATATGGCACTGAAATCCGAGAGAAAGGCACCTCTTACCGCTTATTTCTGTATGGAATACGGTCTTGACACTTCCCTCAACATATATTCGGGAGGTCTCGGTATACTTGCCGGGGACTATCTCAAAGAGACGAGTGACATGAATGTCAATCTCGTGGCTATAGGCTTCCTTTACAGATACGGTTATTTTACTCAGGTCATAACTTCACAGGGCGACCAGGTGGCGAAATATGATGCCCAGGACTTTATGAGGATGCCGGTTTCGCCGGTAATAGGGTCTGACGGCAAATGGGTTACGACAAGCGTGGCTTTCCCTGGCAGGAATATCACCGCCAGAATCTGGAAAGTGGCCGTAGGCCGTACCGATTTGTATTTGCTTGATACAGACTATGAGGCCAATATCCCGGAGGACCGTCAGGTGACCTATCATCTTTATGGCGGAGATTGGGAGAACAGGCTCAAGCAGGAACTGCTTCTCGGTGTCGGAGGTATACGTGCCATAAGAAATCTCGGCCTTGACCCACAGATGTACCATTGCAACGAGGGACATGCTGCCTTCACTGGCCTGGAAAGGCTTAGGGAATATATTGTAAATGATAACCTGTCCTTCCCGGAGGCTCTTGAGGTGGTAAGGGCTTCTTCCCTCTTCACAACTCACACTCCTGTTCCGGCAGGACACGATGCTTTTGACGAGGGCTTGCTCCGCAAGTATATTGGCCATTATCCAAAGAGGATGAAAATAGATTGGGAGACTATGATGGGGCTTGGCAAGCACAATGGAAGCGATGTGCATGAGAAGTTCTCTATGAGCATACTTGCAGCCAACATCTCCCAGAATGTCAATGGCGTCTCTATGCTTCACGGCAAAGTCAGCCAGGACATTTTCTCTGACATGTATCCTGGCTATCTTCCTGAGGAACTTCACATCAGTTATGTGACCAACGGAGTTCATTATCCGACATGGACGGCAAGGGAGTGGAAAGCAATACACAGCAAGGTTTTCGGTCCGGAATTCCAGACTCATCACTATGACAAGAAATGCTTTGAGGGCATATACAATGTCGATGATGAAGAAATCTGGAATGCAAGAAAGGCCCTTAAGACAATATTGATAAGAGTGGTAAACGAGAGGCTTGCAAATCTAAGCCTCGGCAACCATTACTCTCCAAGCGAGATAGTGAAGATAAAGGACAATCTTCGTGACGATGTCCTGACTATCGGCTTTGCAAGACGTTTTGCAACCTACAAGAGGGCGACCCTGCTTTTCAGTGACCTTGACAGGCTTGATGCCATTGTGAATGATCCGCTGCGTCCTGTGCAGTTCCTGTTTGCAGGCAAGGCTCATCCTGCAGACAAGGCCGGTCAGGACCTTATCAAGCAGATTATTGAAATATCCAAGCAGGAAAGGTTTATCGGTAAGATAGTCTTCGTGCCGGGGTATGATATAACCCTCGCAAAGAGGCTTGTGCAAGGTGTTGATGTCTGGATGAACAACCCTACAAGGCCACAGGAGGCTTCCGGCACGTCCGGAGAGAAAGCTGCGATGAACGGTGTAATGCACTTTTCCGTACTTGACGGATGGTGGGTTGAGGGTTATCAGGAAGGTGCCGGTTGGGCTCTTCCACAGGAAAGGACCTACGATGACCAGAATTACCAGAATGAACTTGATGCCGCCACAATATATACTATCATAGAGAACGAGATAGCTGCGGCATATTACGATATAGACAACAGGACGGGTAGGTCCGAGAAGTGGATAGGCTTCATCAAGAACACCATTGCACACGTGGCCTGCAACTTCACGACCAACAGGATGCTTACGGACTATGTGAACCAGTATTATGTGCCTCAGGCTGCCCGTACTGCTGAACTTGTCGCTGATGATTTCAAGGCGGCACGGGAAATAGCCGCCTGGAAGAAGCAAGTGGAGAGAGAATGGCCTGCCATTGAGGTTGTTTCCTATAAGCAGCCTGATTCTTCATACAGCCTTTCTCCTACAAATTTTCTGCAGTCAGAGGTCGTACTTAATATCGGCAGCCTGAAACCTGAGGATATAGGTGTAGAGATGCTGTTCTGTTCTACCGACAATAAGGGAAATCTCCATATTCAGGACAAGAGCGAGTTCATAGTTGAAGATTTCAAGGACGGTGTGGCCACCTACAAGACATCGATTCTTCCTGAAAGGACAGGTATGTACCAAGTTGCCACAAGGGTATATGCCAAGAATCCCGCATTGCCGCACAGACAAGATTTCGGCTTGGTAAGATGGTTATAGCAACCGGTTTTTTTGACGGTGTCCACCTTGGGCACCGTCTTGTTCTAAAGCTTCTTGCGCAGACGGCAAAGGCAAGAGGCGAAGAAAGTATGGTTGCCACATTCTGGCCGCATCCCCGCACCGTACTTCAGGATGGCGCGATGACCTTGCGTCTGCTGAACACTCTCGATGAGAAAAAGGCTCTCCTGTATGGCTTGGGGATTGATAGGGTTGAGGTGCTGCCTTTCAGCAAGGAATTCAGCAGTCTCAGCACGGAGGCATATATCGAAGATTATATAAAAAGCCGTTTCGCAGGTACCGCAATAGTGCTCGGATATGACAACAGATTAGGCTGTGACGCCGGCACTCCCGATGAAATTCAGGCAATAGCCGAAAAATGCGGCATTGATGTAATACGGGCTGATAAATATGAAACCGACGGAGGACTTGCGGTAAGTTCTACAAAGATTCGCAGACTTATCGCAGGTGGCGATATGAAAGGGGCTGCCGCCATGCTCGGATATAATTATATGCTCCACGGTGTTGTGGTGTGCGGCAATCGCCTTGGGCGGACAATCGGCTTTCCGACTGCAAATATGGAACTGTACGAGCCGTTGAAGATAGTGCCCGGAAATGGGGTTTATTTAGTCTCCGTGCGTGCCCTCGATAGGGATTTCTATGGCATGTGCAATATCGGCGTGAGGCCGACGGTTGGCATGGGGGATGCCCTTACCATCGAAACCAATATCTTTGATTTCAATGAAGACATATACGGATTGGATATAAAAATCAGCTTTATCGCCAAAATCAGAGACGAACGCTGTTTCGATAGTATAGGGGCTCTCAGACAACAACTTATTTCTGACAAAACTGTCTGTTGCTCGCTCATAAATTGAACAGGTTGTCATTTTTATGGTAAAATATGACATTAATGCT
This sequence comes from uncultured Bacteroidales bacterium, assembly GCA_947253655.1. Taxonomy (GTDB): domain Bacteria; phylum Bacteroidota; class Bacteroidia; order Bacteroidales; family UBA932; genus Cryptobacteroides. Next base: position 32,814 of record CAMYAE010000014.1, read on the forward strand.
GTCCCGGTATGTTTTTTATCGGGATATTCTTTATATTAGAAGATAAAACAGACTAATAATGAAGAAATTGCTATCCCTTATCCTACTGTCTGCGGCTTGTATATGTTCGGCGCAGACGCTCCCGTACAAGGATCCCTCGCTATCTGCCGAACAGCGTGCCAAAGACCTTCTTGGCAGGATGACGCTCCAAGAAAAGGTGCTGCAAATCAAGCATCTTCACGCAGGAAGTATATTTAAAGATCAGATGTTTGTACCTGAAAATCTCAGTGAGATTGCAGGTTCGCGAAGCTATGGATTTATTGACGGCTTTCCTCTTAGCGCACAAAGTTATAAGAGTGAAATGCGCAAGGCACAAGAATATATGGTGAACAAGACACGTTTGGGAATTCCCGCATTTCTTGTAGCCGAATCCTTGCACGGAGTTGTTCAGGACGGAGCGACTATATTTCCCCAAAGCATTGCCCTTGCTTGTACTTTCAATCCGGAACTTGCATATAAAAAAGCGTATGCCACTTCGGAAGAACTTAAAGATATTGGTGTAAATCAAGTGTTTGCCCCATGTATCGATGTTACAAGAGAGCCTCGTTGGGGCCGGCTGGAAGAAACCTATGGTGAAGACCCTTATCTCAATTCGGTTTTCGCCATTTCAGAGGTCAAAGGTTATTTGGATGCCGGCATTTCACCTATGCTTAAACATTTCGGACCTCATGGCAATCCTTCCGGAGGATTAAATTTGTCGACTGTCAATAGCAGCGTCAGCGAGCTTTATGACATATATCTGTATCCTTTTAGAAAAGTGGTGGAGAATCTCCCGATACAGGCTATCATGTCTTCATATAACGCTTGGAACGGCTGTCCTAATTCCGCTTCACGGTTTCAGATGACCGATATTCTTCGGGGCAAATGGGGATATAAGGGCTATGTGTATTCTGATTGGGGAGCCATAGATATGCTTCGATATTTCCATTATATAGCCCCTGATAAAGACTCAGCCGGAATTATCGCAATTAATGCCGGAATTGATGCAGAGGCGGCCAGCGGCTGTTATAACAATTTCGCGAAGTTGGTTTCAGAAGGCAGATTGGATATTAAAGTGTTGGACAGGGCTGTTGAGAGAGTGCTGCTTGCCAAATTCCGAATGGGGCTTTTTGAGGATCCTTATATGGATAAAAGAGCCTCCGGAAAGGGCTTTCACATACCGGAAAATGTTGCTCTTTCAAGAGCCATTGCCGATGAATCTACGGTATTGTTGAAGAACGACGGAATCCTCCCTTTGTCCGGAGAAAGTATAAAATCCATTGCTGTAATAGGGCCTAATGCCGATCAGGTGCAATTCGGCGATTATACGTGGAGCCGTGACAACAAAGACGGGGTTACTCCTCTTCAAGGACTTAAACGCCTTTCCGAAGAATATGGTTTCAAGATCAACTATGCGAAGGGCTGTACTATAACATCCGATGATGAAAGCGGTATTAAAGCTGCGGTCAAGGCGGCTAAAAAGAGCGATGTCTCAATTATTTTTGCCGGCAGTGCAAGCAGTTCTTTCGCAAGGGACGGGAGCCATGCCACAAGCGGCGAGGGTTTCGATACGGACAATCTTGAACTTTCCGGTGCGCAGAGTGCTCTTATAAAGGCAGTTAAAGCGACAGGCAAACCTGTCGTGCTTGTACTTGTGAGTGGCAAAGCTTTCTCGGTGGCTTGGGAGAAGGATAACATAAATGCTATCCTGATGCAATGGTATGCGGGAGAGCAGGAGGGTAACTCAATTGCCGATATTCTTTTCGGCAGGGTCAATCCGTCAGGAAGACTTACCGTAAGTATCCCAAAAAGCGTGGGGCATCTTCCGGCTTTCTATAATCATTTTCCTTCCGACAAAGGCTTTTACAAAAAGAGAGGCTCCAAAGACAAGCCAGGACGCGATTATGTGTTTTCATCTCCCGACCCTCTCTGGGCTTTCGGACATGGATTGAGCTATACCGAATTCGAATTTACCAATCCTTCTGTAAGCATTGGAAATGATAAGGTGATTGTAGAGCTGGATATAAGGAATGTCGGGAAGGTGGACGGAATGGCTGTCCCTCAAATTTATGTAAGAGATATTTATGCATCGGTGCCTACACCGGTCAAACAATTGAAAGCTTTCAAGAAAGTGGCAGTAGCGGCAGGAAAAGTCGAACACGTGCGAATGGAGATACCTCTTGACGAGCTGGCGGTTACCGGCAACGACGGAATAAGACGCCTTGAAGCCGGAGACTTTAACATAATGTTGGGACATAGTTCCGATAATATAATTTTTACCAAGAAAATAACGGTCGGGGAGTCCCGTATTGCCGAATATGGTACCGTTGATGCAGAAAAGAAAGTCGAAGGAGTTGGCGGTGTGTTTGTTACGGCCTCGTCGGCAGCAGAGGCCCGCGGCGGGAATAAGAAAGCCGCCAGGAATTCCGCTTTTGAGGAAATGAAGGATCCGGCAGCCGGTCTTTTTCCAGACTGGACGAATGTCGCCCCCGGACTTAATGCCTCCGCCGTTTCGATTGACGAGAAATTTTCAAAATCAATCGCTCCTGAAATCCAAGCGAGAAACATAATCAAAATTATAGGTTGGAAGGGGGAGAGACTTTCCGCACAGGTGCTTCTTTGGACGTCAGAAGATATAAAAGGAATAGAATACTCATTCCAAGACTTCAAGTCGGTGGGCAAATCCCTGCCTTCCTCTATTGCACAGGCCCGTTTTGTCCGTTATGTTATGACGGATGAATATGGCTCGGGGTGCGGCTCTCGCAAACCGGAAGATTTTTCCGCTGCTCTTGTCCCTGATATGCTCGATAATTTGAAGTCATTTGATCTTGAAGCAAAATCCGTGAGGCCGCTTTGGATAACTGTCGATATTCCATATTATGCAACGGCGGGCAAATATAGAGGGGTGCTGAAAATAATTTCCGCCGATAAAGGTCACAAGAAATTCAATATAGAACTAAACGTCGTAGACAGAAGACTTCCGGAGCCTTCACAGTGGCAATATCATCTCGACCTATGGCAGCATCCTTCGGCAATTGCGAGAGTGCATGATTTGGAGGTATGGAGCGATGCTCATTTTGAAAAAATGAGACCGATTATGAAAATGCTGGCCGATGCCGGTCAGAAAGTTATTACCGCAACTCTCAACAAGGATCCTTGGAACCACCAATGTTTTGATGCTTATGAAGATATGATTAGGTGGACAAGGAAAGCGGACCAAAGCTGGAGCTATGATTATTCCATATTCGACAGGTGGGTGTCGTTTATGACTGGATTGGGAGTTTCCAAAATGATAAATTGCTATTCTTTACTGACGTGGAACAACCAGCTGCATTATTTCGATGCAGAAAAAGGGAAAATGGTGGAAGTGGAACTCAAAGCCCGCTCAAAGGAATATGAAAAAATATGGAGTCCGTTCCTGAAAGATTTTGTCAGGCACCTCAAAGAAAAAGGCTGGCTCGGAATAACTAATATTGCCATGGATGAAAGAGCGCCCGAAGATATGAAAGCTGCACTTAAAGTATTGAAGGATAATGCTCCCGAACTTGGAGTAGCCCTTGCTGACAATCACAGAAGCTATAAGGAATACCCTTGGATTAAAGATATATGCGTAAGTGCATCATGCAGGGTCGATCCTGAGGTTATCAGGATTCGCCGTGAAAAAGGACTTACTACTACTTACTATGTATGTTGTGCTGACAGATTTCCAAATATGTTCACATTCTCCCCTTCACCGGAGGCTGTGTATTCAGCATGGTATGCAGTCGCTCTTGATCTCGACGGCTTTCTGCGTTGGGCTTACAATTCGTGGGTGGAGGACCCTTTGAGGGATTCTCGTTTCAGAACATGGCCGGCCGGAGATACGTATATGGTCTATCCGGATGCAAGGAGTTCAATCCGCTTCGAGCGTCTAAGGGAGGGTATTCAGGATGCTGAGAAAATCAGAGTGCTCAGACAGGAGTACGCAAAGGAGAACTCAGCCGCCTCTTTAGAAAAATTAACTGCACTTGAAGCTGCAATATCAGGTTTTGCAACACTTGAACCTGCCGAAGGCTGGACGGAAAGACTTAACCAGGCCAAGTCTTTATTGAATAGATAGGCATATATAATTCAGAGAAATTTTCTTGACGTTCTGAAAACTGATTTGTATATTAGCGAAAAATGCGGATATGGATGTGTTTTCAATAATATGGCTATTGGTGGTCATCGGTTTTGTGGTTTTGCCGGCCGTCATTGACAAAAAGCTGAAAAAAGCAGGAGGTATCGGCCCCGGTGGTGCCGGAAGACCTGCCCGTCCAAACCGAGGCGGACAATGGCCCACTCCTTCTGCCTGGCCTCAAGCCGCACCGGAGCAGAAGCCACAGTCACCTGTCTTTCAGAGCCCGGTACGGGAAAAGCCGGGCGTGCAGGCGGATTCTTCTCCTGAAAATGAGGGACTGCGCGGAATTGTTGCACCTGTGGTCGCAAGTTCCTCAAAACCAGCGGCTCCGGCTGCGGTCACGCACCCCGTTAAAGTCACCTCGGATTTAAGCGGCACCGCTCCCGCGAAATTTTTTGTCAATCCGAAAGACATGGTGATATATTCCGCAATAATGAACCCCAAATTTGAAGAGAGTTAGGACAAAGTCATAGAAAAATCACTATATTTGCAAAAAGAGATAGGGTTCTGTCATATTAGGACGGGACTCGTTTTTAATTATAATAACCAATCATAGAATTGATTATGGCTGATATGCATTATATGACCCAAGAGGGTCTGGATAAATTGAAAAAAGATTTGGCCGAGGCTTTGGCACAGCGTCCTGTGATTTCCGCGGCTATCGGCGAGGCACGTGAAAAGGGTGACCTTTCGGAGAATGCTGAATATGATGCTGCTAGGGAGGCACAGGCCTTGCTGGAAATCAAGATAGCAAAGCTTAAAGACCTTGTGGCCAATGCTAAGGTGATAGATGAGTCAATGGTCAATACCGAAAAGGTGCAGATGATGAATAAGGTGAAGATCCAGAATATTGCCAATAAGCAGGTTATGGAATTTACCATAGTAGGGGAGACCGAGGCGGATTTTTCTCATGGGAAACTGGCGGCTACGACACCGATCGGCAAGGCTCTGTTGGGGCATGCCAAGGGTGATGTCGTTGAGGCAAATGTTCCGTCCGGAGTTCTTAAATTCAAAATTCTTGATATAAGCATCTGATAGTCATGGCTACAATTTTCACAAAAATCGCCAAAGGCGAAATACCCTCCTACAAGGTAGCTGAGAACGAGAATTTTTATGCCTTTTTGGATATAAGTCCCCTCGCTGTCGGGCATACTCTCGTAATTCCAAAGAATGTTGAAGAGGATTATATCTTCAATTTAGACGAGCAGACTTATATCGGACTCTGTGCTTTTGCCAGGAAGGTGGCTATTGCCATTAAGGCTGCAGTTCCATGCAAGAGAATAGGTGTAGCCGTTCTCGGTCTTGAAGTTCCCCATACCCATATTCATCTTGTTCCTTTGCAGAGCGAGGCCGATATGGATTTCAGGAAAGAGCATCTGAAGCCGACACCGGAGGAGTTCAAGGCTGTCTCAGATAAAATATTTGCAGAATATGAGAAACTTTAGGCTTGCCGCAATAACGGCATTTGTCGTGCTGCTGTCGTCCTGCGGTGGTGCGAGGATAGACGGCACGCTTAACGGAGCTGCAGAAGCCGATGTGGTGATAAAGGTTTTGGACATAAATAGATATACGGTCCTTGACACTGTAAAGACCGGTAAAAACTGCTCCTACAGATATAAGGTCGATATTGAAAAGGGACAGCCGGAGTTCGTCTACATATTTTATAAAGAAACTAAGGTTGCGTCTCTGCTTCTTATGAGCGGGGACAAGGTGAAGGTGGTGTCCGATACTCTTGGCCATTATTCCGTGACCGGATCTGACGAGACCGAAAAACTGATGTCGGTGGAGCGGGACGAGGTTGAATTCATCAATGGCTTTTCTTCCGCAAATGCCCGGCTTGAGGATTTGCCTGCCGGCTCTTCCGAAGCATTGGCTTTGCGTAGGGACATCGCCAAACAGTATATTGCCTATTATCGCAGCAGGGTTCAGTATATTATGGCCAATCCTTATTCTTTGACGGTAATACCTGTACTGTACCAGACGGTGGGTGGTGTGCCGGTTTTCAGCCAGGCGACGGATGCTTTGCATTTCAGGAGGACCTGCGATTCTCTGAAGACGGTTTATCCTAACTCAAAGTACGTCAAGGCTTTGGAGGATGAGGCTGTACGCAGGGCAAATATCCTTAGTTTGCAGTCAAAATTCGAATCTGCGAAAGAATTGGCTTTCCCGGATCTTGAAATGCCTGATATTAAAGGAAATAAGATTAAATTAAGCGATATTAAGGCAAAGCTCGTTCTGGTGTATTTCTGGACCGCCGGTGCTGCTGAACAGAAAATGTTCAATATAGATTTGCTGAAACCTCTATATGACCGGAATAAGGATAAGGGCTTTGAGATCTATGCCGTGGCTATGGATACTGACAAGACCGCATGGGCCAACGTTGTCCGCAACCAGAATTTACAATGGATAAATGTCTGTGACGGGCTTGGTGCCGGCTCAATTGCAGCAAAGCTGTACAATGTGCCGCAAATACCTATGGCATATTTCATTAAGGACGGGAAACTGCTTGCAGATCCCGGTGTACGCGACGGCAACACCTTGAAATCCTATATCGAAAAGAATTTAGAATAGCTTCTTTTTGCTGACAGTGGCGATGAACTCTTTCAGATAGAAAGGCTCGAAATATGCCACGTCCTTGAAATTTTCTGCCCGGTACTCCCTGAGTGCCGGGTTTTTCATTGCAGAGGCTTTTGGCCAGGCGTTGGAGAAACAGGCATTGGGACTCTTGATTGTCTCCATGCACTTTTCGGCCCCGTCTCCTATAAATAGCACCTTGCCGTCTGATAGCTCTTTTTCAAAGCTTGTCGCATCTATTATTTTCGGTTCGGTCTCTGTCAGTTGTTTTCCTTCAGCTGAGAATAATGCTGTGTAGACCTCCATTCTCCTCGCATCAATCATCGGTACGATATATTTACAATCTGTCGGTAGCAGTTTTTCTTCAATGGCTTGGGCTGCAAGCACTTCTAAAGAATTTACGGCTATAAGCGGCAGTCCCGCCCCGAAGCAAAGCCCTTTAGCAGTAGAGACTCCGACGCGCAGACCGGTATATGAGCCGGGGCCCATACTTACGCATACGGCATTGCAGTCTTTGACTGTAAGTCCGTGTTCGTCAAGCATTTCCTTAACAAAAGGAGCCGTCAAGGCTGAGTGCTCCCGGTTCGGATTCTCTTTATATGAAATTATTTTTCCGTCCTCTAACAATGCGGTAGAGCAAAGGGCGGTGGAGGTCTCGATAAGAATAATCCTGTCCATAATGAATTAAATGACGATATGAGGCTGCTTCATCATCAGCTCTTTGAAATATGGGAAGATGCCGTAAGAGAACTCTTTGAGCGGAGTATAAAATATTGACTCCCTGAGCGTTTCCTCATTTACTATATTGAAATTTGTATTTATCGTGTTAAAAAGAATAATCAGGATCCCCAAGATCAGGGAGGTTTTCAGCAGTGCGAATACTACCCCAAGCAATTTGTCTAACCAGCCGAGCATAACAAGCTTGACAACAGAGGTTATAAGCCTGCCGACAAGATTGAGGAGCAATACGACAATTATCATTATTACAACAAAGGCAATTATATGAAGCACCTGTTCCGACACCTCAATATATTGTTTCAGCCAACCGCAGACCGTATCCGAAAACCTGAATGAAAGCCAGGCCCCGACAATGGTTGATATCAGTGCTGTCAGCTGTGCTATGAACCCCTTTCTAACTCCTTGAATCAAAGCAGGGATAAAACAAATAAGGATAATAATATCTACAGTGCCCATAGCGTTTTGTAAAGAATAGAAAATGAGTTATATTTGCTGACTAATATTGTACTTTCCAATATTGGGACGCGACTGCAAAATTAGGTAAAAAATATGACATTCAAAGAATATAAGGCAATGGATCTCGTCACTGTCGGCAATGAAGTGCTTGAACAGTGGAAACGCCGTAATGCTTTTGAAAAGTCCTTGAAATTAAGGGAGGAAGCTCCTGAATTTGTATTTTTCGAGGGCCCGCCGTCTGCCAATGGAATGCCAGGTATCCACCATGTCATGGCGAGGTCTATAAAAGACGCGATATGCAGATATAAGACCCAGACGGGATACCGTGTAGAGAGGCGTGCCGGTTGGGATACTCACGGTCTGCCTGTGGAGATTGGCGTGGAGAAGAAGTTAGGGATACATAAAGACGATATAGGGAAGACAATTTCCGTTGAAGAATATAACGACACCTGCCGAAAGGAGGTGATGAAATATACAAAGGAGTGGGTAAACCTTACTGAGAGGATAGGCTATTGGGTCGATATGGATGATCCCTATATAACCTACGACAACAGGTATATAGAGACTTTGTGGTACCTGCTCCGGAAAATATATGATAAGGGACTGCTGTACAAGGGATATTCCATACAGCCCTATTCTCCGTCAGACGGCACTGGGCTTAGCTCCCACGAGCTTAATCAGCCGGGATGCTATAAAGATGTTACCGATACCACCGTCACCTGCCAGTTCGAGGTGATAAAGGACGAGAAATCACAGCCGCTTTTCGGCTGCGAGACCCTGCCTGTATATCTGCTTGCATGGACAACGACCCCATGGACACTGACGTCCAATACAGCATTGTGTGTCGGGCCGAACATTGAATATGTAAGGATAATGTCCTTCAATCCATATACCGGGAATGAGGCTATATATGTCGTTGCCAAGCCTTTGGTAGGGACCTTGTTCAACGAAAAGGCCGCCGGGCTGAGCCTTGAGGATTATAAGAAAGGCGACAAGCTTGTGCCGTTCAAGATACTTGAGGGCACTTTCAAGGGCTCGGAACTTGTCGGAATCAGATATCATCAGCTTATACCGTGGTTCAAGCCTATTGAGGGCGAAGCATTTAAGGTTATTTCCGGAGATTATGTAACTACCGAAGACGGAACGGGCATAGTGCATATTGCCCCTACTTTCGGAGCTGATGACAAGAAAGTGGCAGTCGCTTTCGGAATTCCTCCGATGATGGCGATAGACAAGGACGGTAACCGCCAGGCACTTGTGGACAGGGATGGCCGTTTCTATAGGCTTGAAGACCTTGATGCCGGATATGTTGCATCCCATGTCTCTCCTGACTATAAAGAGTATGCCGGACGTTATGTTAAGAATGCCTACGATGAGTCAATACCGGCAGACGCCCCGACGTTGGATGTGGATTTGTGTATGTTGCTGAAAGCGGAGGGGAAGGCGTTCAAGATTCAGAAGCATGTGCACAGCTACCCTCACAGCTGGAGAACAGACAAACCTGTGCTTTATTTTCCGCTTGATGCCTGGTTTATCAAGACTACGGCCGTTAAAGACAAGATGGTCGCTCTTAACAAGACAATAACATGGAAACCTGAATCCACAGGAACAGGCCGTTTCGGGCAGTGGCTGGAGAACATCCAGGACTGGAATTTGAGTAGGAGCCGCTTCTGGGGCACTCCTTTGCCGATATGGCGGACTGAAGACGGCAAGGAGGAGAAATGTATAGGCTCTGTGAGAGAGCTTTATGAAGAAATGGACAAGGCTGTCGCTGCCGGTATTATGGCTTCCAATCCATTTAAGGACAAGGGCTTCGACCTGGAGGACAACTCTTTGGCCAACTATGACAAAATAGACCTGCACAGGCCTTATGTCGATAATATCTTCCTGGTGTCCGATTCCGGCAAAAAGATGATAAGGGAAACCGACCTTATTGATGTATGGTTTGATTCCGGCTCAATGCCTTATGCACAGGAGGGGCTCAGAGGTCTTGGTTCGCCTAAATTCGGCCGTACTGCTGATTTTATAGCTGAGGGCGTAGACCAGACCAGAGGTTGGTTCTATACTTTGCACGCCATTCATACTATGGTAAGCGGGACGCCGGCTTTCAAGAGGGTTATCTCAAACGGTCTCGTTCTGGACAAGAACGGCGAGAAGATGAGCAAGAGGCTCGGCAATGCTGTCGATCCTTTCAAGGCTCTGGATAATTTCGGCCCTGACGCTCTGCGTTGGTACATGCTCACCAATGCCCAGCCATGGGACAATCTTCGTTTCGACGAGTCCGGTGTCGATGAAATAAGAAGAAAATTCTTCGGTACCTTATACAACACTTACTCTTTCTTCGCATTGTATGCGAATGTGGATAAATTCGACCCGCAGACGGCCGCAGTGCCTTATGACAAGCGTCCGGAAATAGACAGATGGATTATCTCATTGCTTAACAGCCTTATCAAGGACGTGAGGGCTTCTTATGAAGATTATGATATAACCTCTGCAGGTCGCATGATTCAAGAGTTTGTTTGCGACCATCTCAGCAATTGGTATGTGCGGTTGGGCAGGAAGAGATTCTGGGGAGGAAATATGGACGAAGACAAGCTTTCGGCCTATCAGACTTTGCATGAAGTGCTTAAGACGATCGCAGTGCTTGCAGCTCCGATAGCTCCTTTCTACATGGATAGACTTTACCTCGATTTGGTGCCTTCGGGTGCGGAATCCGTGCATTTTGTCATGATGCCCGAGGCGAACGAGGCCGTCATTGACAAAGACCTTGAAGAGAGGATGAGCCTGGCTCAGAGAGCTTCTTCAATGGTGCTCGCCCTGCGCCGGAAAGTCAATATCAAGGTGCGTCAGCCTTTGTCGAAGATAGTTGTACCCGTAATCTCCGGCAAGGTACGCAAGCAGTTGGAAATGGTCAAGGATATTATTCTTGGAGAGGTCAATGTCAAGGATGAGGAGTTTATTTCCGAGACAGCCGGAATAATAACCAAAAAGATAAAGCCGAATTTCAAGAGACTCGGCAAGGCATACGGGCGGCAGATGAAAGAGATAGCCGCAGCCTTTGCCGGATTTGACCAGAAGAAGATATCGGAAATACAGGACAGCGAGACTTCCGGTACGGCATATACCCTGAATTTGGCTTCAGGAGATGTAGTGTTGAATCCCGGAGATTATGAAATATCTTCTGAGGATATGCCGGGGTGGCTTGTTGCTACCGACGGACCGCTTACATTGGCTTTGGATATCGAGATTACGGATGAGTTGAGAAAGGAGGGTATATCCAGAGAGCTTATAAACAGAATTCAGAATCTTAGAAAGGATAATGGATTTGAGGTTACAGATAAAGTAAATGTAAATATATATGCGTCAGGCGTCGATAAAAAGGAGATAGAGGCTTCGCTGGAGAAATACCGCGATTATGTGGCTTCGCAGACTTTAGCTGTTTCTGTCGAGCTTGAAGACATTGCTGCAGCTCCGTCCGGTGCTGTAGAAGTGGAATGGGACAATAATCCTGTAAGGATACTTGTTACACGCGAACATTAGAATTTTTTAATGCATATTGCTATGGATGAAAAAAAGAAAACTACCCTGGCAGCGGTATCGGAAGATGCTTGCAAATCTGTCGAGAAAACAAGGTACAGTGATGAGGAACTCGCTGAGTTCAAGGAGATTATCCTTGGCATGCTTGATAAGGCAAAGAAAGAATACGATATCCTTCGCAAGGTTGTAATGCACAACGGAACGAATGATATCGAGGACACTATTCCGTCTTTCAAGACCGTTGAGGATGACGGAGCAATGCAGCTGTCCAAAGAGGAGGCGAGCCAGCTTGCTCAAAGACAATTTAAGTTTATTCAGAATCTCGAAGCTGCTTTGGGACGCATTGAGAACAAGACTTATGGTATATGCCGTGTCACGGGCAAACTGATTCCTAAGGAGAGGCTTCGCCTTGTCCCTCACGCTACTCTTACCGTCGAGGCTAAGGAGATGTTGGCAAAAAGCGGTAAGAATTAGCCGGTCATGAAGATTTCCAGGGGGAAAGGTCTGCTGTTTTTAGGCATTGCTCTTGTGGTTGTTGACCAGATTATCAAGGTCCTGGTCAAGACCAATATGGCCATAGGTGATCATTTCAGTGTCTTCGGCAATTGGTTCCAGATTTTCTTTATTGAAAACGAGGGAATGGCTTTTGGAATGAAGTTCGGAGGCACAGCGGGCAAGTTGCTGCTTTCTTTGTTCAGGATCGTTCTCTTTGGCTTTTTGTGCTGGTGGATTACAAAACTTGTGCGTCGCTCAGGTGTTGCGAATGCCGATTTGGCCGGCGACATTTCTGATGACGGTATTCCTGACGACGGTATTTTGGACGGATCTTCCAAATCCAAGTCCCGAAAGAAAAAACTTTCTTCAGAGGAGGCTTTCCGTCACGGTATTGACGGTGATTTGAGGGTCTCTACAGGAGTGCTGGTGGGACTTACCTTGATAACGGCAGGGGCATTCGGCAATATAATAGACAGCCTGTTCTACGGGATGATTTTCTCTGCTTCCGAGCCGGGCGTTGTCGCTTCATTCGGTGGCAGTTATGCTCCTTTTCTGTTCGGAAAGGTAGTGGATATGTTCTATTTTCCGCTTATCGACACTACATGGCCGTCGTGGCTTCCGTTTGTCGGCGGTCAGCCTTTACGCTTTTTCGAGCCGATATTCAATTTCGCTGACAGCTGCGTCACGGTTGGCGCTTTCTATCTGATATTTTTCCAATACAAGTTCTTCGCTTCCGATACGGCTAAGAAGTAGTTATGTTGCTCTTCTATAAGCCTATATACATTTTGAGTTAGTGCTGCTGAGCAGTGCCAAATACTCCTCTTCTTATATTAACCGACTTTACCGGTGTGGATCAAGCACCGTTTCTTTTTTTATCCGTTTTGTCTTTAAATTATTGAAATACAATACTTATTTTATATAATTAAAATAATTTTTTCTAACTTTACAAGGTATAAATATATTGACTATGAAAACATTGGAAACTTCGTTCCGGTTTGTAAGAATTATCGCTCTCGCGTTAGTTTCTTCTTTTATTATCGCTTGTAGCGGGATTAATTTTTATATGCCTAAAGGGCCAAAGGGGGATACTGGCAAGTCGGCGTATGAAATTTGGAAAGAAGAGGTCATTTCCGGTAAAATCAAATGGCCGAGCGGCAAGATCGAGATTGCCGATTTCTTCCTCTATTGCAAAGGCGAAAATGGCATGTCTGCATACGAGATGTGGAAGGAAATGGTATCTAAAGGCGACGTGCCCAATCCGCACGACCCCACCAAGAATTGGCCTGCTGGTGACAACAAGGAGTCCGATTTCTGGAACTTCCTTACAGGTCGTGACGGAAAAACTCCTTATATCGGGTCAAATGGTAATTGGTTTATAGGTGGTGAAGACACAGGAAAAGGTGCCAAGGGCGATAAAGGAGATAAGGGCGATAAAGGAGATAAGGGCAACAAAGGTGACAAGGGAGATAAAGGAGACAATGGTCTTAATGGCAAAGACGGTTTGTCTGCTTACGAGCTTTGGAAAGATCTTGTCGATAAAGGCTCTATAGATTGGACTGGTGGGACAAACATTGAACATTTCTTTCAATACCTTACAGGTAAACAAGGCGAAAGGGGTGAGAAGGGCGAAGACGGTAAAAACGGTACAGACGGCCTGACACCGCGAATTGGCGAAGACGGCTACTGGTGGATTGGCGACACTAACACTGGTATCAAGGCCACCGGTGATAAAGGCGATCCTGGCGAGCAAGGCAAGACCGGAGCTACGGGAGCGACGGGCAAAAGTGCCTATGAGCTGTGGAAGGATGATGTTGCAGCAGGCAATATAAAAGATCCTAAGACAGGTGAGGTTTGGCCTGCAACTGATAACACCCAAACCGATTTCTACCGTTATCTTAGAGGTGCTGACGGAGCCAAAGGCGATCCGGGAAAGGCCGGAGCAGACGGTCTTAACGGCAAGAGTGCCTACGAGGTATGGAAGGAAATGGTATCCAAGGGCGATGTGGATAATCCGCAGAAGCCGGGCGAGAAATGGCCGACAGATAAGGTAAGTGAGAACAACTTCTTTGAATTCCTCACCGGTAAAGACGGAGCGAATGGCCGGGACGGTCTTAACGGTAAGGACGGTAAATCCGCTTATGAGCTTTGGAAGACAGAATTGGAAACACGTTTCGGTACTCCACAGCAGCTTAAGGACCATAAAACCAACCTAATATGGCCTAAGGAAAAGAACAGCATAGACGATTTCTATGAATATCTGAGAGGAAAAGACGGCAAGGACGGACAAGATGGATCTGACGGACAGCCCGGAGAGCCTGGTATGCCGGGAGCCACAGTTGTAATCGTGAAAGGGGTTCCTAATGTCATAGCCCAATACTCACAACCTGAGTTCGGGGAATATGTGCGTATAACCGACGGAGCGGTAAGGTATCGTGTCTTTGATGAGGAGGCCAATCCTGCCCCTGCAGGAACTATCGTCAAGGGGCTGCCGGGACTTCCTGCTGACAAATCATATACTACCGATGCCGATGGTGCTTTCTTAATACCCAAGGAGGATTTACCGGATGCAACGGAGACCGAACCTGTAGAAAAGCGTTGGGGTAAAGTAGCTTCCGTAACCCTGCCGGGAGCAGCACCAAAGGAGTCTGCAAAGAACACGTATGTTCCTAACAGGATGCATATACGTATGATTCTTACTACAACAAGTCCTTTTATAGATTATGAGCATAATCTGAACTTTAAGGTGGAACGAAAGACCTCTCCAAATGATGAGTGGAAAGTATTACCGCCATATCTTCCGGAAATATCCTCTCGTTTCACAGCTTATGAAGTTACAGACAAGGGCAACCCGAAAAGTTTTGATACAGCCAAAAATATCGAGAGCAATTCCGTCAATATGAGCGAAAACTTTCCTTTTAGGCCCAACCGTTATGTCGTAACCAATGTGTTTAATATAAAAAACTCAGTCCCACGCTTTTGGGACGGTAAGGATAATTATTTTACTGTTGTAAGAGATAAGGATTATTATGGCGAAAAGATAATATGGAACGGGGTATGTAAAATGGCTCCTTATCAAATTCCTCCTATGATTAAAAAGATAGTCTTAAGAAAGAACAATCATGCTACTGATAATTCTACTTTTCAAGGATTAGAAATTACCTATGATCCGGCAACAGTAGACAAGGCGATGTTTTTCAAGAGAGCTATGAAAAAGACAGTTTTGCCAAATGGTATGGACTATATTGAGCCGGAGTTATATAGCGAAAGCGAAGCAAGTTCGTTCAAGAGTTTCTACTCGCAAGCAACGTATAATATTTCCGGAGTCGGGACTCAGACTGCTTCAAGTGGGAACAATCCGGCATCAATAGATGCTCCTGTCACCAAACTTTTAGGAGTATATTTGGGGGCTAATATAAATGGTTGTTCTAAAGAGAATTCCTTCGCTTATTATAACTCAATCAATTTTGGCAAGATAAAGCGAGTTGAAGGGGAGACCGATAAATATTATTTTGAAAAGGCAAATTCGAATATGCCTGACGTAGAGGTGGTTTATGAGCCGTAATTATTTTAAGAGATATGAC
>CAMYAE010000015.1 GCA_947253655.1 uncultured Bacteroidales bacterium
GACCCTCGTTGTAGGCCTCGCTGCCACGTGCATCCGTAAAGCCCATTATCAGGAAGTGAAGGGACAGATTCTCCTTCATTATGGCTGCAATTCCATCGAGAACAGGCTGTGACTCGGCAAGAATAGTTGCCTTGTCGAAATCGAAGTAGATATTGTCGAACAAACGGATAATGTTGCTGTTTGCAGTCACAGTGTCTCTGACAATCTTCTCCACCACTTTTTCTACAACCTTCTCCACTACCCTGTCCACAGGCTTCTCCACTACCCTCTCTACATACTGAGGGGCAGGCTTCTTGGAGCTTCCGCCTATCCTGCACATCAAACGGACTGTCCCTTGCCACACGTTGGCGACATCCTTGTGAGGCATCACAAGATAGTCACCCTGCAACCCGATACCGAAATGATCGCTCAGCCACATGTTCACGCCCGCTCCGGCCGCTATCGGGAACAGATGCCTTGCATCAGCGCCGCTCTTGTTGTAGTTGTTCGACATTGCCCAGCTTATATCCTTACCGTCAACATCTGACGTCTCGCCATAGTAAGTGTCGAAACTCTTGTACATATAGTTTCCTCCCACGCGGAGATACGGATCTATGTATCGTGAATCGAACAGCTGGCCCCATCTCCATTGTAGTCCGAGACCTGCCATTCCAAGCCAACGGGACTGGTGTCCTCCGTATACAGGGTCATTGGTATATCCGACGGTACCCTGGAAATCCAGATACCAGGAACGGCATAGCTCATGTGCAACGTACAGATTTCCTCCGAACAGGACATCCCTCTTGTTCGTCTTGATGAAATAGGTTCCGTCAGACTGCTTAACCGCACCTAACATTGTAAAGCGTGTCATCTGAAAGGCACTTCCGCCCAAACCGAGCTCCCATGCCTTTTTAGGCTTTTCCTGGGCATTGCCCACAAAAAGTGCAGATGAAAACAGCAATACCGCCAAGCTTAAAAAATATTTATTCATTGTCATATCTCTTAAAATAATTACTGCACATAAACCACTTCTACGTCAGGCATTTCAGGCTTGGCATAGCCTATCTTTTTAAAGTAGAATTCATTCGTCTTACCTGGAACTCTTTCAATCGTACCCAAAGACTCTCTCTGAGAAGCTATGGTCAAGTATTGATAATATATATGGGATGCGACGCATGACTTTATTGTAGAACCCAAATAGACGCCTTTAAGCTCTGTTACAGGTTGTACAAGTGAAGAACGGTTATTTTCACTTGTAGATAAATTCTTTCCTACCTCTGTTCCAAGCTTAGCTTCAATATAGAATGGCTTTAATCCATTTGCTTCGCTTTCGGTATATAACACTGGCTCGATATATTCTATATCGTTAGAAAGTGTTTTGACGTCCAATTCCCGCTTGAAAAACAAGGATCTATCGACAGTGGTCATGTCGTATGTGCATTTCATTGATTCGAACACAGGAAGTTCACCGTCCTTAAACCCTTTCAATTCTATCTTTTTCAGAAGCGGAGGTATTTGATAAGGAACCATTTTTATAACTCCATTCCAATTCATCAGTTCGCCATAATATTTTTCTTTCCTTACTATGGTATAATAATGGTCTCCTCCGTCCCAATAGTAATTGTAGACATAATAGTGGTTAAGCATATTTTCTTTCATAAAGCGAGTGAATCGAACACGTACATCACTATTCTCAGACGTGTCCCCATTCATATTAACCATGTCTTCTCTTATCATTTTATTAACGTCATAACTTAATGGGTCATTTTTATCTGTAACTTCATAAACATGGATATCTGCAATCACTTTTGGAAGGTAACGAGGTACAATTTTCCATTTATCTTTCGGAGAAAGCTTGCGCTGGAAATAGAAGTATATGTTATAATCATCATCCATATATTGAGTAACCTTTTTTCGCGGAGCAAGGACCATACGGACATGAACCCTGCAAGGAACGTATGTATTCATTGCCGATTCTTTCGAGCCTTTGCCCGGAATGGTAACAGAAGCTGCCTTTCCCCAACGTTTTTCTACTGGGACCATATCCTCGGTATCCGGCAAATCTTCTTTTGGAATAATGAAAGCTCCCTCTGCATCGGTGGTATAGAATTTATTGGCAGGAAGTCCCGGCATGCCCATTACGATAGTCCCTTGCGGGGCAGGCTCAGATTGCTCGTCATAGACGAGATACCTCACCCCTCCGTCGGTTGTACGCACATACTCGCCATACTCCGGCTGAGAATATTGTGCTATGACATTCCTCTTACCTTGAATAACTTCCACTACGACGCCCGGTTCACCGATTTCTCCCGGTTTTCCATCAGCTCCCGGTTTTCCGCCAGATCCCGGTTCTACTCCAGTTCCGTCTTTGCCGTCCTTTCCTCTTAGATATTCGAAGAAATCGTATTTGCTGTCCCTGTCAATAGACCAAACCTCTCCGGTCCTATGGTCTTTCAACGGGTCGGCAGTGTTGTAACGCGATTTAAGTTCTTCCTTCCAAATCTCATAGGCACTATTGCCGTCTTTA
Source organism: uncultured Bacteroidales bacterium (assembly GCA_947253655.1). Taxonomy (GTDB): domain Bacteria; phylum Bacteroidota; class Bacteroidia; order Bacteroidales; family UBA932; genus Cryptobacteroides. The sequence continues at coordinate 2,507 of CAMYAE010000015.1, forward strand.
CCGTTAAGGCCATTCTTCCCGTCTTTACCGGTAAGGAATTCAAAGAAGTTGTTCTCACTTACCTTCTCTTTCGGCCACATCTCGCTTGGCTTCTGAGGATTAGGCACATTGCCCTTGGAGACCATTTCTTTCCACATCTCGTATGCACTCTTGCCGTCTGCGCCCTTCGCTCCGTCTGCTCCGGTCGCTCCTTTGTCGCCTTTGGCTCCTCTTAGATATTCGAAGAAATCGGTTTGGGTATTCTTTGCTTTTGACCAGTCCGCACCTGTCTTAGGATCTTTTATATTGCCTGCTTCCACATCGGCTTTCCAAAGATCATAGGCACTCTTGCCGTCTGCTCCCGTCGCTCCGGTCGCTCCGGTCTCGCCCTGATTGCCTTTCTCGCCTTGATCACCCTTCTCACCTTTCTCGCCGGCAGCCTTGATATGAGTATCGGTGTCACCGATCCACCAGTTGCCGTTGTTGCCGATTCGAGGTGTCAGGCCGTCTGTACCGTCTGTACCTTTATTGCCTTGGTCACCCTTATCTCCTTTCGCTCCTTTAAGGTATTGGAAGAAATTCTCCACCTTAGTGCCACCTGTCCAAGAAATAGTGCCGTTTTCCACAAGCTTTTTCCATTGCTCGTATGCGGACTGACCGTCCTTACCGTCAATACCGTTAAGGCCGTCTTTTCCTTTTTCGCCTTTGGCACTTTTTCCTGTGTCTTCACCACCGATGAACCAATTGCCATTTGAGCCGATATAAGGGGTATTCCCGTCACGTCCTATGAGGAAGTTCCAGAAATCGGACTCCTTGTTGTCACCAGCAGGCCACTTCTTGCTTGGGTCGTGCGGGTTGGTTACATCTCCCTTTGACACCATTTCTTTCCACATCTCGTATGCACTCTTGCCGTCTGCTCCCTTCGCTCCGTCTGCTCCGGTCGCTCCTGTAGCTCCGGTCTCGCCTTTGTCACCTTTGGCTCCTTTAGCTCCATCGGCACCTCTAAGGTAACGGTAGAAATCCGTTTGGGTATCTTCAGATGCAGACCAGGTATTACCTGTCTTAGGGTCCGTTATCTTGCCGGCTGCAACATCATCCTTCCACAATTCATAGGCACTCTTGCCGTCTGCTCCATTAGCTCCGTTCGCTCCCGCTGCTCCGGTCTCGCCCTTCTCTCCTTGATCCCCCTTCTCACCTTTATCGCCGGCTGCCTTGATATGAGTATCGGTGTCACCTATCCACCAGTTGCCGTTTTCGCCGATTCGAGGTGTAAGACCGTCTGTACCGTCTTTGCCATTCTCGCCACGCTCGCCTTGTGCTCCTTTAAGGTAAAGGAAGAATTGTGTTACTTCATTTCCTCCGGTCCACTCAATAGTGCCGTTTTCCACAAGATTTTTCCACTGCTCATAAGCGGACTTGCCGTCCTTACCGTCAATACCGTTAAGGCCGTCTTTTCCTTTTTCGCCTTTATCTCCTTTTGCTCCTTTCTCTCCCTTGGCTCCTACTCCTGTGTCATTGTTTCCGATGAACCAATTACCATTTGAACCGATATATGGAGTATTCCCGTCACGACCTACGAGAAAGTTCCAGAAATCCGGCTCTGTATTTCTGTCCTTAGGCCACTTCTTGCCCTGCTCGTGCGGATTGGTTACATCTCCCTTTGACACCATTTCTTTCCACATCTCGTATGTGGACAAACCTTTATCGCCTTTGTCGCCTTTCTCTCCCTTGCAGTAGAGGAAGAAATCGGCGATTTCCACCTGGCTGCTCGGCCATTGAATTTTACCGGAAAGGACCTCTCCTTTCCAAACTTCATAAGCCGATTTTCCTTCCGGCATATAAAAACTAATGTCGCTACAAGCATTCAAAAAAGAAGAAACCAGCAGCACAAGCGCCGTAATTCTTCCTATTCGAAACAAGTTTTTAATTTTTTTCATGTTTATATATTAATTATTAAATAGTCTACAAAGATACTGTAAATTTTTAACTTTTCAAATTTATATCGGAAAGTTATCTCGAAGGAAGACACTCCCAATAGTCCATATTTGTGATAATTTCTATTGTTATCTTCCGGTCGCCGCGACGTACCTTGTCGGTATCCGCCGGCTTGGCATACGCCGCACGCTTGCCGACTCCATACCATTTGAGCATGTTCGCAGGCACGCCTCTGGCAATAAGAGCGTCCACGACAGCCTTGGCCCGTCTTTCAGACAGACCCACATTGTAGGCCTCGCTGCCGCGTGCATCCGTAAAGCCCATTATCAGGAAATGACGGCTCGTGTCGCTCTTCATGATTGTCGCAACATCGTCAAGCACCGGCTGTGACTCCGCAGTAATGGCAGACTTGTCGAAATCGAAGTAGACATTGTCGAACAAACGGAAAATCTCGTTCTCCACAGACACAGTGTCTCTCACTACCTTTTCAATAATCTTCTCCACTATCCTGTCCACAGGCTTCTCCACTACCCTCTCTACATACTCAGGGGCAGGCTTCTTGGAACTTCCGCCTATCCTGTACATCAAACGGACGGTTCCTTGCCACACGTTGGCCACATCCTTGTGAGGCATCACAAGATAGTCGCCCTGCAATCCGATACCGAAATGATCGTTCAGCCACATGTTCACGCCGGCTCCCGCGGCTATCGGGAATAGATGCCTTGCATCTGCTCCGCTCTTGTTGTAGTCGTTGGACATTGTCCAGCTTATATCCTGTCCGTCTATGGCCGATGTCTCGGCATAGTAGGTGTCGAAACCCTTGTACATATAGTTTCCTCCAACTCTGAGGTACGGATCAATGTATCGTGAATCGAAAAGCTGCCCCCATCTCCATTGTAGTCCGAGACCTGCCATTCCAAGCCAACGGGATTGCTTACCACCGTATACAGGGTCATTGGTATATCCGACTGTGCCCTGGAAATCCAGATACCAGGAACGGCACAACTCGTGTGCAACGTACAGATTTCCTCCGAACAGGACATCCCTCTTGTCTGTCTTGATGAAATAACTTCCGTCAGACTGCTTGACCGCATCCAGCATTGTAAAACGCGTCATCTGCAAAGCGCTTCCGCCCAAACCGAGTTCCCATGCCTTTTTGGGCTTTTCCTGGGCATTGACCACAAGTAACGATGAAATCAGCAATACCGCCAAACTTAAAAAATATTTATTCATTGTCATATCTCTTAAAATAATTACGGCTCATAAACCACCTCTACGTCAGGCATATTAGGGAAATCCTCCCTCTTTAAATAAAATTCATTCGTCTTGCCGGCGACACTTTGAATCGAGCCGATAGCTACCGTTCTATACCAATGATGAAGAAAAAGGTGATTCTTCTTGCTACCTAAATTAACCATAGAGCCCAAATATACTTTATGTATTTTTCCAACAGGAGCTGCAATGGTTGAAGGATAATCTTCATTTGAAGAGTATTGTTCTCCTAATTCAAGATTATCAAATCCCATTACCACGTATAATGCTTTCACTTCATTTGCTTCGCTTTTGCTATATAGCTCCGGCTCGGTATATTCCATACCGTTCGTAAGATAATGAACTGCCATGCGGTCCTTGAACAACAATGATCTGTCAACGTAGGAAGTGTCGAAAGTGCATTCCACTTCCTCAAAATAAGGATACTTTACATTTTTCAAGCGTCTTAAAACTATCTTTTTGAGAGGCGGAACTGCCTGAACAGGAGCAAGTTTGCCAACACCATTCCATTTTATTTCTTCTCCATAATAAGTATCCTTTCTTATTACGGTATAATAATGGTCTTTCCCATCCCAAAAAGAATCATAACTGTTTTTGATATCAAATACATTATTCTTCACATGACGTCTAATATTCAGACCGACTGCACGATCAATAGACTCGTCATTACTTGAACTTATGCCTATAACTTTATTAACATCATAACTTGAAGGGTCAGTTTTATCTTTGACTTCATAAGCAGTTAAAGTTGACTTTAATGCAGGAAGATCGCCCGGAATGCTTTCCCAATCGGAATTCGGAGTAAGCTTACGCTGTACATGGAAGTATATCCTACAATCATAGCTTAAATATGGCTTTCCGGAAAGTATCATACGGGTATGGACCCTGCAAGGAACGTATGTGTTCTTTGTCGATTCTTTCGGCTCTTTTCCCGGAAATTTAACAGAAGACACCTTGCCCCAACGTCTGTCTACGGGAGCCATATCCACAACATCAGGTAAATCTTCTTTTGGGATAATGAAAGCTCCATCCGCATCGGTTGTATATGTTTTATCGTAAGAAAGTCCCGGCATTCCCTTCACAATGGTTCCCTCCGGAGCCGCCTGGCCTTCCTCATCAAAAACGAGATACCTCACCCCTCCGTCTGATGTACGCACATACTCGCCAACAGCCTGATTAGAATATTGTGCTATTACATTCACATATCCTTTTACAACCACGACTGTAACTCCGGGTTCTCCCGGTTTTCCAGGTCTCCCGTCTTCTCCATCCTTTCCGTCCTTTCCTCTTAGATATTCGAGGAAATCGTCTACACTGTTCTTCTCCTTTGGCCAGACCTCGCCTGTCTTAGGATCTTTCAACTGCTGGGAAGTCCCATAACGCACTTCCAGTTCATATTTCCAGACCTCATAGGCACTCTTGCCGTCCTTGCCGTTAAGACCGTCAAGACCCTTGGCCCCGTCTTTACCGGTGAGGAATTCAAAGAAGTTGTTCTCACTTACCTTGTCTGCCGGCCATTTCTCACCCGGCTTCTGAGGATTATCCACATCGCCATTGGATACCATTTCCTTCCATACCTCGTAGGCACTCTTACCGTTAAGGCCTCGCTCTCCTTTATCACCCTTATCGCCTTTATCGCCTTTGGCTCCGTCTGCACCTTTAAGATAACGGTAGAAATCGGTTTGGGTGCTATCAGTTGCAGGCCAGGTCTCTCCCGTCTTAGGATCTTTTATATTGCCTGCTGCAACATCATCTTTCCACAGTTCGTAGGCACTCTTGCCGGTTGCACCAGTCGCTCCGGTCGCTCCGGTTTCGCCTTGATCGCCCTTATCGCCTTTATCGCCGATGGCCTTGATATTTGTGTCGGTATCTCCGATCCACCAATTGCCGTTTTCGCCGATTCTTGGCGTAAGTCCGTCTTTTCCGTTTTCACCATTCTCTCCTTGGTCTCCTTTAGCTCCTTTAAGGTATTGAAAGAAATGTTCAATGTTTGTCCCCGCAGTCCAATGGATAGAGTCTTTCTCGACAAGATTCTTCCATTGCTCGTAAGCGGACTTGCCGTCCTTGCCGTTTAGACCGTTAACGCCGTCATCTCCTTTTTCGCCTTTATCCCCTTGCACTCCTTTCTCTCCCTTGGCACCTACTCCCGTGTCTTTACCACCGATGAACCAATTACCGTTTGAACCGATATAAGGGCTATTACCGTCACGGCCTATTAGGAAGTTCCAGAAATCCGGCTCTGTATTTTTGTCTGCCGGCCACTTCTCACCTGGGTCGTGCGGATTATCTACATCGCCATTGGATACCATTTCTTTCCACATCTCGTATGCGGACAGACCGTTATCGCCTTTGGCTCCTTTCTCTCCCTTATCTCCTTTATCGCCTTGGGCACCTTTGGCACCGTCGGCACCTCTGAGGTAACGGTAGAAATCGGTTTGGGTGCTATCAGTTGCAGGCCAGACCTCTCCTGTCTTAGGGTCGGTTATCTTGCCTGCTGCAACATCATCTTTCCACAGCTGATAGGCACTCTTGCCGTCTGCTCCGGTCGCTCCGGTCTCGCCTTGATCGCCCTTATCGCCTTTATCGCCTTTATCGCCGGCGGCCTTGATATTCGTATCGGTATCTCCGATCCACCAGTTGCCGTTTTCGCCGATTCTTGGCGTCAGGCCGTCTTGGCCGTCTTCACCCTTCTCGCCTTGGTCACCCTTATCACCTTTCGCTCCTTTAAGGTAAAGGAAGAATTGTTCTATCTCCTTTCCTCCATCCCAGGAAATAGTGCCGTCTTCAACAAGATTTTTCCATTGCTCGTAAGCGGACTTGCCGTCCTTGCCGTTCAGACCGTTAACACCGTCATCTCCTTTTTCGCCTTTATCTCCTTTTGCTCCTTTCTCTCCCTTGGCTCCTACTCCTGTGTCATTGTTTCCGATGAACCAATTACCATTTGAACCGATATATGGAGTATTCCCGTCACGACCTACGAGAAAGTTCCAGAAGTCCGGCTCAGTGTTGCTGTCTTTAGGCCACTTCTTGCTTGGGTCGTGCGGATTGGCTACATCGCCCTGAGATACCATTCCTTTCCACATCTCGTATGCAGACAGACCGTTATCACCCTTATCGCCTTTCTCCCCTTTGCAAAAGAAGAAGAAATCAGTAAGCTCCACTTTGTCGTTCGGCCATTGAATTTTACCGGAAAGGACCTCGTCTTTCCAAACCTCATAAGCAGATCTGCCGGCCTCACCCTGAGGACCGTTAGGCATATTAAAACTGATTTCGTTACAAGAAATCAATAGAGAAGAAACTATCGCAAGTGCAATAATCTTTCCTGTTCTAAGAAAACTCCTATTCATAATATGAATCAAATTTCGAACCGATAAAAACGGCAAACCCGTTATACTTAAAAAATATTTATTCATTGACATATCCATTAAAATAATTATGGCTCAAATACCACCTCAACGTCGGGCATGTTCGGGTTTGCCTTCTTGAAATAATACTGATTCGTCTGACCTTCGACTCTTTCTATTGAGCCGATATCAAAAGGTGAATTATAAAAGACCTCACTATAGCTCTCAGTTTTTATCTTCAACGTAGACCCCAAAGACACGTCAAACAGTCTTACTACAGGATTTGAAAGAGATACGGGCCTTGACCACGAGCTCAGTTCCCCCTGACCCGGAAGAGTGAACAATGTCCCGACATACAACATTTCAATTGCATCCACTTCGCTTTTACTATACACAACAGGCTCTATATATTCCCTGCCATCCGGAAGTTGTTGCACACTCAAGTCCTTGAACAATAAAGATCTGTCAACGGCGGAAGTATCTAAAGTGCATTCCACTTCGCTGAAAGAAGGGTACGTTTCCCCATTTAAACCTTTCAAAACTATCTTTTTTATTAGCGGCGGTAACTGCAAAGGAGGCATTTTAAGAACTCCATTCCAAAATACAGGCTTGCCTCCCCAAAAATCATCAGCATAAAACCATGCAGCCACCGCAACATAATTATCTTTTCCATCCCAAGGACGTCTGTTGTTTTTTATAATAGACATATCATCTTTCTGTCTACGATTGACGCCCGATTCGATTGGTTTATTAATATCTTGACGAAACGTTAGCCTCGTGCCGTCGTCAAGATAATCATCCGGATTATAAACTATAGGAGAATTTTTATCTTTGAGTCGATATATCTTGAAGGTCGGCTCTGCATCCAAATATTCCGGTAAGTTCTCCCATTCGGAATCCGGAGACATTTTGCGTTGTACAAGGAAAGACATAAGAACAGCACTGTAATAACCATTAAATTCCGGCTTCATGTAATAATTACGCTGCACCCGGGTATGAATCCTGCAAGGAACGTATGTGTTCATTGCCGATTCTTTAGGCTCTTTCCCGGGGAAGGTAACAGAAGCCACTTTGCCCCAACGTTTTTCTACGGGAGCCAGCTCCATGGCATCAGGTAAATCTTGATTACATATAAAAAAAGATCCATCATAATAGACAGTATCTTTTCTATCTGCCGGAAGTCCTGGCATGCCTTGCACAATGGTTCCATCAGGAGCCTTATTGCCGTTCTCATCATAAACGGTATATTCTACCAGTCCCTCCGACGGCTCTATATACTCTCCATGCTCCTGCTGGTAATATTGTGCTATTACATTCACATATCCTCTTATAATCTCAACAGTAGCACCAGGCTTTCCGATTTCTCCCGGTCTTCCGTCTGACCCTTTCTCTCCCGGCTTTCCTCCAATATATTCGAGGAAATCGTTCATGCCGTTATTCTCCTTTGGCCAAACCTCACCCGTCTTAGGATCTTTCAACTGCCGTGGAGTGCCGTAACGCGATTCAAGTTCATCTTTCCAAACCTCATAGGCGCTCTTACCGTCCTTGCCGTTAAGACCTTTAAGACCTCTCGCTCCGTCTTTACCGGTGAGGAATTCAAAGAAGTTGTTCTCACTGACCTTGTCTGCCGGCCATTTCTCGCCCGGCTTCTGAGGATTATCTACATCGCCCTTGGATACCATTTCCTTCCATACCTCGTAGGCACTCTTACCGTTAAGGCCGTCTTCTCTATCTCCTTTATCTCCGGTCTCGCCTTTCTCGCCTTTGGCTCCGTCGGCTCCTCTGAGGTATCGGTAGAAATCTGTCTGGGTGCTATCAGTTGCAGGCCAGGTCTCTCCTGTCTTAGGATCTTTTATATTGCCTGCTGCAACATCATCTTTCCACAGATCATAGGCACTCTTGCCTTCTGCTCCGTTCGCTCCGGTTTCGCCTTGCTCGCCCTTATCGCCCTTCTCGCCTTTCTCGCCGGCGGCCTTGATGTTTGTATCGGTATTCCCAATCCACCAGTTGCCGTTTTCGCCGATTCTTGGCGTAAGTCCGTCTTTTCCGTTTTCACCCTTCTCGCCTCGGTCTCCTTTCGCTCCTTTAAGATACAGGAAGAAGTGTTCTATATCCTTTCCTCCATCCCATGAAATAGTGCCGTCTTCAACAAGATTCTTCCATTGCTCGTAAGCGGACTTGCCGTCCTTGCCGTTCAGACCATTAACGCCGTTATCGCCTTTTTCGCCTTGGACTCCCTTTTCTCCCTTGGCACCTACTCTTGTGTCATTATTTCCGATGAACCAATTACCATTTGGACCGATATAAGGGGTGTTTCCGTCTCTGCCAATGAGGAAGTTCCAGAAATCCGGCTCTGTGTCTTTGTCTGCCGGCCACTTCTTGCTTGGGTCGTGCGGATTGGTTACATCGCCCTTAGATACCATTTCTTTCCACATCTCGTATGCGGACAAACCGTTCTCACCTTTATCACCTTTATCGCCTTTGTCACCCTTCTTGCCCTTATCACCTTTGGCGCCTTTGGCCCCGTCGGCTCCTCTGAGGTAACGGTAAAAATCCGTCTGGGTATTTTCTGTCTTCGGCCAGACCTCTCCTGTCTTAGGGTCGGTTATCTTGCCTGCCGCAACATCATCTTTCCACAGTTCATAGGCACTCTTGCCGTCTGCTCCGTTATCTCCCGTCGCTCCGGTTTCGCCTTGATCGCCCTTATCGCCTTTATCGCCGGTGGCCTTGATACCAGTGTTAGTGTCGCCAATCCACCAGTTGCCGTCTTCACCGATTCGTGGCGTCTGGCCGTCTTTTCCGTTTTCTCCGTTATCGCCCCTGTCGCCTTGTGCACCTTTAAGATACAGGAAGAAGTGCTCTACCTCCTTTCCTCCTTTCCAGTGAATAGTGCTGTCTGCCACAAGACTTTTCCACTGCTCGTAAGCGGACTTGCCGTCCTTGCCGTTCAGACCGTTAACGCCGTCATCTCCTTTTTCACCTTTCTCTCCTTTTGCACCCTTTTCTCCCTTGGCGCCTACTCCCGTGTCTTTACCACCGATGAACCAGTTGCCGTTCGTGCCGATATAAGGGCTGTTACCGTCGCGGCCTGTAAGGAAGTTCCAGAAATCCGGCTCTGTGTTGCTGTCTTTAGGCCACTTCTTGCCCTGCTCGTGCGGATTGGCCACATCGCCCTGAGATACCATTCCCTTCCACATCTCGTATGCAGACTGACCGTTATCGCCCTTATCGCCTTTCTCCCCTTTGCAATAGAGGAGGAAATCAGCAAGCTCCACCTTGTTGCTCGGCCATTGAATTTTGCCGGAAAGGACCTCGTCTTTCCAAACTTCATAAGCTAGTTTACCATCAACGCCTCTTGCTCCTTTCGGCATATAAAAACTGATGCCGCTACAAGAAATCAATAAAGAAAAAACTATCCCTAGGACGATGATTTTTCCAATTGACAATACGTTTTTCATTTTCATATTTGTTTTATGAATTATTCAAAAGAAAGCTAATTATTGCTTTATTCCGGAAGTTATACTTCCGGGTTTTAACGCAACTTACAAATATACACTTTTTTTTGAGCAATTAAAAATAAAGAAAGTTGTTTTGGAATAGAAATTCCTCATTATTGGGACATTCATCGATTTGTGGAAAAATTTGTAAATAAGTGGAACAAAATGGAAAATTATATTTATCTTTGTAGCAATAGCGTGAAAGATAGATATGATAACCTTTATCGGCGAATACGGAGCAAAACTGGATGACAAGGGAAGAGTGGTTTTCCCTTCGGCATTCAAGTCCCTTATGCCTGCCGACGGCGATCTCAGATTTGTCATCAGAAAAGACATCTTCGAGGACTGCCTTGAGATGTACACCTTTGAGGAATGGCAACGCCGGAGCGAGGAAGTCAAATCAAAACTCGATCTTTTCAACAAAGAGCACGCTATGTTCTGGAGGGAATATATGCGCAACCGTGCCATAGTGGAGCCTGACGGCAAATTAGGCCGAATTACAGTCCCCCGGAAACTTTTGGAGGCAATTGGTGTAACCAAAGAGATAGTGTTCTCCGGCAATGATTACAAGATTGAGCTTTGGGCCAAAGAAAAATATGAGGCCAGCGAGATTTCAAACGCAGAATACATTGCAATAGCCGGAAGACTTTCTCAGAAGAGATAGGAGGAAGTCAAATGTCTGAGTATCATACACCTGTATTGCTTGATGAGAGCATTTCAGCCCTCATAACAAACCCAAACGGAATATATGTCGATGCCACATTCGGGGGCGGTGGTCACACTGCCGGGATTCTTTCACGCTTAAATCAAAGCGGCAAGGTCATCGCCTTCGATCGTGACATTGATGCTATCGACAATAAGATTGATGACGAGAGGTTGGTGCTGATACACAACAACTTCAGATTTGTACACAATTATCTGAGCCTTGAGGCGTTCAAGAGCGGGGAGGATATTGAAAATGCAGGGGCGGACGGCATCCTGGCAGACCTCGGAGTGTCTTCACATCAGTTTGACACTGCCGGCCGGGGATTTTCCTTCCGATACGACGCTCCGCTGGATATGAGGATGAACAAGGAGTCCGCTGTCTCTGCAAAGGATATAATCAACGGATATGAGCCTAAGGAATTGGAGCGGATATTCAGGATTTACGGAGAAGTAGATAATGCCGGACGGCTGGCACGGCTGATTGCAGACGCCCGTTCTAAGGGGGAAATCGGTACGACAGGCGAACTGTACAACGCTATTTCACCGGTGCTGCCGAAATTTGCAGAGCACAAATATCTGGCAAAAGTGTATCAGGGGCTCAGAATTGAAGTAAATGGGGAAATGCAGGCCCTTGAAAAGTTCCTGTACGGGGCGGCACGGTCGCTGAAACCGGGCGGAAGGCTGGTAATTATCACCTACCAATCCCTCGAAGACAGAATGGTCAAGAACTTCATCAAGGCAGGAAATATAGACGGAATAGAAGAAAAAGACTTTTTCGGACGGAAAAAAGCACCTTTGACGGCGGTAAACAAAAAGCCGATTCTTCCTAAGGAAAGCGAAATAGCAGGGAATACCAGAGCACGCAGCGCAAAACTCCGTGTAGCCGAAAAGCCGGAGGCCAACGAGGCACAAGCCAGCAAAAAGGAGGGAAGCCTATGAATTTGAGCAATATATGGGAAGCAATCAAGAACAGCTTCATCGCGATATTACACGGGGAGTTCCTTATAAGGATCAAATGCGACAAATACTTTTTGCACATCGTCTATACATTTTTCCTGATTTGGATGATGATATGGATAGGAATAAAGGTGGAGAACACATTGGTAAAGGTGGAAAAGAACAAGGTTACCTTGAATGATATGAAAATATACCATGCTCAGAAAACGGTCAGAATGGTAAGCCTGAACAGAATTACCGTTGTGGACAAGCTGCTGAAAGAAAACGGCTCTGAGGTGACCTTGCCGAAAAAGCCTGCATACAGAATAGACAAATAATCGGTTGGAAAGATGCCTGTCATAAAGGAAGAGGTTAAAAAAGAAAGCAAGAAGAGGGACAAGATCGGTATGACCTTGTACGTCTTCTATTTGCTGTTCCTTATGGCTGCGGTTGTGATTATTTTCAGAATCGCTCAGATACAGCTGTTCTACCGTATAGATGACTCGCTGTCGGGATACTTCAGGCCAAGAAGCATAAAAGAGAAAATATATCCTACGAGAGGAGCCATAATTGCACACGACGGCAGGCTTTTGGCCATGTCTACGCCAATGTACCAAATATATATGGACTGTACTGTCCAAAAATCGGCAAAAGGCAGTAAGGAAGAAAAGGAATGGAGGTCTAAGGCCGGTGAACTGGCAAAAGGTCTTGCTTCAATCTACGGGGACAAAACCGGCTCGGCCTACTACTCCATGATTATCGAGGGGCGGGAACGCGGCAGCCGGTACATGAAAATCGGGCGGTCTATAGACCATGAGACTTTGCAAAGCGTTAAACGTCTTCCGTTGTTCAATGAAGGGCAATACCGTGGCGGGATTATAGTTGAAAAACATGACACAAGGCAATATCCTTACGGCTCATTGGCAAGAAGGACTATCGGATATGTCAAAGACAACAGCAATAGCAACGGCAACAACAAGATAGGAATCGAAGGTCGTTTTGACTACGTGCTACACGGCAAGGAGGGTTATGAGTGGATGAAAATCACCGACAACAGGGCCATAATCCCGAATGCCGACAGTGCCTCCGTAAAAGCCAAAGACGGGCTTGACCTGAGGACCACCCTGGACATTGACTTACAGGACATTGCGGATAATGCACTTCGGAAACAAATTGCAGACAACCCTAAAATTGAGGGTGGCTGCGTGATTGTAATGGACGTGGGGACGGGGGCTATAAGGGCTATGGTAAATCTGCTCCGGGACTCAACGGACGGCACGATGAACGAAAGCTATAATATGGCAATCGGACGCACAGGAGAGCCGGGGTCGGTATTCAAGAGCACAACCCTTATGAGTCTGCTCGAAGACGGCAAGGTGAAGCTAAGCGATGAGATTGAGACAAATCACGGAGTGCTTAAAGGTTTTCAAAGAGACCAGCATATAGCCGATTATGAAAGGATTAACAAGACGAATAAAATATCCGTGCTACACGGCTTTGAGATTTCTTCCAACTATGTTTTCAGGAAGTTGGCTATTGATAATTACGGTCGTAAGCCGAAAAAGATGATTGACAAACTATACCTGTACAAGCTCGGAGAGGCCTACGATTTCGATCTCGACGGATTTAAGGCCCCGACAATCCCTTCGCCGGATTCGAAGAGCTGGAGCGCGACCGATCTCGGCTCCATAGCCATAGGGTACTCGGTGGCGGAAACTCCTTTGCACACTGTCACTTTCTATAACGCCATTGCCAACAAGGGGAAAATGATGAAGCCTTATCTCGTGGAAGCCATTGAAGAGAACGGAATTGTAAGGAAAAAACTCGGACCGAGCGTACTTAACGGCTCAATCTGTTCAAGAACGACGGCTGACACCCTCACGAGGGCACTTAGACGGGTCACAGAAGAGGGTACAGGGAGACGGATGCTGAAAGGAGCGCTGTGCCCTATAGCCGGTAAAACCGGTACTTCCAGAATTGTACTTGACCCTAAATTCACAAGAAAGAGCCGAAATCCTTACGAAGACGAAAAAGGCAGAAAACAATATCAGGCGACTTTTGTAGGCTTTTTCCCGGCCGACAGGCCACAATACACGGCGATTGTTGTCATATACTCATATCTGAACAGGGAGATATTCTATGGGGGCACCCTGCCGGCAATGACTTTCAGAGAAATCGCAGACAAGACAATAGCATTGAAAAATTAAATACGATGTTACTTAAAACCATAATAAGAGACAGTGAAGTACTGGATATAAGGGGCAATGAAAATATAGACATTGTCTCGATATGCACCGATTCCCGCAAGGTGTCTGCCGGCACAGCCTTCATTGCAGTAAAAGGCTTCGCCACAGACGGACACAACTATATCAGCTCCGCTATCGGAAAAGGAGCAAAAGCCATTATCTATGAAGACGAGAAAGCCCTCGCCAGCCAACTCGCGACGGTAAATCCGACCAACGATGCGGAAGCGAAGTCGGGCAAGAAAGCGGCAATAGAGGGCGTCACTTTCGTAAAAGTTGCGGACGTAAGGCATGCCGAGGCTATAATGGCGGCCAATTTCTACGACAATCCGTCCCAAAAACTGACCCTCGTAGGCATAACCGGCACAAACGGCAAAACGACCACAGTCACTCTGCTGTACAATCTTTTCATGAGTTTAGGCTATAATTGCGGTCTGCTCTCCACCATTGCAAATTATGTGGGGCAAAGGAGGTTTGAGACGGAAAACACTACAGCAGACCCAATCACAATAAACTCGCTGCTCAATGATATGGCAAATGCCGGCTGCGAGTATTGCTTTATGGAGGTAAGTTCAATAGGAATGGCACAGGAAAGGGTGACCGGTTTGAAATTCAAGGCCGGAATCTTCTCTAACCTGACACACGACCACCTCGACTATCACAAGACATTTGCGGAATATCTCAGATGCAAGAAACTTTTCTTCGACAACCTGCCGCAAGACGCTTTTGCAATCACAAATCTCGATGACAAAAACGGCTTGGTAATGGTACAGAACACAAAGGCTAAAGTGGTGACTTACTCATGCAGGAAACTGGCGGACCACACCTGCCGGATTATGGAAGAAAGCTTCGACGGAATGCAGTTGAGACTCGACGGCATTGAGACCTGGACAAGACTTATAGGACAGCACAATGCCTATAACATATTGGCAATCTACACGACCGCTATCGTCTTAGGTGCAGACAGGCAGGAAGCCTTGGTGGCCATAAGCAAACTCATGCCGGCAGCAGGCCGCCTTGAGACGATAAGGGGTCCTAAGAACATTTCGGTGGTCATAGACTACGCCCATACCCCGGACGCTTTGGAGAATGTTCTCAAGACACTAAGGGACATAGCCCCGAAGGACAAGCTCATCTGCCTTTTCGGTTGCGGCGGAGATCGTGACAAGACAAAGCGGCCGGAAATGGCTGAAATAGCCGGAGCTCTCGCCGACAGTGTTGTCGTAACCTCGGACAACAGCCGTACTGAAAAGACTGAAGACATAATGGAGGACATAAAAACCGGATTTGACAAGAAAGGCTTGTCAAAGGCAATATTCATTGCCGACAGACGCGAAGCCATAAAGACGGCCATAATGTTCGCACCTGAAAGGGCTACCGTACTTCTTGCCGGCAAAGGCCATGAGACCTACCAGATTATAGGAAACGAGCATAGACATTTCGATGAACGTGAAGTGGTGGCCGAAGTGTTTGAAAACATGAGGGAACAATTATGATATATCATCTGTTTGAATATCTGAAGCAGTTTGACATCCCTGGGCAGGGGCTGTTCAACTACCTGTCTTTCAGAGCCATGCTCGCAAGTGTGGCAGCCATGCTTATCGCATTTTTCGCAGGAAAACATATTATAGCCTGGTTGCAGCGCAAGCAGATTGGAGAGACGATAAGAGACCTCGGCTTAGAGGGGCAAATACAGAAAAAAGGCACTCCGACAATGGGCGGCATAATAATCATACTCGCCGTCACAGTGTCGGTACTTCTGCTTGCAGACCTGACGAATATATATATCATATTATTATTAGTCACGACTTTATGGTGCGGAGCCATAGGCTTTGCCGATGACTATATCAAGGTTTTCAAGCACAACAAGGAGGGAATGAGCGGAAAATGGAAGCTCTTTCTCCAAGTGATTTTAGGCTTCATCGTAGGTCTGACCGTATGTTTCAGCAACGATATTGTAGTGAGGGAGGAGGTCAAGGTGAGCGACAGCCGGTTTGTAGACAGGGATAGCGAGCATTTGGACATAGATTCCGAAATGGTCGTGGAGACAGGCACATGGAAGGCGGAGAATGTCGTAAAAAGCACAAAAACGACAATCCCGTTCGTGAAAAATCACGAATTTGACTATAAGATGCTCTCCCCTTTCAAAGGCAGGTGGGGCTGGTACAGCAAGTGGGCAATCTATGTGTTGATGATAGTTATAGTCATAACGGCCTGCTCCAACGGCACCAACCTTACAGACGGCATGGACGGGCTCTCGGCAGGGACATCTGCGATTGTAGGCGTGGTAATCGGCATTCTGGCATGGCTGAGCGGCAACCTGTTGAATTCGGGCTACCTCAACATAATGTATATACCCGGAGCCGGGGAAATAGCTGTTTTCATGTCGGCGTTTGTAGGTGCTCTTATTGGTTTCCTGTGGTACAACTCCTACCCGGCCCAGGTGTTCATGGGAGACACCGGAAGCCTTACAATCGGAGGAATTATAGGCGTGGGTGCCATACTAATCCGGAAAGAACTGCTGCTGCCGATTCTGTGCGGCATCTTCCTCGTGGAGAGCCTTTCGGTAATCATACAGAGATATTATTTCAAATATACCAAACACAGATACGGAGAGGGCAGAAGGGTTTTCAAGATGTCGCCCCTGCATCATCATTTCCAGAAAGAAGGAATTCCGGCACTGATCAAAAAGCCTGTGCACGCCATTCCGGAGGCGAAAATAGTCACGAGATTTTGGATAATAGGATTGATATTGGCAGTAGCCACCCTGGCTCTGCTTAAGATAAGATAATAGATTGGAGATATGTCAAGAATAGTAGTACTTGGTGGAGCGGAAAGCGGTGTAGGTGCCGCTGTGCTGGCAAAAGTTAAAGGTTTTGAGGTCTTTCTTTCCGATAAGGGAGAAATCGGACAGCAGTATGTGGACATACTCAACAAATGGGAGATACCGTTTGAGCAAGGACAGCATACGGAAGAGAGAATACTCAATGCTGACGAGATTATCAAAAGCCCCGGCATACCGACGGCCGCACCGATGATTCAGAAAATCATCGGCAAGGGCATCCATATCGTTTCGGAAATAGAATTTGCCGGACGCTATGACAAGGCTAAGAAAATCTGCGTGACCGGCAGCAACGGGAAGACCACCACAACCTCGCTTATATATTATCTGCTACAGCAGGCCGGTCTCAACGTCGGTCTCGGCGGCAATATCGGCGAGAGTTACGCCTATCAGGTCGCGACTGAGCATTTTGACTATTATGTGCTGGAAATCAGCAGCTTCCAATTAGACAACTGCTATGATTTCAGGCCGGACATAGCCATTATCACCAATATAACACCTGACCACCTTGACAGATATGATTATAATATGGAAAATTATGTCAAGGCAAAATTCCGTATTATAAGAAACCTTCGGCCGGAAGACTGCTTCATCTTCGACTCGGATGACGAGATTACCATAAATCACCTGAGCCAGATCATCACACAGGCGAAGAAACTGCCTTTCACTCAAAAAGGCGAGGTGGAGCAAGGTGCCTACCTGAAAGACAACAAAATTGTCGTAAAATACGAAAAGGACGAATGCGACATCTATCTTGAAAAACTCGCTCTCGGCGGAAAGCACAATATCTACAATTCAATGGCTGCCGCTCTTGCCGCCAAGGCCGCAGGTATCGAGAACAAGATTATCAGGGCATCCTTAGAGACTTTCCAGCCTATCGAGCACAGGTTGGAGCCGGTGCTGAGCGTAAAAGGAGTGCTGTATATCAACGACTCCAAAGCCACAAATGTGGACGCAGCCTGGTATGCCCTCGAATGCCAGAGCAAGCCTGTGGTATGGATTGTGGGAGGAACAGACAAAGGGAATGATTATGACGTGCTTAAAGGACTTGTTAAGGACAAGGTAAAGGCCATTGTCTGCCTTGGACTGGACAACCGCAAGTTCCACGAAGCATTCGAAAGCATTGTCGGCAAAGACAAGATGAAAGACACGAAATCGGCGGAAGAAGCTGTAAAAGCGGCAAGCAATTTTGCGACCGACGGAGACGTTGTGCTTCTCAGTCCTTGCTGTGCAAGCTTTGATCTGTTCTCCTGCTATGAAGACAGGGGAGCAAAATTCAAAGAGGCCGTAAGAAACCTTTAACCCCATAACCGACATTATCAATGCCTGCAGCCAAAAAACATAACGGAATCCGGGATTTTGTGAACGGGTTTGAAGGTGACAAGATTACGTGGATGATCGTACTTCTACTAATGATGATCTCCATATTGGCAATCTCGTCCTCCACCCCCTTGCTGGCGCTTATGACTAAGAGCACCAGAACCGCTATTATCCGGGAACAGCTGTTTGTGGTGTCTTTTGGGCTTCTAATAATAATAGGCCTTTACAATATCCGTAAGATCGGAATATTCAGGATATTGTCCCAATTCGGATATGCCATTTCACTGCTGCTGTTATGCTGCCTTATGTTCCATATAAAGCTTCCGTTCTTTGAGGCTCATAAGATAAACAACGCATGGCGTGTGATTTCGGTATTCGGCAAACAGATCCATGTGTTCGAGGTTGTCAAGATATTAATGATAATGTATTTGGCTTGGGCCGTAGATGCCTACAAAAGGGATGACTTCAAGATAGCCAATATGTTGGCAAATACGGAAAGATATGCTTTCATGGGCAAGGATTTCTGGAAGAAAGCGGTGTATATATACTTCCCTATCGTCAGCGTGTGTATCTTGATAATAGGTGGCAGCATGTCCAGTGCCCTGTTTATCGGAATGGCCATGGCAGTGACCATACTTGTCGGAGGGATAAAGATTAAGGAGCTGGTACCTTTTGTGCTGGTTGTCGGAGTGTTATTGGCCTGCTGCATAGGCATTCATTATATATCGGGAGGAAAATATTTCACCCATATCGGAACGGCGATAGGCCGATTGGGAAATAACCCGGAACGGGAATTAAAAGAGGCAGTCGGGACGGAAGACTTCCAGAAAGTGCTCGACGGTTGCCGCCAACCTATAAGTGCCAAAATCGCAGTCAGCGAGGGCGGACTAATCGGCAAAGGACCGGGCAAGAGCACCCAGAGGTATATTGTCCCTATTATGTTTGAAGACTATATGTTCGCATTCATAATCGAGGAATATGGAATTTTAGGTGCTTTGGCGGTACTTATCCTATACGGCAGCCTCCTCGCAAGGGGGTCGATAATAGTCAAGAACTGCGGTGGGGTATTTGCCAAAACAGCCATAGCCGGACTTGTAATCCTGATTTCGGGACAGGCACTTTTGCACATGATGATAAATGTGGACCTGGGACCGTTGACAGGCCAGACGCTGCCGATGATAAGCCACGGAAGCAGCTCTTTCATAATGTTCAGCATAGCTTTCGGCATAATATTGTCAATCAGCAGAATGGCCAAAGAAAAGATAGAACGCGAGACCATGGATGCAAGGCCTATTGTGGAAACGGAAGATGACATAAGAGACAGGATGAACGACCTGAGGACATTGGAAGATATAGATAAATCATAATATAATGGCATTCAAGAAATTAAGAGTAATAATCAGTGGCGGCGGCACAGGCGGCCATATATTTCCTGCAATATCCATAGCAGACAAACTGAAAGAGGTAAATCCTCAGACGGAGATACTTTTTGTCGGGGCGAAAGGCAAAATGGAGATGCAGAAAGTGCCGGCTGCCGGATATGAGATTATAGGACTTCCTATTGCCGGGCTACAAAGAAAATTAAGTCTTGGGAATATCATGAATAACATTCAAGTGCCTTTCAAATGGCTCTCAAGCCGCTGCAAGGCTTCTAAAATCCTGAAAGACTACAAGCCGGACATTGCCATAGGTGTCGGGGGCTATGCGAGTGCCCCTCTAATGGAACAGGCAGCAAAAAAGCATATACCTACCCTCATTCAGGAGCAAAACAGCTATGCCGGGCTAACCAACCGGATGCTTGGGGGCAAAGTCGGGAAAATATGTGTGGCATACACGGGAATGGAAAGATTCTTCCCTGCCGAAAAGATCGTGATTACCGGCAATCCGATAAGGAAAGATATAGTCCCGGCAACTCCCGAAACAATCAAGGAAGGGCTTGACTTCTACGGACTTGACCCTGACAAAAAACATCTTTTTATTGTCGGCGGCAGTCTGGGAAGCTACACTTTGAACAAGTCGGTGATGAAATGGATAAAAGACGGCTGTGCCGGAGGGGACGAAGTTGAAATAATATGGCAGTGCGGCAAATATTATAAGGAGGAGGTGGACGCCTTTATGAAAGAAGCTGTGGCTCAAGGCATTGGCGGCAAGGCAATAAATCAGGTACACTGCTTTGACTTTATCAAAAGAATGGATCTTGCATACGCCGTATCCGACTTGATAATATCCCGTGCAGGGGCAAGCACGGTGTCAGAGCTTTGTGCAGCCCATAAGGCTGTCATCTTCGTGCCGTCCCCCAACGTGGCAGAAGACCACCAGACGCACAATGCCATGGCCCTGCTGAACAAGGAAGCCGCCATGCTCGTAAAGGATGCGGAAGCCGAAGAAAAGCTTATGGCGACTGCTATATACACCCTCAAGTCTCCTAAAAAAATATCTTCTTTGGAAAATAATATCGCGGCTCTGGCAATGCCGAACTCGGATATGGCTATTGTGGAGCAGGCATATAAAATTTTAGGCTGATGGCAACATACAAGAAAATATATTTTATCGGGATAGGCGGTATCGGGATGAGTGCAATAGCCAGATACTACAAATTCAAGGGTCTGGCTGTGTCAGGCTACGACAGGACGCCCTCTCCGCTCACTGACAGGCTTATTGAGGAAGGCATACCTGTTCATTTTGAAGACAATCCGGACTATATTCCAAAAGATAAAGACAGCACCCTCGTAATATATACGCCCGCGATTCCTCACGACCTGCAAGAGCTGGTCTATGTGCAGGAGAACGATTACCGAGTGATCAAGAGGTCGAAGATGTTGGGAGAGATTGCCAAAGGGCAGAAATGTTTAGCCGTAGCCGGCACTCACGGCAAGACGACCACCAGCACATTGGTAGCTCATATTTTCGAGAATAGCGAAGAAGGTTGTTCGGCGTTTTTAGGCGGTATATCGAAAAACTACGATACGAATATGCTCGTAAGCCATAATCCCGTAATGGTGGCCGAAGCCGATGAATTCGACAGGTCGTTTTTGCAGTTGTTCCCGGACATTGCTGTGATAACGGCAATGGACGCAGACCACCTGGATATATATGGGAATTTGGAGAACTATCGGCAGGCGTTCAGGGATTTTGCCGCACAGGTGAAAGGAACGCTGATTATCAAAAAGGGGCTTCCAATATCCTCAGAAGACACTAAGGCGAAGATACTCACCTACCATTACAACGATGCGGAGGCCGATTTTCATGCCGATAACATTGTTCAGGACAATCTGGGTTATTACACATTTGATTTAGTACACCCGGAGGGGGCTATAAGAGGCATGAAAACAGGAACGCCGGGCTGGATCAATGCCGAGAACAGCATAGCGGCAGCAGCCGTGTGCCTTACCTACGGCATAAACGCAGAAGCGATAAGAAAGGCGGTCGGCTGCTATAAAGGGGTGAAGAGAAGGCTTGATCTGCATCTGAATACCGAAAAATTGTCGTATATTGATGATTATGCCCACCACCCGCAGGAGCTGGCAAGTGCTATAAGCTCTATCAGGGGTATATTTACAGGCAGGAAACTGACTGCCGTTTTCCAGCCGCACCTTTATACAAGGACGAGGGACTTCGCCGAAGGCTTTGCAGAGGCGTTGAGCAAGGTGGACAAACTGATTCTTCTGGATATATATCCCGCCAGGGAGGAGCCTATTGAAGGAGTGACGTCACAGATTATTTTTGACAAGGTAACCGCTCCGGAAAAAGTGCTCATCACGAAAGAAGAACTTATAGGATATATAGAAAAAGAGCCTCTGGACGTGCTGGCTACATTCGGGGCAGGCAATATTGACAGATATATAGAGCCGATTACTGAATTATTGAAGAAGAGACTGATATAGAGATGATTAGAAACTTGTGGCGGATACTGGTGCCGGCAATTATATTAGGGTTGTCAATTCTTCTGATTGTTGTGCTCAACAAGAAAAGCAACGATCACAGGAGGACCGTAACCTGCCATAAGCTGGAAGTGGTGATAGCAGACAGTGCCACCCTCGGGTTTGTCACAAAGGAGGATGTGCGCAAGGCACTTGACAAAGAATACGGGGTGTATGTAGGACAGAGGATAGACAGCGTGAATTTGAAAAAGATAGAGGCAATCCTTGACAACAGGAGTGCTGTGCTGAAAAGCGAGGCCTACACGACATTAGACGGCATATTGCATGTCAGGATTGTACAGAGAGAGCCTATTGTACGATTTAAGATTGGAGACGGAGGATATTATGCCGATGAAAAAGGCTTCATCTTCCCGCTGCAAGACGGGTATAAGTCTTATGTATGCACAGTGGACGGGGATATTCCGCTTACCGTGGCACCGGGCTACAAAGGGCCTGCAAAGACATTGAAAGAGAGGAAGTGGCTAATGGGGCTGATACAGTTAATACAGACAATACAGTCCGATAAGGACAGGAAAAAATGGGTCAAGCGTATCAGCGTTGCCCCTAATGGGGATATTCTGCTCCTGCCGTCGGAGGGTCGCGAGAAATTCGTATTCGGCCGGCCGGAAAATGTGGAAAGGAAATTTGGAAAAATTGAGGATTATTATAAATATATAGCCCCTACTAAAGAGAAAGGGCATTATACCTATGTTAATGTAAAATATAACGGGCAGATAATCTGCCGCGAAAAAGAATAAAAAATTTCAGATATATGGGTGAACGTTATATTGCAGCCGTGGATTTGGGATCTTCGAAAATCGCTCTGACCGTAGCTAAAATCGAAGGGGACAATGTACAGATCCAATATTACAAGGAAAGGCCTTCTTTCGGCATAAGGAACAGTGCGGTATTCAATCCCAAAAAAGCCGCCGCTCCAATCAAGGAGGCGATTGCCGAAGCTGAAACGGAATTGAAAATCAAGATTATGCAGGTCGTTGTCGGTCTGCCGAGATGTGATGTGCGTCAGGAAGTGTCCCAGGCAAGTGTGGAAAGGAGCAATCCTGACGAGAGTATTACAGAGGAAGAAATAGAAAGCCTGAAAAGCATGGCCCAGGACAGCTATCCGCTTGAAGATCCAGAGAGAGAGGAACTGTACGGGGCTGTTGCCCAATCATTCTCAGATGACGAGAATTTCCAATTGATTGAGAGTGACATAATAGGAGTGATCAGCGAATCCCTTGAGGGCAACTTCAAATTGTTTATCGGCAAAAAGAGTTCGGTCAAGACCATTGACAAGGTGTTCAATGATCTACAGGTGGCTATAGCCAGAAAATATTTCACGCCGGGGGCTCTTGCCGAAGCCGTACTGACAAATGATGAAATGGAAAACGGTGTCGCCCTGATCGACTTCGGAGGCGGTGCCACATCCGTTACAATCTATAAAGGCAAGATATTAAGACATTATGCCTCAATACCTTTCGGTGGCAAAGTAATAACATCGGACATAAGGACTGAGTGCTCGATTTCGGAAGACCTTGCAGAAAATATAAAGAAAGCTTTCGGTGCCTGCATGCCAGAGAAGCTCCAGAGCCTCGGTGAAAAGATAATCCAGATTGAAGACGACGAAATGGAGGGCTACAAGCAGATTCCGGTAAAATATCTTTCAGAAATAATAACCTGCAGGGCAAAAGAGATTATAGATGCCATATTGTATGAGATCCAGTGCAGTGGAATGGCCGATGTCCTTAGGGACGGAATCGTACTTACCGGAGGTGGGGCGGCTCTCGGCAACCTTTCGGGATATATAAAAGAGCTTTCGGGATATAATGTAAGGACAGGATATTCGAGAAATCTATTCTCCGCTTCAGGGTGCAACGGAATATATTCCACCTCGGCTACCGTTTCGGTCGGTATGATATTGTCAGCCAAGGCTGATGGGCTGCTCAACTGCATCTTGGCCCCTGAGCCTGACCCGGATATGACGTTGTCTGACGAAAACACGGAGATCGCAGCCGAGATGCCGGAGAATAATGGAATCGGTGAAGAAGAGGGCTACAAGGACTTGTTCGGAGGTACGGAAGAAAGTAAAACAACGGAAAAAGAACGGAAAAAGCCAAAAGGCTCCAAGAAACCGGGGATTTCAGTCACATGGAAAAAGAAATTCCAGGAATTGGTAGGCAACCTATACGATAATGTAAACAAGGAGTCCGTTTAATCAAGGAGGTATTATGACAGATTTTATAGATATGCCGGATTTCGTGGATGCAAGTTGGATCCCGGAAAATTCAATTATAAAGGTAATCGGAGTAGGTGGCGGAGGCTGTAATGCAGTGACTTACATGTACAACCAGAAAATACAGGGCTGCAATTTCATCGTTTGCAACACTGACTCCCAGGCTCTGCAAAAGAGCAATGTACCTGTGAAGATTCAGTTGGGCGAGGGTCTCGGTGCCGGCACAAACCCGACAAAGGGACGTAACGCGGCCTTGGAGTCGCAGGACCTGATTGCCGAAAAAGTCTTGGACAACGGCACGCAGATGCTTTTCATCACTGCGGGTATGGGAGGAGGCACCGGCACGGGAGCATCCCCTGTAATCGCAAAAATGGCGAAAGACAAAGGAATACTTACAGTGGCCGTTGTTACCCTTCCTTTCAAGAATGAGGGGGACGAGTCGCTTTCCAAGGCAGTGGACGGGATACACGAACTTGAAAGAAACGTGGATAGCCTGCTGATTATAAATAATGAAAAGCTATATGAGTATTTCGGCGACCAGCTCGTACAGGACGCGTTTCCGAGGGCTGATGAAGTCCTGGCTACGGCCGTAAGAGGCATTACCGAAATAATCAGCCGCCCGGGATATATAAACGTCGATTTCGAGGATGTCAAGACAATGATGAAGAATAGCGGAATGGCTCTTATGGGGTGTGGAAGCGGCTCCGGAGAAAATCGTCTTGAGGATGCCGTCAAAGGTGCTTTGGAGTCTCCTCTGCTTAATGATTTCGATTTGAAGACAGCGAAAAATCTGCTGATAAACATCACTGCCGGACATAATGACCAGGGGCTCAGGATGGATGAACTGAACAAAATCAACGATATGATCAACGGGCATATCGGGAATGTCAGCAAATTCAAGAGAGGACTTATATGGGACGACAATCCGGAGGTTGGCGACACAATACATATAACGGCTATAGCCACAGGTTTCAGGATGAATCTGATAAATGTGGTAGGCTCGGATATGGGCAAGTTGATACTGATAGACAAAGACTTCAAGTATAAGGACGATATCGAGAATATTTCTTCAGGAGAAATAACCTTGCCCGATGAGGTGATCAATATCAACAAGATAGGCTACAGCACGGTTGAGAATGTGAGGAAATTCCATTTCGAACCGGAGCAGAAGCCTGTTCTGGCACTTGACGGGAAAGAGAACCGCAGCGAGCTTGAGAATGTGGCAGCAATCCGCCGGGTTGCACGCCACGTCAAGACCGAAGAATAGACAAGGCTTGCTCGACAGACAGGGACGAGGCAATGTCGAAGCTGCCGCTTTTGGTGCGGCGTAAGGAGGACAGATGTGCGCCGGAGTTCAGAGCCTCTCCCAAATCTCTGGCAAAGGCTCTGATGTAGGTGCCTTTTGTACAGGCAATTCTAATTTCCGCATAAGGCAGATGCAAGGCTGAATTGTCCGCAACGTTTATTCTTGCGTTTCGGGCATTCTCTTCTGACGCGGATTGCTGTATTTTTTGTTTTGCCCGGCCGTCGGGGCTGAAATCAAGTACTTCTATTTCGGAGATATTTATCATTTGACGCGAAAGGAGGTTGTCTGCCTGAAAATCCAAGTGTTCTCCTGAATTCTTCGATTTTCTGTAAATCTGCCGTGCAAGTTCGTATGCCCTTACACCGTCAACGGATTTGGCCGAAAACAATGGGGCTATCTGTTCCTGTTCGCCTAAGAAGGTTTTGGCGGCCTCTTTCACGGCGTCTTCGGTTATATGACCGTAAGGGTAGGTCCTGTCAATATCTTTTTCAAGGTCGTATGAGGGAGTGGTGGCACCGAAAGATATTCCGGCTATATATTCCTTGTCATGCCTCTGGTAGGTTTCTGCGAGTTTTGTCGCCTTGCCTATGCAGACAATCAGGATTCCTGTAGCCAAGGGGTCCAAGGTGCCTGCGTGCCCTACTTTCAGGTTTTTTTTGCCGAAATGGCGGCAGGCTGTAAATTTGATTTTCCTGATGACGTCGGCAGATGTCCAGCGATAGGGTTTGTCTATCGGGATTACTATGCCGTCCGGATAGGTCTCGATGCTGGTGTCAAGGGCTCCGGGGTTACTGTTCAAAAAATCTTTGTCTGCTATCAGTATAGACATAAACTTGTGCTTTCGTTGTCATTATGAGGCCTTTGGCAGATCTCTCACTTCGTTCGAGATGACAAAGCAGGCGTTCGAGATGACAAAGCAGGTCACTCATTGTCATTATGAGGCCTTTGGCCGTAATAATCTGCGGTAACGTGTCCTTCATTGTCATCCAGAGCCTGCGGAGCAGGCGTAGGGATCTGTGGCGTTCGTTTGGGCAGATCTCTCACTCCGTTCGAGATGACAGACACTGCATTCGAGATGACAGACACGGCATTGCGGAAGGACAGACACTGCATTGCGGGAGGACAGACACTGCATTGCGGGAGGACAGGCAGACACTCGTATCAGCACGGGATCTTGTCGATGCGGCGCTCATGCCTGCCGCCTTCAAAGGCGGTGTCAAGCCAAGTGTTCACAATTCGTTTCGCCATTTCGTAAGAAATGAAACGGGCCGGCATCACCAGAACATTAGCATTGTTATGCGCTTTCACAAGACGGCCTATTTCGGCGTTCCAAGCCAATCCGGCACGAATACCGCGATGATGATTCAAGGTCATGGCCATACCGTTGCCGGTGCCGCAAAGAGCAATTCCGCAATCCACCTTTCCGGCTTCAACCGCCTCTGCCAAAGGATGGGCAACATCAGGGTAGTCCATACTCACTTCGGAATCAGTCCCGAAATCCACGACTTTAAATCCTTTTTTACTTAAAAACGGTATTAGCCTGCTCTTGTACTGATACCCGGCATGATCGCTGCAAATTCCAATAATCATAGCTGTTTGTTTTTAGCCCGTAGGCATTGTTATTAAAAGAGGTCTATACCAACCTTTGACGAATATACAAAAGGCGTTTGGAAAACTCCTTGCTGCCGATAAGGGACACTATATCAGCAATACCCAAACCGCTCGAAGCACCGGAGAGGGCAAGCCGCAAACAATTCATCACCTTGCCCATAGGCCACTCATTCTCCTTTATATACCCCTCCAAAGCCGCCTCAACAGCTTCCTTTGAAAAATCTCCCTTATATTCCTTGTCCAGATATTCACCGGCTTTCATAGCCGACTCATAGTTTTCCGGCTTCCAGAATTTATCCACGTCCTTAGCCAAGAATGGAGCCGTCGCAGCATCATCGAAAACCTTAGCCCTCGGATCAGGCTGACGCCTCTGGTCTGCCGGCTTATGATCCACAGCCGCACCGGCTTTAACTCCGTAGGCTTCAAACTCCTCCGGAGCGATGAACAGGTATGAGGCAATCGTCCAGAAATCCGACACGAAAGTCGCCCTCTCCTTAATCAAGGACACAACCCTCCTCACATAGTCGAAAGTGAATATATGATTCTTGAAATCAGCCCCGGTCGCATTGAAATCCGCACCGGCAGCAATTGCACAGACAGGGCAATCCACAACCTTTAAATCATGGGACTCCAGCACAGGCACAAACAGCCTTGTCAATTCTTCATCTGACTTCATGCGAAGATATTCCTTATTGTACCAATGTGCTTTCTCCGGATTGAAGCGGGCACCGGACTTGACAATACGGTCCAATGAAAAAGCTTCAACCAATTCTTCCATAGAGAAAATCTCTCTGTCGTCACCCGGATTCCAGCCAAGAAAAGCCAGCAGGTTCACAAAGGCTTCCGGGAAGTAGCCGTCCTCACGATAGCCCCTCGAGACCTCGCCCTCACTGTTTACCCACTTGAGCGGGAAAACCGGAAAACCGAGCTTGTCCCCGTCACGCTTGCTGAGCTTCCCTTTGCCGTCAGGTTTAAGCAGCAAAGACAGATGAGCAAAACGCGGCATAGTATCCTGCCAGCCAAAAGCCTGATACAGAAGATAATGTAACGGCAGCGACGGCAGCCACTCCTCCCCTCTTATGACTTCCGTAATCTCCATGAGATGATCATCTACGATATTGGCAAGATGATATGTCGGTAGTTCGTCCGCTCTTTTCCACAGCACCTTATCGTCAAGAGTATCAGTGTTCACCTCGATATGCCCCCTTATCAGGTCATCCATTTTGACGACCGTATTTTCAGGCATCTTGAAGCGGATTGTCCAATCGGAAGTGTCTTCAAGCAGTCTGGCGACTTCATCAGCAGACATATTCAAGGAGTTGCGGAGATTTTTCCGCGTAAGCCGGTTATATATGAAAGTCTCCCCTGCCGCCTCCGCCTTAGTTCGCTGAGCATCAAGCTCTTCGGAAGAATCAAAAGCATAATAGGCATATCCGGCATCCACCAACTCTTCGGCATATTTTCGATAGATAGCCTTTCTCTGAGACTGACGGTACGGGGCGTGAGGATGTTTGTCAGAAGGCTCCTCAACCACATTTCCTGCGGCATCGACGCCTTCATCGGCAACAATCCCACACCAATTCAAGGCTTCGATTATATATTTTTCAGCACCCGGCACAAACCTGTGTGAATCAGTGTCTTCTATTCTGATAATGAAATCCCCGCCATGCTGCTTGGCATAGAGATAATTATACAGAGCTGTCCTTACACCGCCCATGTGCAGCGGCCCGGTAGGGGAAGGGGCAAATCTTACTCGTGTTTTTCTTTCCATTGGAAATGGTCTAAATTCAATATTGTCAGCAAATTTAATAAATTTGCATATAATAATAAAGCTTAACCAAGCCAATAAAAGATTTCGACTATATTTGCATTTATGGAAAGCAGGAATTACAAAGTTGGAGGCCATATATTCAGAGTGGAAGTTGAAAACCCATGGAAATTCATGGACTATACCGGCCCCGTTCTGGAAAGAATACGTTCGGCAGCAGAGGGCGAAAGCCCGGACATCAAGCCGACCAGGGCAGGAGACAACGTGCCGGCGAGGACTTTTGTGCAAAGCAGGGAAGAATTGCCTGCTGACATGAACGGCAGGACTTTGGATTTCTCTCAATACGAGCCTTTCCGCACTTTGGAGGAGGCTGACCTTTTCAAATTGAAAGTCTGCGCGTCAGAGCCGGAATGGCTGACGAAAGAAATGGCAGACGGCCGCATCAGGCAAATATTGAAAGTGGACGAATATCCCCCTTGCTATTATATCTACGACAGGAACGGTGAGACAATTTATGAATTCGATGCAGACAAGGGGCATATAGCCGGCACATTAAGAATTTCAAAGGACTATAAATCAGGGGAATATTATCCAAAATCCGGCTTCGGGGCATATACCAATCTCTTCCAGATATCCACGGCCTTGATGATGATGTTCACCTATAATTCAGCATTAAGGGAAACCATGCTGATGCACTCTTCTGTGATAAGGCACAACGGCAAGGCAAATATGTTCCTCGGCACGAGCGGCACAGGCAAAAGCACTCATAGCCGCCTGTGGCTCAATCATATAGAAGGCACAGACCTGATAAATGACGACAATCCCGTAATCCGGCTGGAGGATGTCGGTAACGGCAATAGAAAGCTTTTCGTCTACGGCAGCCCGTGGAGCGGTAAAACCCCTTGCTACAGAAATATAAAAGTGGAGGTCAGAGCTATTGTCAGGCTCAGTCAGGCACCGAAAAATGATATAAACCCGCTACAAGGGCTTAATGCTTACGCAAGTATATTGGCATCGGCCTCATGCATAAGGTGGGACAGACATATTATGGACAAGATTACGGCTACGGCCTCCTCTATTGCCATGAAAGTGCCTTGTTATGATTTGAAATGCCTGCCCGACGCTGACGCGGCCATTACCTGTTGCAATTATATTGAGAAATAGGATAAATTCCATATTATGAGAAGATTATATCATATAATAATAACTATTTCCCTTCTGGCAATGACAGCATGCAGCTGCAACAAGTCGGGCGGCGGCGAAGGCTGGGAAAATTACGGAAAAATAGCCGTTACAGGAAAGGCTACGGAGATCACGGGCTTCACCGCGAAGCTCTCAGGCTCGTTCAATGACGCTCCGGCGGCACCGAGAGAAGTAGGTTTCGAGTGGGGATATTCCGAAAATGCTCTTTCAGAAGTCTTACAGTCGGAAGATATTTTTTCAGGGACATCAGGACAATTCAGTGCTGCAATCGTAAATTTAGCCGGAGAGAAAACCTATTATTATAGGGCATATATTTTAGTAATGGTAGATGGACAGGGCGAGTATCATTACGGCAAAACGTTGTCATTCAAGACGTTGAAAGAAGACAGCCCCGGAGGGGATAACCCCGGCGGAGACCTCCCGTCTGTAAAAGGAGACCAGAGGGGCTGGTACGAGCTGCCGAGAATGGACATCAGCAAGCAGGGGGAATACATGGTCAGTTCGACCAATTCCGATGAATATTTTGCCTATCATCTCTGTGCCGGCGGCGAGAAAGGGCCGAACGGAAATACGGCAAGGAACTATACGGTGTGCTATAGCGGAGACTATCATTGTCCTGTATGGGTAGCAGCTCCGAGACATAGCATGTACAAAGGAAGCACTAAAAGGACAGATGCCTACGGCAAGGATCCGGCAATACCGGCCGGCATACAGTACAATTCAAAAGCTACAGGAGGTGGCTGCAACAAAGGTCACATGCTCGGATCTGCGGAAAGGACAAGTTCAAGACCTACCAATATGCAGGTGTTCCATTACACCAACATCGCTCCGCAGCTTTCGTCGGGTTTCAATACTGGAGGAGGAGGCTGGAACCTGCTGGAAGACTATGTGGACGGCTTGGTATGTGCCGACACCCTTTACGAGGTGGTGGGTTGCTATTTCAAGCAATTCAAAGACGGGTACGGATACACGGTGTCCCCGAAAAAAATCGCATTCGGAGACAGAAGCGATGTGTCGATGCCTACTATGTTCTACTACGCGCTTATAAGGACGAAGAAAGGGAATACAGGCAAGGCTTTGTCACAGTGCACTGCTGACGAACTGATGTGCGTGGCGTTTGTACGTTCACACACCAACAGTCTTAAAGGCCAAAGACCGTCAGGCAGAGAGATGATGAGCATTTCCGCTTTGGAAAAGATTACCGGAATCACCTACTTTGCCAACGTGCCTCAGGCCCCTAAAGACAAGTTCAACCCAACCGAATGGGGGCTTTCTATATCCTCTGGCCGTAACTGCGGTCTGTAGTGTTCACAGTGATTGTGTCTCCCTGATTGATGAACAGAGGGACCATAATCTTTGCTCCCGTCTCAAGGGTGCACTCTTTCAATGCACTCGTAGAAGCGGTGTTGCCTTTCACGGCAGGCTCGGCGTAAGTAACTTCAAGAGTTACATAAGTAGGGAGTTCGCATGTCAGGCACCTTTCCTCAGGCTCTGTCACGAACATCATTTCCACATGCTGTCCCTCCTTCATAAGGTCTGAATTTTCAACTACATCGTGAGGGAGGTGAATCTGCTCGAAAGTCTCTTCGTGCATAAAGTTAAATCCGTCCTCGTCCGAATAAAGGAACTGGTATGGACGCCTTTCCACATTTATAGTGTCAACCCTGGCTCCTGCCGTAAATGTGTTTTCAAGGATACGTCCATTCTCCAGATTACGGAGTTTCGTCTTAACGAAAGCCGGACCTTTGCCCGGTTTAACGTGCTGAAACCACACAATCATACAAGGCTTGCCGTTATAACTCAAATAAAGGCCGTTTTTAAAATCAGCTGTTGTTGCCATATTATCGTAATGTTTTGTATACTAATATATTCCTAAAAAATATTCAAGTTTGCAAAGTTACTGATTTATCGGAAAAGAAGCAAAATTTTCTTGGCGACGCCATCAAGCAGCCATTTAGGAGTGGAAGTCGCTCCGCACACACCCACAAAATCCCCGTCGTTAAACCATTCCGGCAGAATTTCATTGGGAGAACCAACCCTGTAAGCCCTGTCATTCAAGGTTCTGCACAACTCATACAAAACCTTGCCGTTGGAACTTTCTTTTCCCGACACGAATATTATAACATCGTGAGAGGAGGCGAATTTCAATAGTTGCTCATATCTTGAGGCGACCTGGGAGCAGATTGTATTGTGTACGGTAAGAAATCCCGTATTTCTGAAATCCTCTACGGAAATCCCGTGCGCATCAGCCATGACTTTCTCCAGCTCAGCACAGATTTCCGCATAACCGGCAGGACTTTTTGTGGTCTGGGAAAACACCTCTATAGGCCCTTTTGTCAAGACTTTGCCCTCTTGGATTGAATTGACAAGCATCTGCATATTCTCAATCACCAAAGCATCTCCACCCACCTGACCTACCAACCCAAGCACCTCGGCATGACCGACTTTCCCGAATATGATGATCTGGCCTTTTCCCCCATTCCGCCTGAGACGTGAATAGGCTTCGCGAATTCTTTTCTGTATCTGCAAAACCACGGGACAGGTGCAGTCAATAACATTCAACCCGTTCTTTTCAGCAAGCTCGTATATCTGCGGAGGCTCTCCGTGAGCCCTGATTAGTATGTCCTTGCCATGCATACCCTCCAACTGCTCCCTTTTTACAGGCACAAGCCCTTTGTTTCCGAGCCGGCTCAACTCCTCTTCGTTGTGTACAATTGAGCCGAGGGAATACAGTTCTGTCCCCTTGTGGCTGTCAAGGAAATTCTCGGCTTTGCCTATGGCCCTGATGACACCTCCGCAAAAGCCTGAGTTCGAATCTATTTCAACTCTTAAAGCCATGGTCGCTCCAGAATGCCGAACTTTCCCTGAATAAGGCCGGTAACCCAAACCAATTCTTCGTGCAGGCTTATTTCAGAATTGTCAAGGACAAAAGCGTCTTCCGCCTTTGAAAGTGGAGACATCTCCCTGTGGGAATCTATATAGTCCCTCTCTTTAAGGTTATTAAGAACCTTCTCGAAGTCGGGATTTTCTCCCTTGGATTTCATTTCATCATAGCGTCTCTGTGCCCTGACCTTTTCATCGGCCGTCATGAATATCTTAATCTCGGCATTCGGAAATACAGCCGTACCTATATCCCTGCCGTCCATTACGACACGACCTCTGTCAGCCATTGCGTGCAGCCTTTCGTCCACATAATTCCTCACAAAAGGCAGCACGGACACGGGGCTTACGCTTTCCGACACCTTCAACGTCCTTATTTCTTTCTCCACACACCTGTCACCCAAAAATGTACGGTTGCCCTCTTCGGTATTTTCAAAATGGAAATCAAGTACCGCGAGAGATTTTTCCAAGGCAGAGGTGTCAATGGTCCCGTCACCCGCAATCATTCCGTTTTCAAGAGCGAAAAGGGTTACGCCACGGTACAATGCTCCCGAATCCAAATATAGAAAAGAGAATTTTGAGGCAATAAGTTTGGCGAAGGTGCTCTTGCCGGTAGAAGAATAGCCATCGACAGCTATGATAATATCAGGAATTTTCATAATTTCTGGATTTTACAGTCCGACCCTCAATGACCGGAAGACAAAAATAGGAAAAATCGGTTAAAGTAAGAGATTTTTACCCGATATTTGCAAGTATTAGCATATTATTTTTTATATTATAATATTTATAGAATTATATATAAATTATTATTTCGATCTTATGAAGATATTGGTAGTTGATGATGAGCGCCCTATCAGAAATTCTCTGAAAGAGATTCTGATGGATGAGGGTTATGATGTAGATACTGCGGAAGATGGTATGACAGCCTGCGAAATGGCGGAGAAAGAGAGGTACGATGTCATTTTCTGCGATATTAAGATGCCGAAAATGGAAGGCACGGAAGTCCTTTCAAAGCTTAACGCTGACGGGGTGGATTCGGCAGTGATTATGATTTCCGGCCACGGGGATATTGACACGGCTGTGGAATGTATCAAAAAGGGGGCATACGACTTTATACAGAAGCCTTTGGACCTCAACAGGATATTGATAACCATTAAGAACGCCACAGACAAGGTAAATCTCGTAAAAGACAACCAAATTCTCAAGAAAAAGGTTTACGGCCGGCAGATGATTGGAAATTCGGCTCCTATGGAGCATATACGGGAAATGATAGACAAGGTCGCCCCTACTGATGCCAGAGTGCTGATTACAGGTGCTAATGGCTCAGGGAAAGAGCTTGTGGCTCAAAGTCTCCACCAGAAAAGCATGCGCAGTGCCATGCCTTATATAGAGGTGAATTGCGCGGCCATTCCATCGGAACTTATTGAAAGCGAGCTGTTCGGACATGAGAAGGGAGCTTTCACATCTGCAATAAAACAGCATAAGGGCAAATTTGAACAGGCGGACGGGGGAACTCTTTTCCTCGATGAAATAGGAGACATGAGTCTTGCAGCCCAGGCTAAGGTGCTCAGGGTGCTGCAAGAGAAGAAACTGTCAAGAGTGGGCAGCGACAAAGATATAGAGGTGGATGTCAGGGTGATTGCCGCCACCAACAAAGACCTGCGTACCGAAATAGAGAAAGGCACGTTCAGGGAAGACCTCTATCACCGTATCAGCGTTATCGTGATGCACGTGCCGTCACTCGACGAACGCAAGGACGACATTCCGCTCCTGACCGAATACTTTGTAGATCAGATTACTACTGAATCAGGCATGCCGGCCAAGGGATTCTCTCCCGAAGCCCTTAAGGCACTTCAGGAAAAGAGCTGGACGGGGAATATCAGGGAATTGAGGAATGTAGTGGAACGCCTGCTCATCTTGGGAGGCAACCCTATAAGCGAGCAGGACGTCAAAGAATATGTAAACGGGTAGCCCCTACGGCACCTCCGGCTAACATCTAATTGCTGTTAATAAAGGAATTTCAGCAGATATTCCTCCATCACCTTATACCCCTCCAAGGTAGGATGCACGGTGTCATCGGAGTAGCTGTCCGCTATACGGCCTGTCTCTTTGTCGGCGAGCAGATTAAAATAGTCCACATATTTTATATGAGCCTTACGTGCATAGGCTTTCAGCAATTTGTTGAACTCCAGCACCTGTTCATAGGCATCGGTAATCTCAGGACGCCATGATATGCTGTATGACGGCAGCTGGGAACAAACAATCGGGGTAACCTTGTTGGCCTTGGCAATTTCGCACATAGAGATAATGCTCCCTACGGCCTTGGCAACATCGGGAGCAGCCCCTTCGTTCCGGGCAATATCGTTAAATCCGCACAAAATGACAAGATATTTCGGAGACAGGGCGATTGCGTCCTCTCTGACCCTCACTAAAATCTGAGACGAGGTCTGGCCGCTTATTCCTCTGCCAATCAGGTTGTTGTCGGTAAAGAAGTCCGGGTCTTTGCTTGCCCAGCCGTCCGTAATGGAATCCCCGATCAGAACAGCCCTTGGCTTTGCAGTCACCTCGGCATTAGCTTTCTCATATCTGTAAAATCCTGCCCAATCCTTATTCTGGGCGGGTAGGGCCTGCTGCACAAAAAGCAACAGAGCCGCAAGCGTAATCGTAAATCCTGTTTTCATGATTATATGCTTATTAAACGTTATTTTTTTCTTATAAGGGTGAGGCCGTTTCTGATTGGCAGCACGACTGTCTCCACACGGGAATCGGAAGCGACCAAATCGTTGAAACGGGCTATACCCTGCGTCTGCTTGTCCTTGGGCACCGTTTCTTCAAATAGTTTTCCGCTCCACAAAGTGTCGTCAGCCACTATCAGGCCACCCGGTTTCACCAAATCTATGGAATAATTGTAATAATCGCAATACTCCCTTTTGTTCGCATCTATAAATGCCATATCATAACTGCAACCCTCCATGTCCTGCAATGTCTGAATGGCGTCTCCGATATGAAGCTTGATTTTATCAGCCACACCGGCACGCTCAAAACCCTCAACAATAAGGTCTTCCAGTTCGTCATTCAATTCGAGTGTGTCTATATGTCCGCTATCAGGCAACCCATACGCCATACAGATAGCCGAATAGCCCGTGAAAGTGCCTATTTCAAGTACCCTTTCCGCCTTTGTCAGCTGTACAAGCATTGTGAGCAGCCGGCCTTGCACGGCCCCGGAGAGCATTATCGGATAATTTGTCCTTATGTTGGTCTGCCTTTCCAGCCACTTCAAAGCCTCACTCTGCGGAGTGCTGTGTTCCCTGATATATTTTTCCGCCGGAGTCTCCATATTTATAAATAAACAAGTTTGGATATATTTTCAAGATTGAATATCCTTACGGCCATGTTCAGAATATCCTCAGACGTGATTCCGTCTATCTTCTCGTTTATCGTCTTGTCGGAGTCGATATGCCCGTAAGCCAGCAGGCTCTTGCCCATACTTAGACATTGAGCTTCCCCGTTGTCGGAGCTTATAGCCAACTGTCCAAGAAGCTGTTTCTTGGCAGCCTTCAGGCTTTTCGGGGAGAGCGGGATTGTCTGAAGCTTAAGTATCTCTTTATGAATGGCGGCCATGCAGTTGTCCAGATTGGACTTATCGCAGCCGAGGCTTAGCGCCAATATCCCCGTATCCGAATATTGGGTATAGGACGACTCTACTGCATAGACCCAGCCGTGCTTTTCCCTAAGCACCAAATTCAATATGGAATTGGAAGCAGGACCGGCGAGGATGTTGCTCAAAAGGATGGTCGCGAGCCGGGCTTTCTCATCATACAAAGAGGGTGCAAGCCCGCCTATGACAGCATTTACCTCATGGTTGCGCTTATCCTCGACAATATCGAATCTGTTGCCGGCAAGAGCCTTGACGCACTCTGACGGCTCCGGAGCAGTTCCGGCAATCGCCCTTCCTTCAAACCGGGCAGGGAAAAACTTGGAAATCAGGCTTATGGCAAGTCTCTCCATTTCCTTTTCCTCCATTCCCGAAACAATAGTGAATGCCATCGCCTGAGGGACGAACTTGTCTCTTACAAATTCAAGCAACTCTTTTGAAGATATGCCCCTGACAGAAGCCTCGGTGCCCAAAATCGGCCTCGACAAAGGATGCTCTTTGAAGAGCCTCTCCTCAAAACGGTCGTATATATCTTCAGAGGGGAGATCCTTATAGGAGCGGATTTCATCTATAACCACCCCCCTTTCCGTATTAACCTCTTTCTCCGGAAAAGACGGACTTGTAGCCAATTCCATCAAGAGAGAGCCGGCCTTGCGCAGGTCTTCTTTCAGGACAGTGGCATGAAGCACGATTTCTTCTTTTGTCGTATAGGCATTCAGCTCTCCCCCAAGTTTGTCGAGATAACTGTTTATTGTAGAAGCCTTCTTCCCGGAAGTACCCTTGAACAGAGTATGTTCCACAAAATGAGATATTCCACTGCTATACCCGTCCTCGTCTCTGGTACCGCACCTGATACTAAGAGAGCAATATCCTACCGAAGAGCCGCCTTTCCTGACAGCATAGAGCATACCGCATTCAGCTTTTCCGCAAATCATGGCAACTATTATCTTTTTGACTTTCTCGGACCGGTTATCTTGGCTATATCTCTTTTCAGAAATCCCTTGTTGGTGTTCTTTGAGACCTTATATTTACTGAAATAATACAATTCATGGGTCATGGCATCTATCAGCATGGTGTAGCAAAGCGAGCCGGGCTCCGGCTCGGCAGGGGCTACGACATAGCCGACCGCCGTATCGTCACTTCCGTAAATCATGGCCTCTACAATATCATCTTCCTCCCCCAAGAGCATTTTCTTGTCGAACTTCTCGGAAATATATTTATCATCGATTTGAGGGGAAAGGTCTTCCTTGTCGAATATAAGCCGGAAGTCTGCCGTAGAGCTCAACTTGCCCTTAACGCTTCCTATTCCCGAAAAGCGGCTCGAAAGAGACTTGTCTACATATTCCTGCATAATGTCCAGAAGGGCAGGCATAACCGCAATCTCCTTGCCGGATGGCTCGTCGGCCGCACTTACAGGTATACTTGCAACCTCAAGCATGTCATTCAGATCTTTTACCCCCGGCTCTCCTTTTACAAGGGTGAAGACTGAAATTCCGGGACGGGACTCCTTTTTCTGCTTGATGTCGGAGAGCAGAAGAAAATACAAATCCGGATTTGTCTTCATTGCATTGAAATCCTTCATGTCGCAAAACTCGAATGCGGAAATGGTCCATGAATTCTTGACCGCTTCCTTGATCGCCTGGTCCTTGAACGCATTCCCCGTCAGGACCACCTTTGTGATTTTATATGGGAAATCCTTTAATTTTTCTTTTTTGGTGGTAATCTGGGCCTGGGAAAAAGCCATTAGAGGGATTACCGCAAAAAGTATAACTGCAACTGTCCTTTTCATAATATCCATTTGTCGCAAAGTTACGAAAATATGCTTACATTTGTAAGACAGGCACTTTATAAGCCTGCTATAAAAGTATGGAGCAATATATAGTCTCAGCAAGAAAATACAGGCCGGACTCTTTCGAATCCCTAATCGGTCAGGACAATATCGTACAGACCCTGAAGAACTCGATTATTCGCGGACAATTAGCCCACGCATATCTTTTCTGCGGACCGAGAGGAGTCGGCAAGACGAGTGCTGCCCGTATCTTCGCCAAAACGATAAACTGTGCAAATCCCACACCGGAAATGGAGCCTTGCGGCAAATGCGAATCCTGCATTTCGTTCCAGGAGGGACGCTCGTACTGCATTCACGAGCTTGATGCGGCATCCAACAACGGAGTGGACGACATCAAGGCCCTGATAGAGCAGGTCAATATTCCTCCTCAAATCGGAAAATACAGTGTATATATTGTGGATGAGGTGCACATGTTGTCCCAGTCGGCTTTCAACGCCTTTTTAAAGACGCTGGAGGAGCCGCCTGCCCATGCTATCTTCATTCTTGCCACCACCGAGAAACACAAAATCCTGCCGACTATCCTTTCAAGATGCCAGACATACGATTTCAATCGCATAAGCATCCCCGATATAGTCGGAAATCTCCGCGACATAGCAGAAAAGGAAGGAGTGAAGATCGGGGACGAGTCGCTCCATATTATTGCCCGGAAAGCCGACGGTGCAATGAGGGACGCACTGACGATTTTCGACCAGACAGTTGCCTTTTGCGGGAATGACGTGAATTACGAGGAGGTGATGAAAAACCTGAACGTTCTGGACTATGAGCATTGCTTCCAACTGGTAGACGACTTTCTTGTCGGAAATTACCAGGCAGCCCTGCTCAAATTCGACGAGGTGCTCTCGCGGGGATTCAATGCCCTGCACTTCGTTTCCGCCCTTAGCTCGCATTTGAGAGATTTGCTTGTAACCCGGAGCGGAGGATTGGATTCCTTGCTGGAGCTGCCATCTTCGCTTAAGGCGAAATATTCCGAACAGGCCTCAAGGTGTCAGTTGAAATTCCTTTATGATGCCCTGAACATCACGACACAATGCGAATCGGAATATATGGCGAGCGTAAATCCGCGTCTTCACATTGAGATAGCCCTGATGAAGTTAAGTTTTCTGAATGGTGGGCTTCCGCAGCAAGGAGCAGAGGCAGGGGGCAAGGCAGCATCTGATAGGGCTACGGCCTCCGGCGAACAGGCGGCTTCAGCAGAGGCAGGGGGCTCGGCATCCGATAGGGCTGCAGCCTCCGGCAAACAGGCGACTTCAGCAGCAGGCTCGACAGAACAGGGCAGGGCAACAACGACGTCCGCCACTGCTTCGGAGTCAAAGGATGCAAAAGATCCGGATATAGACAAACCTACGGCAAAGATAAACTCCGGAGGGCAGAAATCGGACAAGGCTCCTGAGATTCCGGCACCGGAAAAACAAGGCAAAGGCAGAAAGAGACCGGCCAAAACGGCAGCCGCCTTATCCATATCTTCTATAAAAGAAGAAGACGCAAAAGGGGGAATGTCCGGAGACCCTGTGCCGGACGGATTTAATGACACAATTCCTGAAGACGAGGCTATTGTTGAAGCCTGGAAAGAAATTCCTAAAAACTACAAGGACAGGCCAAGACTTGCAACCACCCTGTCCTCTTCAAAAATACAAATCGAAGAAAAAGACGGCATTAAATCAGTCACCTTCTACGTGATGAGCGATGCACAAAAGACCTGGATTGAGGAGAAGCTCCTTAACGAATTGGAACGGCGTTTCCAGCTGCTTGCCGGCTCTTCAAAATTGAGACTGCTCGTGGACGTGGAAGAGGACGATGACATAAAAAAGCGGCCGTATCTTCCTAAAGACAAGGCCATTGAGCTCATAAACTCCAATCCTGAGGTCAAACACCTCGTAAAAGATCTTGAACTTGACACAAAATTGTAGCGGTATGAAATTGCGTGCAGAAAATCTGGTAAAAAAATACGGAATAAGGACAGTCGTCAAAGGCGTGTCAATGGAAGTGGAACAAGGTGAAATCGTAGGCTTCCTCGGTCCTAACGGGGCGGGAAAGACAACAAGCTTCTATATGATTACCGGTCAGATTGTCCCGAACGATGGAAGAATATTCCTTGACGATGAAGAGATTACGCAGCTTCCTATGTACAAGAGGGCTCAAAAGGGCGTAGGCTATCTTCCACAGGAAGCCTCCGTTTTCAGAAAGATGTCCGTTGAAGACAATATCATGTCCGTAATGGAGATGTCCGGCATGAGTAGGGATGAAAGACACGACAGGCTGGAGTCCCTGATTAACGAGTTCAACCTGTCAAAAGTGAGGAAAAGCTTGGGCATACAGTTATCCGGAGGTGAAAGACGGCGGTGCGAGATTGCCAGGGCCCTTGCGATAGACCCGAAATTCATACTTCTTGATGAGCCGTTTGCCGGTGTAGACCCCATTGCCGTCGAGGATATACAATATATTATAGCCAAACTGAAATACAAGAATATCGGCGTCATAATAACGGACCATAACGTCGGTGAGACCTTGGCAATAACGGACAGGGCATATCTGCTCTATGAAGGGACAATCCTGCAAAAAGGCACGCCGGAAGAGCTTGCCGCAGATGAGGATGTCCGCACAAAATATCTCGGCTCCGGCTTTATACTGAAGCGTTCGGTGTCAGTGGAAAAGGCTCAGCGCGAACATGCCTTGTTTCTT
Source organism: uncultured Bacteroidales bacterium (assembly GCA_947253655.1). Taxonomy (GTDB): domain Bacteria; phylum Bacteroidota; class Bacteroidia; order Bacteroidales; family UBA932; genus Cryptobacteroides. The sequence continues at coordinate 43,684 of CAMYAE010000015.1, forward strand.
GAAAGGCAGGCCGAGAAAGCAGCTTCTCAGAATCCGAAATAGGACTTTGCATTATTGTAGCAAATATCCTTTACCATTTGATGTATTTCCGGCAGTTCGCTGACCGGCAGTTTTCCGGCAGCAAGATCTTCGCCTAACATATTGCAGAGTATTCTCCTGAAATATTCGTGCCTCGGGTAGGATATGAAACTGCGCGAGTCGGTGAGCATTCCCACGAAATTGCGCAATACCCCAAGCGAAGAAACAGCGTTCAACTGTTTTCTGATACCGTCTTCCTGGTCAAGGAACCACCAGGCGGCTCCGTACTGGATTTTTCCTTTTACCCCTCCGTCGTTGAAAGTCATTGCCATTGCAGCCATAACCTCGGAATCTTTCGGATTCAGGTTATATATTATTGTCTTGGCCAGCTTGTCTTCGGATGCAAGAATATCAAAAAACCGAAATCCCGCTTCGGCAACAGGCTTGTCCCCAATAGCGTCATAACCGGTATCGGGCCCTATTGCATTGAACATCTTGGTGAAATTGTTCCTGATAGGGCCGATATGGAATTGCTGCACCCAGCCCGAAACGGCGTCCATTCGTGCCAAGTCCAAAAGCAGGGACGTCTTATATTTACCCGCATCATCTTCTGAAATGCTGTTGCCGGCAATGGCAGACCTGAATATGCGGTCAGCCTCCTCCGGCCGACACTCGTAAGCGTAGAAAGTGTCCAGACCATGGTCGGAAAGCACACAGCCCGCCTCCTCAAAGAAATCATGTCTTCTCTGCAGAGCCTGCAGCAAATCCCCATAACCTCTTATAGATATACCTGAGGCATCCGACAGTTTTCCGATATATTCACGGAATCCGGCAGCTTCGATTGCCACAGCCCTATCAGGCCTCCAGGCCGGAAGGACTTTTGTGCCGAAGCCCGAAGCACCTGTCTTTTTATGATATTCCAAAGAATCAATCGGGTCATCGGTAGTGCAGAGGGTCTCGACATTGAATTTCAAGATCAGGTTGCGGGCACTGAACTCCGGTGAGGCCAGCATTCCATTGCACCTGTCGAAGATGCCTCGTGCGGTCTCCGGTTTCAATATCTCATATATGCCAAAAACCCTTGCAAGTTCAAGATGAGTCCAATGATACAAGGGATTACGCATCAGATACGGCACCACGGCAGCCCATTTCCGGAATTTATCCCAGGCCGGAGCATCTCCGGTTATATATTTTTCTTCTACGCCCACGGCACGCATCGCCCTCCATTTGTAATGGTCACCTCCAAGCCACAGTTCTGAAATATCGGCAAACCTGTGATCCTCTGCAATCTCTTTTGGAGACAAATGGCAATGATAGTCTATAATCGGCCTGTCCTGTGCCGAAATATGGTAAAGTTCCCTGGAGAAATCATTCTCCAAGAGGAAATTCTTACCGATAAAAGCATCCATATTATCTGTATTTCGAAGCTATACCTATTTCAAGCCCTCTCAGCTCTGCAAGACCTTTCATCCTGCCGTAAAACGAATATCCCGGATTTGATTTCCTTCCTATGTCATCACACATTCTGTGACCGTGATCCGGCCTTACGAAAATACGGAACTTACGTCTTTGCTGCACTTCAAGCAAGGCTTCCATAACTGCACACATGTCCACATCGCCCGAAAGATGAGAATCTTCATAGAAGTTGCCTTCGGCATCCCTTTTCGTACTCCTCAAATGCACGAAATCGGTGCGGTCGCCGAATTCCCGAAGCATGGATGCAAGGTCATTGTCAGCCCGGACTCCGAACGAGCCTGTGCAAAGACAAAGGCCGTTGGACGGGTTAGGCACTGCTGCTATCAGCTTTCTGAAATCATCTGCCGTCGATAATATCCTCGGAAGTCCTAAAATAGGATATGGAGGATCATCCGGATGAATCACCATTCTTAATCCGACCTCATCTGCAACGGGGCATACCTTTTCCAGGAAATAAACTAAGTTTGACCTCAGTTTTTCAGAGTCTATGTCGTCATATCTCTTAAGTTCCTGTCTGAATTGTTCTAAGGTGAAACTTTCTTCACTTCCCGGCAGGCCGGCAATCATATTCCTTGTAATCAGCTGTTTTTCAGCATCATCCATTTTCTCATAACGGGCCTTTGCCCTGGCTATTTCTTCTTTGGAATACTCATTGAATGCCGCTTCCCTCTTCAATATGAACAGGTCGAAAGCCATAAAGGCGTCTTTCTCAAATCGCAGGCCGGTGGAGCCGTCAGGGAAATTAAATTCCAGATTGGTCCTCGTCCAGTCAAGCACAGGCATGAAATTATATGTGACACAATATATTCCGCAGGAGGCAAGATTTCTCAGAGACTGATTGTAGTTCTCTATATATCTCTCATAATCCCCCGTCCTTGTCTTAATATGCTCATGCACAGGCACACTTTCCACCACGCTCCAAGTCATGCCGTATTCGGCGACCTGAGCCTGTCTCTTCTTTATCTCTTCAATAGGCCACACCTCTCCGTTAGGAATGTGATGCAGGGCTGAAACAATATCCGTAACACCTGCCTGCCTTATGAAATCGAGGCTTACGGGATCATTCGGCCCGTACCACCTCCAGCTTTGACGCATCAGATACATAGTCGTATAGTTTAAATTGAAAAGGCGTCGAAGCCGCCGTCTACAACATTGATTGTGCCGGTAACGGCCTTGGAAGCATCGGAAGCCAACCAATGTAAGGTGCCCAAGAGTTCCTCCGGTTCAAGGAAACGGCCGAAAGGAGTGTGTCCCAATATCTTATGTGAGCGATCGGTCAATGAGCCGTCCGGGTTGGTAAGCAGTGTGCGATTTTGGTTGGTAAGCAGGAAGCCCGGAGCAATGGCGTTTACCCTCATTCCCTCACCGAATTTTATTGCAAGCTCGCCGCAAAGGTACTTTGTCCAGTTGGCTACCGCTGCTTTGGCCACACCGTAACCGGCGACCCTTGTCAGCGGGCGTAATGACGTCTCGGAACAGAAATTGATTATAGAGCCATTTTTCTGCTTCACCATTTCCTTGGCGAAGACCATAGTAGGGATTATAGTGCCGAAAAGATTGAGGTCTACAACCTTTTTGACAGCGTCCACATCAAGATCGAATATGGTCTTGTCCGGTGGTACGGTAGCCTTAGGCATATTGCCTCCGGCGGCATTCAGCAGGATGTCTATCTTGCCGTATTTCGCGATTATATCAGAGGAATTCTTCTCAAGCACCTCTTTATCAAGGACATCGGTTGCCATGAATACGGCCTCCCCGCCCTCTGACTTTATTTCCTCCACAATACGGTTGCCGATAGCGGCAGCCCTTTCGAGGTCAAGCAGAACGACATTGCAGCCTTGTGCAGCAAAATATTTCACGATCGACTCGCCCAATACTCCACAGGCTCCGGTCATAACCATAACCTTGCCTTTTATGTCAAAATAATCAACCATATTTGTTTATGTTAATGTTGTGTACTTGTTTTCGTGTTAATTTACACCGCACTTCATGCCAATACGCACTTGCGTCATCTTTAATGTGCAGTGCGTTTCGCCTCAATGTGTACGTACACAAATATAAGCGTTTTTTTTGATAACGCCAATAACGTCGCGCCTTTTCGAAAAAGCACATCATTTCACAGAAATAAGCACATTGCCATAATAGACGTCAGATTTGTCATCTCGAACGAAGTGAGAGATCTGCACAGTGAGAGATCTGTACAAACGCACCAACGGTATTCGTTTCGACAGACGCATACGACCTTATCACCACACCGGAGGCATTTGCTGCCTCAGATGATAGGAGAAAAGCAAGCGGAGAAGTAATTAAAAAGCCAAGACACAACGCACAATTGTCTTCTCATTCTTACACGGAGTGGAAAACCAAATAACTGTGGAGTAAAATTCCACACAATGATATTCTATACTACCGCTATCAGTCGATGATGAATATTTATCGCCGGGCCTCATCCCGAATTCGTCAGCATTGCTGAACTCCTTGAATGCATTATTTAGATTATTATAGACAGTATTCTGGCCATCATTTATTCCCCGATAATCCTGTCCTTCCTCTGTGTCTAATAATAGAGAGGATAAACCCTTATAACCTCCTATCCCATTTTCGCCCAGCAAATCACCCCATTCTCCGATACTCGGCATATACCATTCGGTAGTCATGGAAGGAGTCTCATGATTCTGTCTGTATTCCTTTACTTGTTTAAAAGCAGGATAACTACTAAGATTCTTTGTAGATAAGATATTGTTTGTTAAATCATAACCGTTATAACTGTCTCTATACTTCCTTCGCAAATCAAAATAAGGCTCAATTGCTTCCCCCCATCGACCCCAGTCTACCGGGAGACCAGCATAATTAAGAGCCATTACCAAGCCCCTGGCACCCCGACCGAGTTTTGCTCTGACAGAGGCTCCTACTCTGTCCTGAGAATAATACCTTAAAACTACAACGCCTATGGCATTATCCTTTTGATATTCGGACAAAAAATTACCGGGAGTCAGACACTTACCGTCCTTTAGCAT
>CAMYAE010000016.1 GCA_947253655.1 uncultured Bacteroidales bacterium
GGACAAAGTGGCTTTTCCAGCTTCTACCAGCTTTTGAATATCCGTCTGATGCTCCGAAAATGGATTTTTCTGACGACAGAATGGCGGAGATGTATCGCACGGAAACTCCCCAGCGAGGCACGACAAAAAGCCTATTCGGGATTATACAAGAGAGAGTTTACGGAAGAGGACAGCGAAATCCGTATTATCAAAGACGAGAAGAAGCGATCGCTTTTGACCATCAACGGACTCCCCATTGCCGATGGGTGCGAGCAGAAATGGAAACAGCTTATCAACCGTAAATGCTTACATCGGCTGTAAAACCGAAAATCCTCTTTCTCTTTTCATCGTTGAATTTCAGCCCCGACAATACTTTTCAAGAAGAAAATCACACAAGAACGATCACTTTCACTCGCAAATATGTACATTTGCAGGTAGTAAAAGTGAGCGTTCTTTGGCTATCCAAAACGATGTACTTCAAAGCACTCCGCTCATTTCTGAATCGTTACCTATCCACATCGCGCCAAATGGTAACCTCTTACTTCTCAGCTAGATAGTCTGCGACCAAAAAATTGGAGCGGAACTCTCAGTTCATCCTTAAATAGGAACAATACTTGGCAAGCAAGTTCTCCAATGAAAGCTCGCCTTTCTCAAACCGCTCTGCATCAAGCGGCAAAATCCTTTCACACACATGTAACTTTCCTTTATAGAGAGCCTTGATGTATTGACTTCCGTTTTGTCTCTCAATGCTGATTTCAGAAAAAAAGACAGTTATATCCTCCGGGTCATATATAATGGAATAACTCGGCCGTTTAGCCCCTGGAATATCTTCCCGAAGAATCTCTTTTTCTACGAGATCCCGAATATCTCTTATGGCTGTGTCTTTGGAGCATTTAGCCAATGAGGCCCAGGTTTTGGAAGTTATCTTTGCTTCATAGCCATCCAGAAACAGGTTCAGCATATCAGTTTGCCTTTGGCTGAGTGGTACGGAAGAAGCCTTCTGCCAAAAGAAACTCTTGTTCAAAACGGCACTGACGATACTTTCTGCCTCGTCAAGTGCTAATGACAAGGTATTGGCGTACCATAATATCCATTCTGTGATGTCACCGTCGCCACGTTGGGTCCTTTCCAAAATATCGTAATAATGGCTTTTATCCTTATTTATTTGAGAGGATATATTATAAAATCTGAACTCACTCTTGTCGGCACGGGCCAACAGCATGTCAGAAAGTATGCGGGCCAAGCGTCCGTTGCCATCTTCGAATGGATGAATGCTTACAAACCAGAATTGTGCAATAGCTGACCGTATAACCGAATTTACCTTTTCCTGACTGTTGAACCAATCAATAAAACGTGCCATTTCTTTGTCCACACGTTCCGGTGATGGGGCAATATAATGGATTTTCTCTCGACCGAACATCCCGGAGACAACATGTTCCTCGTTTGTACGATACTGCCCGACCTCTATTGGAGAACCCTCGCTGAAACCTGTCGGGAAGAATGCTGCCTGCCATGCACAAAGTTTCTCTTTCGTCAATAACCGGTCGTAATGATTTATTGCATCAAGCATAACTGCCACCACAGAATCTATGTAGTGCGATGGTGCTGTCTGTTTGATATTTTTTATATTCAATTTTCGAGCGATTGATGAACGTACTTCATCTACATTCAACCTTATGCCCTCAATTTCTGACGAATAAACTACATCATACGTCAGATTTTCCGCCATTGCTTTTAATTTGCTGTCAAAGCCAAGAGAGGCAAGCCTGCCATATAACACCCCCTGTTTACGGTTCACTTCTTCAAGAATTGCCGTAAGTTCAGAAGCATTCCAACGGAATGCAGTCCAATTGTCTCTTTCGTGTATATACATACTTAAAACTTGTTTGATGCGTCATTAAGCAATAAATAACGTCGCAATATTTGCGACAAAATTAGTCAATTATTATCGCATTACCAAGTATGGCCGTATAATACATGGAGCACAGTTATCAATTTAATAACGTTTTTATGTGCATTCTCAATGAAATGGTGTGGTTTCAAAAAATAAATAACTATATTTGCAGTCCGTTTTGAGGCCTCCCTATGGTCGCGGACATCAAAACAAAGGCACGGTTCCGTAGCTCAGTTGGATAGAGCAACAGATTTCTAATCTGTGGGTCTAGGGTTCGAATCCCTACGGAATCACTCTGCACAACGGAAAATATGGTGACTTGCGCAAGTCACCATATTTTATTTCCCGACAAGGGTGTAACTCGCATCGATTAATGAAAAGATTTCGGCATCGGGGATAACATCATCGAGAATCAATGAAATCCAGTTCTGCTTGTTCATGTGATAGGCCGGAAAGATATCTCTGCCGTCCGCCATTTCGGGAGCCTTTCCCTTTATGACCTTGATATTCACGATGTTGACCTTACCGGACATTTCGGGGAAGAACTTCTTGGCAGCCACTCTCAAAAAAGCGACATACCACTTTCCGTTATCCTGACGCCTTACAATCCCTCCCTCATAGTCTTCCCAAGGATATTCTATATCATCGTTATATTTTTCATTTATATATTTCAGCATTCTTTCCGCCTGGCCTTCAAACATAGAGACCCGCACGAAACACTTGTCGGCAATATCGGACAAAACCGCAATGTACTCATCCCGAACTCCGACAGTAAACTCCCCAACCGCATCCGTAACAAGGTGAAGTATATACGGCTCATCCACCGCAGTATCAACCACTTCGGACACAACTTCACCGAAATCTGACACCGACACTCGCATAAGCAACTTATCCCCTGCTACACGAACGCTGTATTCATAATGTCCGGGAAAGTGCATAAATCCATATTCCAATAGTCTTTCACAGAAAGGTCTCTTGTCCCTGAAAATCGCTTCAGCAATCCTGTCCATGGAAAGAATAAAGGTTCAGTCCTGTCTCCTCGTCGAATTTACGGCCGAGTCCACAGTCGAATTTCTCGATAACGAGTTCACAGGCTCCATTGAGCACGGCAGAGAGCAGATGTCCGCCCACTGTCGTATAGTCCGAACGTCCCAATGTAGTATGCAGGTGCAGGTAGACCTCCCCGTCTTTCTCCGAAATATTGCCGATGATATTAGCTATCTCCATCTGCTCTTTGAAAGTCTTGTCAACATATTTCTTTGTCTCCGGATTGAGAAACCTCAACGTGGCCTCCGACACGGCACCGATACCGGACACACTCCCGGCAAGGATATTTTCATCCTTGCAGAATTCTTTAATCGCACTGACAATCTCGCAATGATTATCGATACTTAAAATAAACCGGTCTCCCGATTTGGCAAATTTATACATAGTCCTGTCTTTTTTATAAAAATAGCTATTCGGCTTTAAAAAATCAACTGAAATAATGAAAATATAATTTTATATTTGCATTTACTAATTTCTGTGGCAAGTCAAAAATATAAAATTATGGAATTCGATAAGACAGTAAAGTTCATTATTCTCGAAAACTTTACTATAGCATCCAATAAGAATGAAGACGACTTTCTGAACATAATCTGGGAAATATGCCATAAGCGTGCTTCAGGCGTCGGCGATGCCGGAGGAGGAGAATTCTGGTTGGACTATTCCACCCCGTTCAAGACGAGATATATCATTTGCAAAGTATCTGAAATAGAAGACGGCAGTCAGGATAATCATGTTTACGACATTGTGCTTAAAGGCGGAGCCAAGGCCGGTAGAATAGGAGATATTATCATACTTATTGCAGCACTGACCGGCTTCTGGTGCCTGAGCAAGCTGTTTGTCCCCCAGCCTCCCATTGTTTTTGCCGTAGGGTTCGCTATGTCCGTCATAGTCTTTTTGGGCATGGTTATATTTTCTGGCAAGGCTTTTGGAAGAGATGAAGCTGCGAACATCAAGTATGAAATACAAAACAGAAAATGAGAACTTCAGCAAAATACATATCAGCCTTTGCAGTAGCATTTATGTCAATATGCTCATGTCTGCATGCCCAGGACCTGCTAAGATATAACTATATCAGAAACGGATACAGGTACAGCGGCACCGAAAGGCTTAGGGTGGACAACGGAAACGGATTACCTTTGGAATTGAAACTCAGCAAGGTGCATTTCAAAGACGGAGCTGATGTGTACATATTGAGAATAGACTTTGAGGACAGCCGGGCGTGGAAAATGCCGGTCAATGCACCATTAGTCATAAATACAGTTGCAGGAAAGACGATAAACCTGAAACATTCGTCAAGTTCCCCTAACCTCGTGGCCCCGGAGGGGATACAGACTCCGTCCGGAAGAAGATACTGGAACTATGGGGAATACTATCTGGAACTCGATGATTTAAAGAAAATTGCAGTGGGCGTAAACAGCATAGACGCCACTCGCAGGTGGTCAGAAGACGGTCATGTAAAAATCAGCTACAAGAACGATGAGTTCGGGAGTGCAATTCTGAAATTGTTCGAGACCCTCGAAAATGCACCCGTCCCGTCCGGCGAACTCGGAAGCAACATGAAATCTCTGCAAGATCAAAGGGGCAGCCGACTTGCCGAGACAAAGACAATCGAAATCAACGACAAGTTGTCTATAAGCCTGCTTTACCTCTATTACGCCCCATCCAACAGTGAGAGCTACGATCTGCGTATAGCAGCACCGGGGAAGACCGTTCCTCTCGGCAGTTCGGTGACTATAACCACATCTGACGGCGAAAAAATAGAATTGAAGCAAGAGAAAGATATGGTGCCGGGGCATATTCTATGCTATCCGACTATCGAACAGCTAAAGTCCATGACAAAAGGGGTATCCGGAATTTCGATTGAAACTTCCGACACGCCTGCAAATATGAATTTTCAGGATAAGGCTTTCGGTAATGCCATCAAAACACTCTACAATTCAGTGCAGACAATAGCAATTCTGTAAATAATAACAGTCTGCCTGCAAACCTATTGACGCAAGGATAAACCCGTCCTTGCGACAATATTTTTCCCCAGAAAGTTTCCCGGATCTGTATATAGGTTTTCTCGGCCTCCGACTTGAGTTAAGACAAAATTATGATGCAATTTTGATTAAAAACAGTTGCATAAAGTGGTCTATCTTTTCTTTATTTCACAATAATTTTGTTACTTTGTTTAAGAGCAAGAAAATTATCTCTTATTGAAACTAATAATCATATAATGCAAAGAATCGTAGAATGTGTTCCGAACTTCAGCGAAGGGAGAAACAAATTGGTAATCAATGAAATCGTATCAAGAATAGAATCAGCCTCATATAAAGGCAGGGACGGTGAGGAGAAAGTAAAGGTGCTGGATGTAGATCCGGGCGAAGCGACCAACCGCACAGTGGTAACCTTTGTCGGCTCTCCTGAGGCAGTTGCTGAAGCCGCATTTGCAGGAGCAAAAGCGGCTTCAGAACTTATTGACATGAGGCAGCACCACGGAGCTCACCCGCGTAGCGGAGCCCTTGATGTCCTGCCGTTCGTCCCTGTAAAAGGCATTACTCTTGAAGAATGTGCGGAGCTCGCAAGACAGACAGCCAAAAGGATATTCGAAGAACTTGGAATTCCATGCTACCTGTACGAAGCTGCGGCAAGGAAGCCGGAGAGGAAAAACCTCGCCGTCACGAGGGCCGGGGAATATGAAGCCTTGCCGGAAAAGATAGCAGACCCGCAGCGCAAACCGGATTTTAGTCCCGACAAATATAATGATGTAGTTGCCAAATGCGGTGCCACAAACGTGGGTGCCCGTAATTTTCTTGTTGCCGTCAATTTCAATCTGAACACCACCTCTACACGAAGAGCCATGGCAATTGCCTTTGACGTCAGGGAAGCCGGAAGACCGGCAAGAGAAGGCGGCTCGCTTACCGGCAAAATCCTTAAGGATGCGGACGGCAATGTCATAAGGATACCGGGCAAACTGAAAGGCGTGAAAGCCATAGGCTGGTATATAAATGAATATGGAATTTCCCAGGTTTCCGTAAACATTACAGACATTGCCGTTGCCCCGCTGCATGTGGTTTTTGAAGAAGTGTGCGAGGCGGCAAGGAACAGAGGGCTTAGAGTCACCGGAACGGAGATTGTAGGCCTCCTGCCGAAATCTTGTCTTATAGATGCAGGAAAATATTTCCTCAGGAAGCAGCAAAGATCTATCGGCATTCCGGAGGAGGAAATAATAAGAATTGCGGTCAAGACCATGGGACTTGAAGAGCTGCGCCCGTTCCGGTCAAATGAAAAGATAATAGAAGAACTCTTGGAGGATCCTAAGCAGAAAGCTGAGAGAGAAAGACTTATAAGCATGACGCTGAAAGGTTTTGCCCAAGAGACAGCATCGGAATCTGCCGCTCCGGGAGGCGGCTCCGTTTCAGCCTACATGGGCAGCCTTGGTGCCGCCTTGGCTACAATGGTGGCCAATCTTTCCGCCCACAAGCGAGGCTGGGACGATCGCTGGGAAGAATTTTCGGATATTGCGGAAGACGGCCAGGCAGTAATGTCAGAATTGCTGGCCCTCGTAGATGAAGACACCGCCTCTTTCAACAGGATTATGGCGGCCATCGGCCTGCCAAAAGGAAGCGGGGAAGAAAAGGCTGCCAGGGCTGAGGCAATGGAGAAAGCCACTTTATATGCCTCCCAAGTGCCGCTCAAAACAGTTAAAGCTGCCATGAAAGTGTTCCCTCTCGCAATGGCGATGGCTGAAAAAGGAAATCCGGCGTCCGCATCGGATGCAGGCGTAGGTGCAGCAGCAGCCCTGGCCGCAGTGAAAGGGGCCGCAATGAACGTCAAGATAAATGCCGTAGGACTTAAGGACAAGGAGACGGCACAAAAACTTATAGAAGAAGCCTCATCTCTGCTGACAAAGGCGGTTGAGGCAGAAAAGGCAGTGCTTGCCAAAGTGGAAGAAAATATATTCAAGAACTGATTATCAAAGATATAGATCATGACCAAATTTCAAGAAGAGATTATGGCCGGCATCCTGGATCACCTTCCGGAGGCAAAGCCGTACGATGAAAGCATCAACCATGCACCGAAAAGAAAAGACATCTTGAGTGAAGAGGAAAAGGTCCTTGCACTTAAGAATGCTCTGAGATATTTTCCGGCCAGGCATCATGCCGTTCTTGCCAAGGAATTTGCAGAGGAACTTGAGAAATACGGCAGGATTTACATGTACCGTTTCCGTCCCGACTATGAAATGTATGCGAGACCTATAGATGAATATCCTGCAAAATCCGTTCATGCTGCCGCCATAATGGCAATGATTCAGAACAATTTAGACCCAAGAGTCGCACAGCACCCGCACGAGTTGATAATTTATGGAGGCAACGGGGCTATTTTCCAGAATTGGGCACAATATCGTCTGACAATGCAGTATCTGTCGATGATGACAGATGATCAGACGCTTGCAATGTATTCCGGATTTCCGTTAGGTCTGTTTCCAAGCCATAAAATGGCTCCGAGAGTGGTCGTAACCAATGGTATGGTTATCCCGAATTACTCCAGCCAGGACGACTGGGAGCGTTTCAATGCTCTTGGCGTTTCGCAATACGGGCAGATGACCGCAGGCTCATATATGTACATCGGGCCGCAGGGAATTGTGCACGGCACAACGATTACCGTCATGAATGCAGCACGCAAGCAGTTGAAAGCCAAAGGTATATCCCCAACAAAGGAAAACAGCCGAGGCCTTCTGTTCGTATCATCGGGGCTCGGAGGCATGTCCGGAGCACAGCCGAAAGCCGGCAATATAGCCGGTGTCGTGAGCGTTATAGCCGAAATCAATCCGGCTGCCGCTACAAAGCGGTTTGAGCAAGGCTGGGTCGATGAAATGCACAGCAATCTTGACGAGCTTATCGGACGTATAAGAAAGGCGGTAGAGGCGAAAGAGGTGGTGTCAATGGCATACGTCGGCAATATCGTCGATTTATGGGAACGACTTGCAGCTGAGGATATTATGGTGGACTTAGGCTCTGACCAAACTTCTCTGCATAATCCTTGGGCTGGCGGCTACTATCCTGTCGGGCAGAGTTTTGAAGAATCCAAGAATATGATGTCCGATAATCCGGAGCTGTTCAAGGAAAAAGTAATGGAGTCTTTGAGAAGACAGGTGGCGGCAATTAACAAGCTGACTGCAAAAGGGATGTACTTCTTTGATTATGGAAACGCTTTTCTTCTCGAAGCTTCCCGTTCGGGGGCAGATATAATGACGGCCGAGGGCAACTTCCGCTATCCGTCTTATGTCCAAGACATTATGGGACCGCTTTACTTCGATTACGGCTTCGGGCCTTTCCGTTGGGTATGTATGTCGGAGAAGCCTGAGGACCTTGCCTGCAGCGATGAAATTGCAGCCGAGGTGCTGGAAGAGGAAAGGAGGGCTGCTCCGCAAGAAATTGAAAACCAGTTGGATGACAATATCCATTGGATAAAGGAGGCTCAGGCCAATAAATTAGTTGTGGGTTCTCAGGCCAGAATACTCTATGCCGATTGCGAGGGACGTACCAATATAGCCCTGAAGTTCAACCGGGCAATCAGAGAGGGCAGGATATCGGCTCCGATAGTTTTGGGCCGCGACCACCACGATGTTTCAGGTACGGACTCCCCATTCAGGGAAACGGCCAACATCTATGACGGATCGCAGTTTACTGCCGATATGGCTATACAGAATGTAATCGGAGACTCTTTCAGAGGGGCTTCCTGGGTAAGCATACACAACGGTGGTGGCGTAGGCTGGGGAGAAGTCATCAACGGTGGTTTCGGCATGGTCATAGACGGAACGGAAGAGGCTGAAAGGCGCATTCGCCAAATGCTTTTCTGGGACGTGAACAACGGCATCTGCAGGAGGAGCTGGGCAAGGAATGAGGGGGCGATCTTTGCAGCAAAAAGGGAAATGTCAAGGACACCGGGGCTGAAGGTGACACTTCCTAACATTGCTGACGAAAAATTGATAAAATCGGTTTTGAGCAAATAATCATTATAGAAAATGGAAAATGTTTTTCAGATATCCCATAAACATTTGAGCATAGACGACATTGCCCGCATAATAGGCGGAAACATGAAAATCGTGCTTTCGGACGAGGCGAAATCCGCAATAAACAAATGCCGTCACTATCTTGACGCCAAGATGAAAGATATTGGCCGTCCGATTTACGGAGTGACTACGGGATTTGGCTCTCTGTGCAATATCAGCATACCGGCTGATGAGCTTTCCGAGCTCCAGCACAATTTAGTCATGTCCCACGCCTGCGGTACAGGAGAAAAAATAAGGCCGGAGATTGTAAAGCTGATGCTGCTGCTTAAAGCCCGGTCTCTGTCCTATGGTCACTCCGGGGCCCAATTAGCCACCGTACAGAGACTCGTGGATATGTTCAACGAGGATGTCCTGCCTATAGTATATTCCCAGGGCTCTCTTGGGGCTTCAGGGGATCTTGCCCCTCTGGCACATCTGTGCCTGCCTATAATCGGGCTTGGCGAGGTTATGTACAAAGGCGAGACAAGAAAGAGTGCAGAGGTCTGGAAAGAATTGGGTTGGGAGCCTATAAGACTACAGTCCAAAGAGGGACTTGCCCTACTCAACGGCACTCAATTCATGAGCGCTCACGCCGTATGGGCAGCTATAAAGATTGAAAGGCTGTCGGATTGGGCCGACAAGATTGGAGCAATTTCACTTGAAGCCTATGACGGCAGAATAGAGCCGTTCTACCCGCTTTCTCACAGAATAAGGCCTCATAAAGGCCAAATCAAAACCGCGGAGAGGATAATGGAGCTTCTTGATGGTAGCGAGTTGATCAAAAGACACAAAGAGCATGTTCAGGACCCTTACGCTTTCAGGTGCATTCCGCAGGTGCATGGAGCTGTCAAAGATGAGATTGCACGTTTCAGGGAGACGATTGAAATTGAAATCAACAGTGCCACCGACAATCCTAATGTCTTCCCGGATGAGGATATGATAATTTCTGCCGGGAATTTCCATGGAGAGCCGATTGCAATGCCTATGGATTTTCTCGCAATAGCGGCCACAGAGCTTTCAAGTATTTCAGAAAGAAGGATCTTCCAACTTATTTCCGGCCTTAGAGGGCTGCCGAAGTTCTTGGTTGCCACCCCCGGTCTCAACAGCGGCTTCATGATTCCTCAATATACGGCGGCAAGCATTGTCAATCAGAACAAGAGCTATTGCTGGCCTTGCTCATGCGATTCCATACCGTCCTCAGGAGGACAGGAAGACCATGTAAGCATGGGTGCGAATTCCGCCACGAAACTCTTGAAAGTTGTTGATAATCTGGAAACGGTGCTCGGAATAGAGCTGTTCAATGCTGCACAGGCAATGGAATTCCGGAGGCCGGCCAAATCTTCTCCGGCCATTGAAAAAATCCTGTCCGATTTCCGTAAGGTTGTACAGTTCGTAGAGAACGACAAATATATGCACCCGTTGATAGAAAAATCTAAAGAATTCCTGAAATGCTGTTAGTCAAGAATCTTTCATCGATACAAGGAATTCTCCGCAAAGACGTTATGAGACTTGAGGGGAAAGACATGGGTGCCGTGGACAGCTTCGGGCCGGCATGGCTTGTCGCAAATAACGGCATTATTCTGGACTTCGGGGATATGGACGATTGTCCTGACGAAGCATCCTTTCCCCAAGTCTTTGACGCTCAAGGAGGAATGCTACTGCCCTCATTCTGCGATTCTCACACACATATTGTTTTCGCGGGAGACCGGGAGCAGGAATTCATAGACAAGATAAGAGGCTTGAGCTATGAAGAAATTGCCAAAAGAGGAGGAGGAATTCTGAATTCGGCTGACAGGCTTGCAGAGACGGACGAAGACAATCTATATGCCGGGGCAATGGAGAGAGTTGTGGAAATGATGTCGAAAGGCACAGGAGCCATTGAGATAAAAAGCGGCTATGGCCTGTCCACGGAATCCGAATTAAGAATGTTAAGGGTTATCAAAAGGATAAAGGAGAATTCGGGGGCTATAGTAAAGGCTACTTTCCTTGGAGCCCATGCTGTTGGGAGGGCATTTACAGGCAGACAGGATGATTATGTCACTATGATTTGCGAAGAAATGCTACCCTCTGTCGCAGAAGACGGACTTGCCGATTTTGTCGATGTGTTCTGCGATGAAGGATTTTTCACAGTTGAGGACACCGACCGGATTCTGACAGCTGCCGCAAAATACGGGCTTCGACCGAAAATTCATGCCAACGAAATTGCCGTCTCAGGTGGAGTGCAGGTCGGCGTCAGACACAATGCCCTTTCGGTAGACCATCTGGAAAGGACAACAGCTGCGGAAATAGAAGCTCTTAAAGGCAAGGAGACTATGCCTACGATGCTTCCGGGCGCTTCATTTTTCTTAGGACTCCCTTACGGGAATGCCAAAGGGTTTGTCGAGGCCGGGTTGGGAATAGCATTGGCTTCGGACTACAATCCTGGCTCTTCGCCATCAGGGGATATGCGTTTTGTCATTGCACAAGGCTGCATCAAGATGAAGCTAACCCCGGAACAGGCATTCAACGCCTGTACAATCAATTCGGCATACGCCATGGGGGTGAGTGGGGAAACAGGTTCCGTGACTAAGGGGAAACGTGCAAATTTCATAATCACGAAACCGTCTTTCAAGACCTTGGCTTCGCTGGCATATCACTATACAACCCCCTATATAGCAGCCGTTTTCGCCTCCGGCAAGAAAGTGATGTAAACTGCAACAACATCAGCACAACATTAGCCGACCCGCTTTTGGATCGGCTAATGTTGTAATGTAGTATAATCTTAATAGTTAGCGTTCTGCGGGTCGAACTCAGTCCAGCCTTCAAGCCAATTATCATTGGCAGAGAATGCACCTATATATTTTACTTTATTGAAGAAGGAAGGAAGTAATGACGGGAATGCAGCTGCTGTCAGCATTTCGCTGCCCGCCTTAGGAGTATATCCGTTAGCCTCTACTATATCATTCCATGATGCCAATACCTTATTGCCGGTCTTGCTCTTGAAATAAGTACTTGAGAAAGAGGGCTTTGTTCCATCTACAATAGGCTTCTTGTCTGCACCGAAACCCGTTACAAGATGATCATTATATAACTTGTTGGCATCGCTTCCGATAATATCCATACCTGCAAACCATATATTTTCAAGCTTCAGCTCTCCTGCTGTGGCAGCTCCCTGCGTATCGCCTTTCTCATTGTCAAGAATAAGGCCTATAGGATAACCAACTGCAAGTGAGTTGTAGCAGTTGAGTTTGGAATATCTTCTGATGTGCATGGCTGCCTGAAATTTACCGAGTGCCGAGCCGTTATTAGGGAAGAGAGCACCGGCATTAATATAGGTCTTGTCATTCACAAAGTTAGGATCAAGCTTCGGCCCGACAAATGTTATATTTGAGAATATTGCTTTGGTATAAGGCTCTACTGCCGATCCTCCTGCGTTATTGTCACTTTCAAAGCCGTTGCTCTGGGAAGTGTCTGCAATCTTGGAATTCCTGATGACCAGGCCAAACTGCACATTTCCTGAATAGCCGTTATCCGTGTCGAAATCATCATCCCAGCCATGGTAAGCGACAAGAAATTTGGCATTTACCTTGCCGCCGAACCACTCGAACGAATCATCATTGCTATATGAAACCTGAACGTGGTCAATCTGGGTGCCGCTGCCGACTGAGCCCATTGTGAGACCGTTGATTTCCTGGTCTTTCTGGAACGGGGTGCCGCAGAACTCAAGACGGACATAGCTCAATACACCAGAATTGTCGGAATCGTCATTGCCACCGTGCTTTGAACGAGGACCACCCTCAATCATCATTTCTTCCTGATTGTTCCTGGCCTTTCCGCAAAGAATGATACCGCCCCAATCGCCCGGTTTGCGCTTGCCCTTAGGCTGGGCTGATGTGAATACAATAGGAGCGTTCTTTGTGCCTTTTGCGATAAGCTTACCCCCTCTTTCTACAATAATGGAAGCTTTTGCATTACCTTTAACAATGGTGCCTGCCTCTATTGTCAACACTGCACCGTCTGCTACATATATCCAATTATTCATTGTATATACGCCTTTGGCGAGGGTCTGTTTTCCGGTAAATACCAAATCCTCATCAGGCAGGCCTATTTCCTTGCCTGAAAGATTCTCCTTACCGTTTGTAAAAAGCAGGTGGTCACATGATTTGACACCTCCGTCTTCTCCCCAGACGTATTCAGCCTTGTTTTCATTCTTGTCTTCCGGTTTGTCTTCCTTACCGCATGCTGTCAGCATAGTAAAAACCGCCAGGACGCTCATGCATCCGAATAAAATTTTTTTCTTCATAAAATAAATCATTTATGTATTAAAACTTAAATAGAATTGTAAATGATATGTTCCGCCCGGGACGATACTCCTTAGCAGTCTGAGACACAGCCTTGCTTTCACCATCCGGCAACACTACATCGGTAAACTGCATATATGATACTTTTTCGGCAAGAATGTCTCTGATGCTCATTTTCAGCTCAGTATGTTTTCCAAACTTCTTGGAAGCCGTAAAGTCCAGGACATTTCTCGGCATTTCATAACTGTCAGGTACTCTTGCGTTATCACCGCTTCCGGTCGAGCCCTCGCTGCGACCGACCCCTATTATCCTCTTTCCTATCCTGTTGTACAGCAGACCGAGATTGATTTTTGCAGCCTCGTTGGCATAGAAAACACCTGTATTTACAAGATACGGAGACTGTCCCTGCATCGGCCTGTCTTTCTCTTTCGAGCCGGGAGCAAATTCCACGCGACTGCGGATAAGCGTGCCGTTGAAAGACCACTTAAAGCCACGCAATCCCATGAATGATAAATCCTTACGCAAATCCAGCTCCATACCGTAGTTATTGGCCGATCTGGCGTTCATATAAGAATATATCAAATCCGTACCGCCGGCTACCGTATACGTCCACTCGATAGGAGAATCGAAATGTTTGTAAAAGGCCGCAATTGACAATATCTCTCCCCTGCCCGGATACATTTCATAACGCAGGTCTACGTTGTCCACATAACAATTCCTCAGGCCGGTGTTTCCTGCTACGTTGGAAGCAAGGTCAAAGTCATAATATACCGAAGGTGAAACTTCCCTGAATTCTGCCCTGTTTATGCTCCTACCATAAGAAGCCCTTACCTGATGCCTGTCGTTGAATTTATAGACGACGTTTATTGACGGGAAGAAACCCGGTCCTCCGTAGAAATGACTGAGAGGCCTTTTCTTGGTGTCACTGGTATTTGATATCAGTTCCATGCGGCTATACTCGAAACGGACTCCGGCATATGCCGATATCTTCCCGAATGGCAGGTCTGCTCCTATATAGCCCGCTCCTAACGTGTTCTTTCCTCTGTAGTTGTTCTTCATGTGCCACTCTTCCAGCATATAAAGCAGGTCGTCACCGAAATAAGCTTCATTGCTGAGCAATTCACGTATGTCCATTGACTGGAAATCCTCAGGCAGATTGTTCAATGCCGGATGCCATGAATAAATAAAGCTTCTGGTGTCATAAGTCCGTGTGCGATATTCCCCGAAAGCTCCATATTTCAAGATAGGCTTCCACTTGCCGAATTCAAGCTGCCATGTGTCATTCACCCCAAAGGAGACGATATGTTCACCCAGGCGTGTCCATTCCCTGGAGACATCGTTTCCGGTAATGAGTTCAATGACATCGGCCTCATTTGCATCGCTCAAAAGATATCTTCTCCTGTCAGGCAATATCCTGTTTGAGTAGGCGTAACCCGTGCTCCAGTCAAATTTGTGCCCGCCAAAAACGTGCAAACCGTTAACCTGACCGTTGTATGTTGTACGGCTCCTGTAATAATATTCCGCAGATTCCTCATGGTCGGACTGTGCACTTATGCCCTTTCTAAAAGTATATCTGTCGGTACCTAATTGGTTGAAAATATTCTTGAACAGCAATTTGCTGCCTCCTGTCGTAAGGAGGGTAATATTCACCATTGCCCCGAAACGGACATTGTTGTTGTATTGGTCATCAACGGACCAGCGCAGATAGTTGGACTTGTCGTTAGCCGCATCATATACTCCGAATAGATTGTTCTGCATATTTTCGTAGGTGCGGAACTCGTTTGTATAATTGGCTACAGCCGTCATGCCTAAATCGCTGCCACCGACCTTCCAATGACGGCTCATTGCTGCAGAGAGCCTAAGGTCTCCATAGGGCTTTATTGACCTTATTTTCCAGTCATTATCAAGGCTGTTGTTCTGCAAGCTGATATTATCTCCGCTCATTTTGTTCATATTCCGGTACATGCCGCCGCATAATGCCCTCCGGCCGCCGTCGAAGCCAAGGAAATCGGTTGCAGAGCCATTGTACCTTTCGAATGAGTTGAAGACGGTCAAGGTGTTCCAGTTCCCGCCCAAAGAGATAGAGAAATCGTTTTCTTCCGGTATTTCTTTTGTGTTGATTATTATAAAGCCGCCGCTATAGTCTGCAGGATATTCAGGAGACGGGACCTTGACTATATTGAGATTATCGATTTGGGCACTCGGAATAATATCGAAAGAAAAGGCCCTTGAATCCGCTTCGGAGCTCGGTACGGCTCCGCCGTTAATCCATACGTTGTTGTACCTCTGCGAAAGCCCACGCACCATGACGAACTTGTCTTCGATAAGGCTGACCCCCGGCACCCTCCTTATCACCTCGCCGGCATTCGAATCCTGGGAACGGGCTATCTCCTGAGATGAGACGTTGCTTACAATCAGATGACTGATTTTGCTGGCATTCACCATAGCTATTTCGGTGTCTTTCCTCATTACGCCCACCACTGAGCCGGCATTAAGCAATTGCTCATCCGCATCCATCGGGATATCAAGAGAACCGGAATACGGTACAGACACATTCTCTACCCTGACCGTCTTATAAGAAACATAGTTTGCAAGAAGATTATATACGCCTGCGGCAATGCCTTGCAGTTCAAAGTTTCCATTGATGTCAGTAATAGCCACCTGCTTTCCCCCATCGACCTCAATCGTAGCTCCAATCAACGGCTCACCGTTTTTGGAATCGTATATCTTGCCTTTAATGTTGTGTCCACAGACCTCAGAAACCGCTAAAAGTGCAAACAACAGAATTGCAACTACCAACCTCTTTATATTCATTCTCCAATAAATAATTTCGCGGCAAAATTAGAAAGAGGATATTACGTTGCTATGTCTAAAAAGTTAATATAATTTTACATATTTATTACATTAATATTATCGAATTGTGAATCAGGCATATAAAGCAGAAAATAGAATCAAACGAAAGGCTTTATTGTCATCCAGAGCCTGCGAAGCAGGCGTAGGGATCTGCGACATACGTTTGTGCAGATTTCTCAGTCGCTATCGCTCCTTCGAAATGACACGCCGGGCACCTGCGACAAATGAGGCATTATTGTCATCCGGCATTGCTGTGAACGAAGGCTTTATTGTCATGCGGCGTTGCGAAAAAAGGACAGAGGTGTGTCATCACGTGATGACACACCTCTGTTGTTTATTTGCAGAAACTATATCAGAATCTATATCTTACTCCCAATGATAATCCGAAATAGTCGAAATCCGAATCGATGAAAGTAAATGCCGGCCTCCAGTCAAGAGAAAGCTGAAGCGGTATATTGAAATTGTATTCAATACCGACCTGACCTGCAATGCCGAGATCGAAGCCGCTATGATTTTCCCTATTATCATCTTTATAGCTATATGCTCCGATACGGGCTCCGGGACCTGCATAGAAATTGAAGCCGTCCTGAATAGGGAACAGAAAATCATAGATACCTGTAAGCCATGTCCCATGATAGGTCCACCCTAAATCGGCTTCAACAAAATTGTCGCCAAGCGAATGCTGGTATGAAAATTCGGCGCCATAACCGCCTCTGATACCGATTGCCCTTGGCTGGGCATTTGCGGCAAAAGCAAAACAAAATATAGCCGCAAGAATGATAATTGTCTTTTTCATTGTTGTTTATGTTTTATTACACGATACAGATAATATCAAAAATTATGCTATACCTGAAAATCCCATGAATGCCATTGCAAGAATTCCTACCGTAATCAATGAAATAGGAATTCCCTTGAAAGCTTTAGGGACGTTGTTCATGGCAAGATGCTCACGCAGTCCGGAGAACAGGACCATAGCAAGACCATAACCGAGAGAGGTGGCAAAAGCATAGAGGACGGACTCCCCAAGCCCCAACATGTGAGGGTCAGCACCGGCGCCGAAGGTAAACTCTTTGGTAACCACTGTTATAGCCACACCTAAAACTGCACAGTTCGTTGTGATGAGCGGCAGGAATATACCCAATGCCTGATAGAGGGACGGGCTGACTTTCTTAAGCACGATTTCCACCATTTGCACCAAGGCTGCAATCACTAAGATAAAGGCGATTGTCTGCAAGAACTCCAGGTTGAAAGGCAGCAGAAGATATTTATTCAAAAGATAGGTAACCAAAGTTGCAAATGTAATCACAAAGCAGACTGCGGCTGACATGCCTGTAGCTGTGGACAATTTGTTGGATACGCCAAGGAAAGGACAGATTCCAAGGAACTGGGCCAAAACTATATTATTGACGAAAATCGCCGAAACAATTATCAGTAGAATTTCCATGATTTTTATATTTTATTTTTTAGCCAGATACTTGTTGAATAAAACCATAAGATAGCCGAGCACAAGGAAAGCGCCCGGAGCCATTATGAAAGCAATCATGCCGTCACCTGAAATGAATTTCCAGCCGAAAGCAGAGCCGCTGCCGAGAATTTCACGGACAAGACCGATGACTGTCAAAGCCACAGTGAAGCCGACTCCTATTCCGAGACCGTCAAGAGCGGAATCAAGCACTCCATTCTTGCTTGCAAAGGCTTCGGCTCTTCCAAGCACAATACAGTTCACGACAATAAGAGGTATAAACAGGCCGAGGGTCCTGTACATGTCAGGAGTATATGCCTGCATAACAAGCTGAAGGACAGTGACAAAGGTTGCTATTACCACAATATAGACCGGAATGTGCACCTTGTCCGGGACAACAGGAGCAATCGCAGAAATAACCATATTGGACAACACAAGCACAAATAATGTTGCAAGTCCCATACTCATGCCGTTGATTGCTGAGGTGGTTGTCGCCAATGTAGGACACATGCCAAGCAAAAGCACAAAAGTAGGATTGCTCTTGACGAGTCCGTTAAATATAAGATCCAATCTTTTACTCATTGTCTGTTCCTCCTTCTTGATTTTCTTCAGCGGCTTTGGAAACAAGGCCTCTGACGGCCTCAACCGCATTCTTGACCGCCAATGTGTAGGCACGTGATGTTATTGTCGAGGCGGTTATGGCGTCAATGTCACCATTATCTTTTTTGACTTTCAATATCTTGCCGTCTTTCGCCCCGTCTGCGGACTCCGGCTTAAGATTCCGCCACTGCGAGATGAACTTTTCATCGGTCTCGCATTTAGCTCCCAACCCCGGTGTCTCGCTGTGAGAGTAGACAGAGGTGTTGTAGACCGTGCCGTCAGCCAGCACTCCGACAATCAAGGTAAGTACACCTGAGAAGCCTACGGTTGAAGATTTTACGGCATACGCGATGCTCTTGCCGTCTTTCGTGCATAGATAATACTCTGACGGCTTGCCGCCTACTTCAAAAGGAACGGCATCGGAGATCTCCCCGCCCTCCGGCAGGACTTTGCCGATAGAGGCCTTAAGAATTTGTGCGTTCGTCACTTCTATTGGAGCAGCTGTAACAGCATAAACGCCTCCAAGCACGGCAGCGCACACAAAGCAGGTCAGAGATAGGCATAAAGCCATATTCTTAAAATTCGATTTTGCTGCCATAATCACGCCCTCCCGTATTTTTTCTGATGAAACCACATATTCAGCAAAGGTACAGTCGAGTTCATTATCAGAATAGCGAAAGACATACCTTCAGGATATGAGCCGAAATACCTTATCATCATTGTAATGAACCCTATACCAATACCAAAAACAATTCCGCCCTTGACACTCATCGGAGAAGTGACATAATCGGTGGCCATGAAGCAGGACCCGAGAATCATACCACCGGTCAGCAAATTGAATATCGGATCTGTGAAGCGGTCAGGAGATGCAAGCCAAAATATCAGCGACACAAGAGCTACAGTTGCCCAGATTGAAAGGGTGATATGCGGACGAATGACCCTGCGGACAAGAAGATAGACAAAGCCTAAGAGTAAGGCTATTGCAGAAATCTCTCCGACAGAGCCGCCTATGCTCGCAAAAAGCATACGGCCGTAATCATAGCCATATTCAGCCATTACATCTTGAATGCCGGCACCTTGCAGCAGCCCTTCCTTGACAGCTCCGAGAGGAGTTGCACCAGTTACGGCATCAGCACCGAAAAGTCCGGCAGGAGCCTGCCAGGTCGTCATATATGTAGGATATGAGACCAAAAGGAAGACACGGCCGGCCAATGCCGGATTGAACACGTTCTGGCCGAGACCGCCGAAAGTCATCTTGGCAACTCCTATCGCCACCAAAGCTCCTATGAAGACAACCCACCAAGGCGTTGTGTAAGGCAGGTTTAGAGCTAAAAGGACACCTGTCACTGCGGCGGACCAATCGCCTATCGTGCCAGGCTGACGGAGCAGGTATTTAGCGATAAAAGCCTCTATCAGCAGGCAGGAAGCGACGCTCACTCCAAGCACAAGCAACTCCTGCCACCCATAGAAAATAACTGATACGAGCACCGCCGGCATAAGGGCTATAACCACATCACGCATCAATATCTTTGTGGATATAGGAGCATGAATATGCGGTGACGGTGAAACCAATAGTCTGTTATTCATATTATATCTTTTAACTTTTCTTTATTTCTTTATTGCCGCTTCGGCAGCCTTTCTGGCTCTTATTATTCCGAGCACCTCATTCTTTGCAATCCTGATAACATCCAGCAAAGGGATATATGCAGGACAGCTGTACAGGCAGCAGCCACACTCAATGCAATCCTGAACGGCATTAGCCTCAAGTTTCTCCTTCATTCCATGCCTTGCCAACTTGTTGAGAAGGAAAGGCTCAAGTCCCATAGGACAGGCCTCGGAGCATTTCCCGCACCTTATACAATTAGATTCCGGCTTGCGTGCAGTCTGCTCTTCGGTAAGGAAGAGCAGGGCCGATGTCCCTTTCAACGTGGCGGCATCCGGATTTGCTATAGCTCTTCCCATCATCGGGCCGCCGCTGATTACCTTGACCGCCTTTTCCGGGAAGCCTCCGAGATAATCTATTATATAACTTATAGGCGTACCTACCCTTACCAGCAGGTTAGACTGCTTAGGGAAGCACTCACCGGTTATTGTTATCGAGTTGTCTATCAGGGGTTTGTTTTTCTGAACGGCCTCATATACGGCCAATGCCGTAGCAACATTCTGGACGACGGCCCCTACATCTATAGGCAGACCTCCGGATTTTACCTGACGGCGCATTACAGCGTCAATCAACTGTTTTTCTCCGCCCTCCGGATATTTTTTCATAAGGCTCATCACGCTTATTCCCTCATAGCCAGGAGTTTCAGACTTCAGTCTGCCAACGATTTCTTCTATATGCCTTATTGCGTCAGGCTTGTTATCCTCTATTCCTATTACAGCCTTGTCCACACCCAAAGCTCGCTTTAGAATAGCCGTCCCTACTACCACCTGCTCACCTTTTTCGAGAAGTGTCCGGTAGTCCGATGTTAGATAAGGCTCACATTCGCAGCCGTTTATAATCAGGGTCTCGCATTTCTTACCCGGAGGGGGCGTGAGTTTTACGTGAGTAGGGAAAGTGGCACCTCCGAGACCGACCACTCCTCCTGACTTGATTTTTTCTATTATAGCCTTGGCGTCATCAGGGATTTCAGCGACTAAAGCCTCGGATCTGTCTATGGTCTCCGCCCAATCGTCTCCCTCAACTGCAATCTCAATGCAATTCTGATTGTTGCCTGCCAAATCCTTTCTCGGCCCTATTGACTTTACCGTTCCGGACACGGATGAATGTATATACGCGGAGACAAAGCCTCCCGGCTCGGCAACAGGCTGTCCGACCTTGACCTTATCGCCGACAGCCACAATCGGCTTGGCCGGAGCTCCGATATGCTGCGACAGGGAAATAAACGCCACAGGAGCTATCGGGAGCACCTCTATTCTGCAATCTTTAGAAATTTTGTTGTCGGCGGGATGCACACCGCCCATCGAAAAAGTCCTCTTCATACTATGCCTCCTTGTTTTCTCCTGCCTTTGCCTTCATCTCAGCCGCAACCCGTTTTTCGGTCCCGGCGTCCGCTGCAACCGGCTTTGTATTCTCTGCCGCAACCCGTTTTTCGGCCTCGGCTTTCGCTGCAACCGGCTTTGCATTCTCAGCCGCAACCCGTTTTTCGGTCCCGGCGTCCGCTGCAACCGGCTTTGCATTCTCAGTCACCGCAGCTTTCGCTGCTGCGGCCTTCGCTGCGGCTTCTTCCTTTGCCTTTTTGTTCCTTTCAGCAATCCTGGCCTTTACAGCCGCCTTATCCAACGGCTTAGGGAAATTAACCCCGTGAATTGCCTCAGTAGGACAAACCGCCTCGCAATCACGGCAAAGCTTGCATTTATTGTAATCAATATATGCCAGATTGTTATCTAAGACTATAGCATCATGGGTGCAGGCCCTGACACACAGTCCACAGCCAATACAGGCAACGGAGCAAGCTTTTTTGGCGACAGGCCCCTTTTCCTTGTTAACGCAGGAAACAAACATCCTCATTCCGCGAGGCCCTTTGTTCCGAAGCTCTATGATGAACTTAGGACAGGCTTTTACGCAGGCTCCGCAAGCGGTACACTTGTCCTGGTCCACTACAGGCAAGCCGGTCTCCGGATCCATTGCCAAGGCATCGAACTGGCAAGCGGCCACACAATCTCCACAGCCGAGACAGCCGTAAGCACAACCGGTGTCACCTGCATAAAGGGCGGCCTTTATCTTGCAGGTCTGATAACCGCCGTATTCATTTGTCTTAGGACGGAATTCACATGCTCCGTTACAACGGACTACGGCCACCATAGGTGCTTTTGCCTTAATCTCATAGCCGAGTATGCCGGCAACCTTTTTCATTACATCGTTTCCTCCGACAGGGCAATAATGGTTGTCAAGATTAGGAGCCTTGACAGCCGAATCGGCAAATGCCCGACAGCCGGCAAAACCGCAGCCTCCGCAGTTTGCGCCCGGCAAAACGTGCTCGACCTCATCTATCCTGGGATCTTCCTCTACCTTGAAACGCTCTGCCACAAAATACAGGATAACCGCAAGCACAAGACCGAGTGCCGCAATAATTGTAATTGTCCAGATAACAGTTGTAGTCATATATATCTTTATTGTTTTATTTTCTTAATTCAAAAACATATTCTTTCGACAACTTATCCTTGAAGAAAAACAATATGCCGTAATAAAGCCCGACTCCGCATATCCCCGCCAAACCGACAAGCAGCTCGCTGATGCCTGTATATGACAAGGCCACCACTGCCGGGATCAATACAGCCAATGGGAGTACGTACGCAAGCACTACGGCCTTAACACCCATGGAGGGTTTCAAAACAACCTCTACCCGGTCTCCGACACTTAAATTGCCATATGCCGAAGCCGGCAACGAGATTTCCTTCTTTTTCGCTTCTGCAGCAGAACACAGACCGGCCGCACTACAAGCACCGCAGGCGGATTCGGAAACTATCTCCACTGAAATCTTTTCCGGAGTAATCTCTTTTACCACTCCAAAATGAGATATCTCTTTTCCCGGCATATCCTATCTCTTGACAAAAGAATCAAACGGATGTTTAAGCCCTTCGTAACTTTTCAGATAGCCGGAAACCTCACCTATCTTTATAGGAGCACTAAAAAGGACAGGTATCCTGTTATTATCATCGGTAAACCACATATACATATCCTCTTTGCCGTCGAAAATCTCTCCTGCAACCAACGTTGCGGCGAATTTCAAAGTGTTCACATTGCCCAGACGCCTTATATATTTGGACTCTTTTCCTTTATAGATAAGATAAATCGTGAAGACGTCATCGTCTATGGCAAAGACCAATGGATACCTGCCGCCCTCCTTAAGCTTGGAAAAGTCCAGATTTCTTGCAAGGAAGAATATGGAAGGGACGTCGTAAGTATTTAGCGATATAGGTATTTCTATTTCCTGCTTTTGCTTGTTCTTTGACTCAATCGTCGCCTTTATATGAGGACGGGCGGGATCCCACATATAATTATAGCTGTTATAGACATAATATCCGCCCTCTTTGGTGTCACGTGTGAATTTTACCGGCCTCAGCCCCTCGACTGTGAACCATGACGTAAAATCTTCCCTTACCCTGAAAAACGTATCATAGAATTTTGCGGTACGGCCATATATTCTGGCCTTAAAAACTTTCTGTCCGTCAAGAGTAACCGTATCCAATGAAATATAGCCTCTGGCCACATCGGAATTTATCATTCCCCATTTGTAATGGACAACGTAACCAAGCCTCTCCCCGCTCTGGAATGCGAGTTTCCTTTCCGCCAAAGATCGGAGCGGCAACATTTCGGTTTCATCACCGGCAAAAGCACATAGACTGCCGCCTCCCAGCAGAAAGCAAGCAATAAACATAAATAGAATATGTTTCACCCTATTCACTGAAAATCCGTATTTACAAATTCAGCACCTCCGGGATACCT
Organism: uncultured Bacteroidales bacterium; assembly: GCA_947253655.1. Classification (GTDB taxonomy): domain Bacteria; phylum Bacteroidota; class Bacteroidia; order Bacteroidales; family UBA932; genus Cryptobacteroides. Next base: position 23,602 of record CAMYAE010000016.1, read on the forward strand.
ATCCGGACCGGAAGCTGAAAAATCATCATAATTCATGGCTGAATCTATCTCGGAGGCCTCACTTATGAGATTATCGTCCATCTCCACAAACCTTACCTTTTCGCTCTTGAATCTCATAGGAATATCGGCAATTTCACCGTTTCTATGCTTTGCTATGATAATCTGAGTCAGCTCTTTGCCCTCCGGCGACTCCGACAGCCCCAAATAATCCGGCCGGTGGATAAAAATCACCATATCCGCATCCTGCTCGATTGAGCCGGACTCTCGCAGGTCGCTCAACTGCGGCCTGCCGTTACTCTTTTCGCGCTGGACGGCATTTCTCGAAAGCTGAGACAGTGCTATAATAGGCACATCAAGTTCTTTTGCTGTAGCCTTAAGCGTCCTTGAGATTGCCGCCACCTCCTGCTCTCGCATTCCCCTAAGCTCTGCCGGTCCTTGCATAAGCTGCAGATAGTCCACTATTATAAGCCTGACCCCATTATTCTTGACAAGCCTTTTGGCCTTTGTCCTGAATTCGGTCACAGGCAGGCTCGGCGTATCGTCCACATAGAAAGGGGCACGCGAAAGGGCCTTCAGTTTATAGTTCAACTGGTCCCATTCATAGTCTTCCAATTTGACCCCTCCTTTAATCTTGTCAGCGCTAAGTGAGGTTTCGGAAGTCATAAGCCGCTTAGCAAGCTGAATGGCAGGCATTTCCAATGAGAACACTGCCACAGGCATATTGAAATCCACAGCAGCGTTCCTTGCAATATTCAAGGCAAAAGCCGTTTTTCCCACAGACGGCCTCGCCGCAAGGATAATAAGATCGGAATTCTGCCAGCCCATCGTAATCTTGTCGATAGACGGATAACCGGAAGGGACACCGCTGTATCCGGTCTGGTCCTGCATCTTTTCAATATCGTCAATGGCCATTCTGATGACAGAGCCTATCTCCTGCACCTCTTTCTTGACATTGTTCTGTATGGCGGCAAATATCTTTGTCTGGGCGGAGTCTATAAGGTCGTCGACATTGACGGAATCGTCGTATGAATTTTTCAGTATATCGAAAGATGCGGTTATCAGATCCCTCTGAATGCACTTTTGCTTGAGAACCTTGATATAATAATCCACATGGGCAGCGGCTCCGATTTTCTGGGAAAGATTCGCAAGAGCCACCGTGCCGCCTATGGCTTCAAGATTACCCGTTTCCTTGAGCTTCTGCGAGACCGGCAGGATGTCGAGTGGCACATGCTCGTTTACGAGACTGACCATGGCCTCAAAAATCATCCTGTGCCTCGGGTCATAGAAACAACCGGGAGTCAGCTCTTCCATGGCCTCGTCTACACAGTTCGGCTCAATCAACATAGCGCCGAGCACAGCCTCCTCAAAATCAAGGGCTTGAGGCGGTTTATTACCCATCTCAAGTCCTATGGCATCCAAATTTGCTTGCTGCTGTTTCTTTTGTCTTGGCTTGCGGTCCGGCATTCTTATATGGCTTATTCCTTATCGAAATCGGAGTTTACGATTATTCTTCCGCAATGCTCGCAGATAACAAGTTTCTTATTGGAATTTATATCAACTATTCTCTGCGGGATAATGGTGTTGAAGCAGCCGCCGCATGAATTATCGTTATACACGGTCACTACAGCAAGGTGGTTGTGTACACTCTCGCGTATGCGGTCGTATGCACTCATGGTTCTGGCATCAATCTTGGCAGCACAGGCAGCCCTTTCGGCACGAAGCTTTTTCTCTTCTTTGGCCGTTGACTCAACTATGTTGTCAAGCTCCTCCTTTTTTGCCTTGAGGTCTTCGCTCCTCACATCAATCTCCTCCTTAAGATCTTCCAAATTGCTCTTGTGCTCGGCAATCCTGAATTTTGCCTCATCGATATTCTTTTCCGCAATCTGTTTCAGATACCCCTGATTCTCGATTTCTTTATTTATAGAATCGAACTCGCGGCTGTTTGTGATGTTCTCAAGCTGTTTCTGGTATTTGGAGGTCTGGGCATCGCATTCGAGGATGCTTTCCTTGTTGTTGGCAATGGCTGTCGTAAGTCCTGCCATCTCATCGGTAATGGAAGCGGCCTTGACCTGCATTGCCGCAAGCTCTTCTTCGAGAGCGTTGACCTCATCCGGCAATTCGCCTCTGAGTTGGAGTATCTTGTCAATTTCCGTATCCGCTTTCTGCAACGAGTAAAGGGTTTTCAACTTCTCTTCCACGCTCAATTCGGAATCGGCAAAGTTCTTCTGAATGGAAACGAAAGTCTCTCTTTGATCTATAGGAGTCTCTACTTTTTTGATTTTCTTAGTAGCCATATTGTATATATAAATTTATCTGTATCAGAATTGCAAAGTTAGGAATTTTTTCGTTATCTCATAACGAAGATCTGATTTCCTCAAGCTGCTTTTTAATCTCCCTCAAGGAGTCGATAACTTTTACCCTGTCTTCTACGGACTTTCTGTCTGCAGACAGGCGTTTTGCAGCCCCGTCGAGTGTCATACCTTTCTCTTTTATAAGCAGATGCAGCTGTTTAAGGACCTCTATATCCTCTTTTGTGTACAGCCTGTTTCCTTTGGCGTTCCTGCGAGGTTTCAGAAACTTCGGAAAATTGTTGGTCCAAAACCTGACAAGGGACGTGCTTTCCCCAATGATGTCAGAAACTTCTCCGATTGTGTAGTATAGTTTATCCATAACAGTATATATTTAGTCCAAAGACTGTTCAGTCGTCACCGACATATAGGCCACTCCCGCATACTCCTTTGGAGTCAACGACAAAAAGAGATAGTTAACGGGATCCATTACCTTCCCGTCCTTAATCACCTCATAATGCAGATGAGGAGCAAAGGATTTTCCGGAAATGCCCACCTCTCCTATTTTCATTCCTCTTTCCACTTTCTTGCCCTTTGCGACATCAATGTTCCCCAAATGGGCATATCTTGTGACATAGCCGTTCCCGTGATCGATTTCAACCACATTACCCAAGCCCTTTCCGGAGCGTATGACATCCTTCACAATGCCGTCGGCGGTGGCCAATACGATATCGCCCTGCCCTGCCAGAAGATCCAACCCGTCATGCTGAGACATCACCTTATAGAAAGGACTGAGCTTCATGCCGACTGACGCACCTGTCTTGGCGTATGTAAGGTCGGCCAATGGGGACTCCATAGGCGGTATAGGCTTTTGTCCGGAAGCCAAGGCTGAAAAGACGGCCTGAAGGTTTTTCTCGACATGCCCGGCAGCTTCCGTAAGCTTGTCCAGCTTGTTTTGAGTATACACAAAGACATAGGCTCCCTCGGCATCATCGGCACCCGGATTAAAACCCATTGTCATGTTCACATCGGTAGATGGGGCTTCCGTATGGAAAATTCTCTCGTATATGTAGTTGTCCCGATATTGGAGATCCTTTATTACATCTTCCACAAGTTCTTGTCTCTCAACAAGTTCGGAATAAAGTTTTTCATACATCTTATTCTCCCGCCTCAACCTTTTTTCGTCTCCCGTGCTTATAAACAACGAGACCACAATATAGTACAGAACAGCGATTGAAGCAGACGCAACAAACCATTTCAACGCACTCCACAGAATGCCTCTGAAAGATCTCGTGACTTTTTTTATGTCAAAATTGTCTTTGTCGAACTCGTACCTTGTCATATTACATCTTGACCTTCCGATGCGGCCTGACTATTATGTTTTTGGACTCGGAAGCCGCCTTAGCGACCATTGCCTCATACTCTCTCACCGGCATATCCAAGTCAAAATAGTTTTTGGGATTTATATAATTGTGCCTGTATATCACTTCATAATGCAGATGAGGACCTGAAGACCTGCCGGTTTTTCCCGTATCCCCAATATTCTCCCCCCTCTTTATCTTCATGCCCTCGGCGACGTATATATTGCTCAAATGGGCATATCTTGTCTTATAGCCGAAACCATGGTCTATCAATATGGAATTCCCATATCCGAAAAGCTCAAAACTTACTTTCTCGACTACGCCGTCCCCGGTGGCATATACCGGATTACCTATCTTGCAGGCGAAATCCATACCCGTATGCATTTTGGTCATGCCCGTAAAAGGATCGGAGCGATAGCCGAAAGGGCTGGCCAGACGAAACCTGGAGGCATCGGTGCTCAAAGGTAGGATTGCCGGTATGCAGGATGCCATATCACCGGCCTTTTTGGAATATGCCTCCACCTCGTCGAAAGACTTGCTCTGCACATATACCTTTTTTGTAAGGACATCCAGCCTGACCGTAGTTTTCCTCAGAAGCGAGTTTTCAGGCAGGATATTAAGATATTCATATCTATCCACCCCGCCGAAACCGGCATTTCTGATTTCGGGGGCTATATCATTAAGTCCGAATATATTACGGTAGATATCATTGTCCCTGACCTCAAGCCCTATAAGGGCGTCATCGTATCTGTCAAGGCGAGAGTTCATAAGTTCCAGCCGGGATGTCCATTCCGCGTTTTTCATTTTCAGGAATGCCGTTTTCGGCGGCTCGATTCCAAGCACGGAATAGAATATCCAGAAATAGAATATGGCTATTGCCCCCGACGCGAGCACGAAAAGCAGCCCTCGCCAAAAACGAGAGCTAACCGACATTTCTTCCACCTCGTAAAGTAAGGTCTTAGTGTTCAGTCTGTATTTTTTTCTTTCCGTCATATCGCAAATATAGTCTATTTTGCGGAAATTATTGTAATTTTGTATTCTCTCCGGAAATGGCTCTGTTTCAAATGTAAAATCCGTGCCAAGGAGGGAATTTTATATTTATTAAAAGAAAATAAAAATTTATTAAAGAATAGATATGACGTCAAAGGAAATCAGGAAGACGTACCTGGAATTCTTCAAATCCAAAGGCCATACCATTGTGCCGTCTGCACCAATGGTGATTAAAAACGATCCGACACTCATGTTCACGAATGCCGGAATGAACCAGTTCAAGGATATTTTCTTAGGCAACACAACTCCAAAGTTCAAAAGGGCAACTGACTCGCAGAAATGCTTGAGAGTCAGTGGCAAACACAATGACCTCGAAGCTGTGGGGCACGACGGGAGGCATCACACGATGTTCGAAATGCTCGGAAACTGGAGCTTCGGAGATTATTTCAAGACCGAAGCCATAGACTGGGCTTGGGAGCTGCTGTCGGATGTATATAAAATAGACAAGACAAAACTCTACGCCACCGTATTCGAAGGCGACAAGGCTGACGGGACAGAAGCCGACCTCGAAGCCAAGGAAGCCTGGCTCAAGCATCTTCCGGCCGATCATATTATACCCGGCAACAAGCATGACAATTTCTGGGAAATGGGAGACACGGGTCCATGCGGTCCTTGCAGTGAAATCCATATCGACCTGAGAAGCGACGAGGAAATCGCAAAGGTGCCGGGAAAGGACCTTGTGAACACAGACAATGACGATGTCATAGAAATATGGAATCTTGTCTTCATGCAATACAACAGGAAAGCCAACGGTGAGCTGGAGTTGCTGCCGCACAGAAATATAGATACCGGCATGGGATTCGAAAGGCTTTGCATGGTGCTACAAGGCAAGAAAAGCAATTACGACACAGATATTTTCAGTGGCTGCATAAATAGAATAGAAGAACTATCAGGACGCAAATACCATGAAGACGCAAAAACGGAAGTTGCGATGAGGGTAATTGCAGACCATATCAGGGCAATTGCGTTTTCGATTGCCGACGGGCAGCTGCCGTCTAACGTAAAGGCAGGCTACGTTATAAGAAGAATACTCCGGCGTGCGGTACGCTACGGCTACACTTTCCTCGGATTTAACGAGCCTTTCCTTTGCAGGTTGGTGGACAGGCTGGTGGAGGATATGGGGGAAGCCTATCCGGAACTTACTGCCCAGAAGCAGCTGATTGAGAGCGTAATAAGGGAGGAGGAAATGGCGTTCCTGCACACTCTCGACAGGGGCATAAGGCTAATGGAAGACTATATGGCGAAATCAGGCGACAATAAGAGGATTTCCGGAGAAGACGCCTTTGTGCTCTATGACACTTTCGGTTTTCCTCTTGACCTTACCGAACTTATAGCGAACGAGAACGGTTTCACCGTAGATATTGACGGCTTCAATGCTGAAATGGCAAAACAGAAAGACAGGGCACGCAATGCCACAGCCAACGAGTTCGGAGACTGGACCGAATACAATAGCGGAGAAGAATCCGTCTTTTTGGGCTATGACAGCACGGATATCGACGGTGTGAAGATGATAAAACAACGCACCGTCAAACAGAAGAACAAAACATTCTACCAGTTGGTGTTCGACAAAACTCCTTTCTATGCGGAAATGGGCGGCCAGGTAGGAGATACCGGCCATATCGTCTCGGAAAGCGGGGAGAAAATAAACATTCTCAACACGATTAAGGAGAACAACCTTACGATACACCTGGCAGAGCGTATTCCGTCGGACTGTAGCGGTAAGTTCTCACTTCACGTAGATGCCGAAAGACGCAAGAAGACAGCAAACAACCACACTGCAACCCACCTTCTCGATTATGCACTCCGGTCAATCCTCGGAAAGCACGTAGAGCAGAAAGGCTCGTTTGTCGGTCCGGACTACTTCCGCTTCGACTTTTCCCATTTCTCAAAAATGACGGAAGAAGAGATAGAGCTTACCGAGAAAATGGTAAACCGCCTGATCAGAGAGGACAATCCGCTCGAAGAAAACCGGGAAGCCACTATGGAAGAGGCTATGGACATGGGTGCCATTGCCCTTTTCGGGGAAAAATACGGTGACAAGGTTAGGGTCGTGAAATTCGGAGACTCCATTGAACTTTGCGGCGGAACGCATACGAAGGCGACAGGGCGTATAGGGCTGTTCAAAATCGTGTCCGAAGGAGCCGTGGCCGCCGGAGTCCGACGTATTGAAGCAGTTACCGGCGAGGCGGCTGAACAAATGGTCTATGACCTACAAAATACGGTAAGGTCTGCAAAGAGCTTTTTCAACAACACCCCGGATCTGAACGGAGCAATAAAGAAGACAGTTGAGGAAAATTCCGCATACAAAAAGGAGATTGAGGCATATATGCAAGAAAAAGCCGTTGCTTCGGCCAGAAGCCTTGCCGCCGCAGCCGAAACCGTAAACGGCATCAGAATTATCAGGTTTACCAGTTCGGAAGACCCTGCAATAGTTAAAAACATTGCCGGTACTCTTATGAAAGAGGAAAAAGGCCTTGCTTTTGCAGGAGCGTTCGAATATGGCGGAAAACCTCAACTCGTGCTGATGTACACAAGCGATCTGACAGCAGCAGGCAAAGACGCAGGCAAAGACATCAGGCTCGCCGCCAAACATATTAAGGGAGGCGGAGGAGGTCAGCCCGGAATGGCGACTGCCGGAGGCAAAGACGTAGCCGGTCTCAAAGCCGCTTTGGATGAAATGGCAGCAAACGCAACGAAATAGTGAAGAAACTCGACCAGTTCATATTGAAGTCGTTTATAGGACCGTTTTTCGCGATCCTGCTCGTTGTCGTCTTCATATTGATAATGCAATTCCTTTGGGTGTATATCGATGAATTGGTCGGTAAAGGTTTGGGCGTCAAGGTAATACTTGAATTTATGGGTTGGGGCGGTGCGACAATGCTGCCATTGGCCCTGCCGCTTGCCACCTTGCTTGCATCTGTGATGACAATCGGGCAGATGGCGGAAAACAGCGAGCTGATTGCCATGAAATCGGCCGGCATCTCCCTCGCCAGAGTGATGGTGCCGCTGATGCTGGCCTCCGGCATGATAACCGTAGGTACATTCTTCGTTGTCAATAACCTTGTCCCGGTGTCCTATAACAAGATATTCACCCTCCGTGACGATATAGGCAGGACGAAATCGGAAATAAACATACCGACAGGGACATTCTACGACGGCATTGAGGGCTATATTCTCAGAATCAACTCCAAAGACAAGGAAAGCGATGTCATGCATGGGGTTATGGTCTATGACCACTCCAACAGCAAAGGCAACACCAATCTGACATTGGCCGAATCCGGCACTATAAGGATGTCCAAGACAAAAGACTATCTGACATTCCAGCTCTTCGACGGGGTCAATTACCAGGAGACCAACACCAAGCACTATGGCGACACCACCCTGCAGCTTCAGAAAATTGAATTCACCCGACAGGAAATGATTATACCTCTGCATAATTATGCCTTCAAGAAGTCCGGGGACGCAAAATTCGGAGACAACGTAAGGGCAATGCCTCTTGGCCGTCTCGTAGTGAGCAAAGATTCGGTGAAAATTCGCAAAGACTCCATAACAGCAGCCCAAATCAATTATTTTCTTAAAAACAGGTCTTTGCAATACAGCAACCAGTTGGACACTTCCGCAATTTTCAACGGCAGGGTAAAATATGACATGACCGGCTTCGGGACCTGGTCGGACAGGCAGCAGGAGAGAATAGCCTACCAAGATGCGGCTGTGAGGGCAAATGACATTGCCACAATGCTGAAATCCAACGGCAATGAGGTCTATGTGGACTTCAGGACACTTATTGCCGCCAAGGTGGAAATTCTGAAAAAGTTCGCCGTTGCTTTCATGTGTCTGATATTGTTCTTCATAGGAGCTCCTATCGGCTCATTCAACAATAAAAAAGGCGGACTTGGAGTATCTATCATCATCGCCGTCCTGTTTTTCGTGCTATATTGGGTTGTAGACATTACCGGAAACAAGCTTTCAAGAGACGGTACCGTTTCGGCGGCAATAGGAGTTTTCATATCTTCCGCCGTGCTGCTGCCAATAGGTATGTACCTGTCATGGAAAGCAGTCAGAGACTCGGCCGTATTCAGGACGGAGAACTTCGGGACCTGGTGGAGAAAAACAAAAGCCAAGATTATGAGTATATTCAAGAAAACAAGAATTGTCTATATGGGGACACCGGAATTTGCCGTAGCCCCTTTAGATGCCCTTATACGGAATAAGTACAATGTGGTCGGGGTTGTAACAGTAGCGGACAAGCCGAGCGGGCGGGGTCTGAAAGTCAATGAAAGTGCAGTAAAGAAATATGCTGTAGAACATGGAATCCCTGTACTTCAGCCGATTAAGTTGAAAGATCCTGAATTCCTGGAACAACTGGCCGCATTTAAGGCGGACTTATTCGTAGTGGTGGCTTTCAGGATGCTCCCGGCAGAAGTGTGGAAAATGCCGTCGTTGGGCACTTTCAATCTCCATGCAGCCTTGCTGCCGCAATACCGTGGAGCTGCACCTATAAACTGGGCTGTGATTAACGGGGAAAAGAGAACGGGAGTCACTACTTTCATGATTGACGAAAATATAGATACAGGAGGGATTATCCTACGTCAGAGTTGCGAAATAGACGAAAACGACAATGCCGGCGATGTCCACGACAAGCTTATGGAAATAGGTGCCGATCTTGTGCTACAGACAACGGAGGGCATTATCGAAAGAAGTGTGGAGACCAGAGTGCAGAGGAGCTTTATCCAAGGCTCTGAAGTGCTTAAGCCTGCGCCGAAACTTACTAAAGAGCTGTGCAGCATCGACTGGAACGACTCGACGAAAAACATATACAATCTCATACGTGGGCTCAGCCCATACCCTGCCGCATTCACCACATTGTCGGAAAGCTCTTCTGACGAATCCGGCGGCGGCCTCTCCTCAGGCGGACTTCAGTTGAAGATATTTGCTGTCGAGAAGGTTACAGAAGAAGAGTTAGAGGAGATGAAAGATGCTTCCGGATTGCAGGCGTTCAGTCCCGGATGTATTCTTTCCAACGGAAAGTCTTATTTTGCGATATGCGCCGAGGACGGAGCCGTCTCCGTAAAAGACATGCAGCTCGCCGGAAAAAAGAGGATGAAAGTTGATGCTTTCCTTGCCGGTTTCAGAAATCCTGCCGGATATAAGGCTGTTTGCGGCACTTCCAAATCGGAAATTGCAAAAACTTTAGTATAATGGGCAGGACGGCTGTCATAATAGGGGCAGGAGACTTCCCGAAAAAAGAATATCCGAGATACCTTATCGCTTCGGCTGATATTATAGTCTGCTGCGACAGTGCTTTCGGCACCTGGTTGAAAAGATGTCCGTCCATTTTAGGAGAGTTGAGGCTGCCCGATGCCGTTGTAGGCGACATGGACTCTATCTCCCCCACACTACGAAAGAAATATCCTGACATAATGGTGCATATATCCGAACAGGAGTACAATGACCAGACCAAGGCTTTCAAATATGTTATGGAGAATTATAAAGATGTGGACCATATCCATATTTTGGGAGCATCGGGAAAGCGCGAAGACCACACAATAGGCAATATGTCCCTGCTCATGGAATATTGCAGGATGTTTGACCTCGGTTGCGTCTCAGTAGATATGGTTTCCGACTATTCAACGGCTTTCGCAATCACCGGCTCATGCGAGCTTCACGTCGGACAGGGACGGGAGGTCTCCATTTTTTCTCCTGACAATTCATTGAAAATCAGGTCAAAAGGCCTTGAATGGCCAACCGATGATGTGGTATTTGACAACTGGTGGAAAGCCACTTTGAACAAGGCGTCCGAAGACGTCATAAGGCTGGAATTCAGCCACAAGAGCCTTGCCCTGATTGTAATGGACTGATGCCGGGATTATTAATCGCCGGTATTGCATTAACCACGATTTGCAGATAAAATTTTTGAAATTATGGACAAAACATATTTGGAAGCACTTGAATATCATAGTTCTTTCCCTGCCGGGAAACTTGGCATATCCCCGACAAAACCCGCAAAATCTCAAAAAGATTTGTCGCTGGCATATTCTCCCGGAGTTGCAGCACCCTGCATGGAAATATGGAAAGACCCTCATCTGGCATATAAATATACCAACAAAGGCAATATGGTGGCAGTCATCTCTAACGGCACAGCTGTCTTGGGTCTCGGCAATATCGGAGCTCTGGCCGGCAAGCCTGTAATGGAAGGCAAGAGTTTACTGTTCAAGATATTAAGCGGAATAGATTCTATCGACATTGAGATTGATACAACAGATGTCGACGAGTTCTGCAAGACGGTGCGGAATATATCCGGGAGCTTCGGAGGAATAAATCTTGAGGATATAAAGGCTCCGGAGTGCTTTGCAATAGAGGAAAGGCTCAAAAATGAGCTGGATATACCTGTAATGCACGATGACCAGCACGGCACTGCTATCATCTCTTCGGCTGCACTTTTGAATGCGCTTGAAATAGCCGGCAAAAGGATTGGGGACGTGAAAATGGTAATCAACGGAGCCGGGGCGGCCGCTATAGCAGGGGCTGATATGTATCTTAAAATAGGTTTGAAAAAGGAAAACCTGATTATGTGCGACAGTAAAGGCGTCGTGCGTGCCGACAGGAGGGACTTGAACGAGTATAAGAGGCTTTATGCAACTGAAGCCGATATCAGGACATTGGAGGAGGCCGTGGACGGCTGTGACATTTTTGTAGGTTTTTCAAAAGGTGGAATTCTCAGCAAGGGAATGGTGAAATCCATGGCTTCCGCCCCGATAATTATGGCAATGGCAAATCCTGACCCTGAAATAACATACGAAGAGGCAAAGGAGGCCCGGAAAGACGTAATAGTATGTACCGGACGCTCGGACTATCCGAATCAGGTAAATAATGTCCTATGTTTTCCATATATTTTCAGAGGTGCACTTGACACGAGGGCAAAAGAGATAAACGACGAAATGAAGATTGCAGCTGCAAGGGCTATTGCAGAATTAGCCAAAGAGCCTGTTACTCAAGAAGTTCTGGAAGCATACGGTTTGAAGAGCCTTTCTTTTGGCCCGGACTACATCATTCCAAAGCCGTTGGACGGAAGGCTATTGGAAAAAGTGTCAGTAGCTGTGGCTAAAGAGGCTATGGCGACAAGGGCTGCGAGAGAAAATATCAGCGATTGGGAAAAATACAAGACGGATTTAAAGAAATTGCAATGTTAAGAAAAATCAGGACGGTACTTGCTGTAATTGTCTTCACGCTAATTACCTTATTGTTTTTAGACATAACGGGAGCATTGCACCTGTGGCTCGGCTGGTTGGCAAAAATCCAATTTCTGCCGGCGGTATTGTCCATGAATTTCATCGTAGTTGCCATTCTCGCCGTCATTACACTTATATTCGGCAGGATTTATTGTTCGGTTATCTGCCCTCTCGGCATATTGCAGGACGTTATATCCCGTTTAAGGTCGAAATTCAAGAAAAAGTCACATTATAGTTTCTCGAAAGAGAAAAAATGGCTGAGATACGGCTTCCTTGCCATATTTATACTTGCATTAATACTTGGTTTTCAAGCATTTGCCGCCTTGCTTGCCCCATATAGCTCATACGGAAGGATTGTAGAAAACCTGCTCTCCCCTATCTACCGCTGGGGCAACAACCTATTCGCCATGATAGCCGAAAGGGCCGGCAGCTACGCATTCTACTCTAAAGAAGTCTGGCTGAAAAGCCTGCCGGTCTTTATAGTCTCCGTCGTCACATTGGCCGTGATTGCCATACTCGCATGGAGAGGAGGCAGGACCTATTGCAACACTGTATGCCCTGTCGGCACAACATTGAGTTTCCTTTCAAGGTTTTCCGCTTTCCGGCCCGTAATAGACGAAGACAAATGTAAACATTGTCGCAAATGCGAGAAGAACTGTAAGGCGTCCTGCATAGATTTGAAACATCTTAAAGTGGAATACAGCAGATGTGTGACTTGTTTCAACTGCGTAAATTCATGCAAGTACGATGCTATGAAATACAGGTTTGCCTGGAAACCGGCAAAAAGCGACAAGGCGGCATGTGAAAAGGGAGAGGACGGAGCAGGGATGTCCAAGAGGGCCTTTTTAGCCACATCAGCCCTGGTCATGACTGCGGCCGCTGCTCGTGCACAAGAGAAAAAGACTGATGGTGGCCTGGCTGAAATAATTGTCAAGAAAGCCCCGAAAAGAACCACTCCTCTGACACCTTTCGGCTCAAATAGCGTGAAAGATTTCTACTCCCATTGTACGGCCTGCCAACTCTGTGTGGCAACTTGTCCGAATCAGGTATTGCGTCCCTCAGGAGAACTTTCCCACTTTATGCAGCCGGAAATGTCTTATGAAAGAGGCTATTGCCGTCCGGAATGCGTGAAGTGCTCGGAAGTATGCCCGGCAGGTGCCATAAAGCGCATAACACCTGAAGAAAAGACAGCCATTCATATCGGAATAGCCGAAGTGGATTATAGTCTGTGCGTCGTAAACAGAGACAACGTTAAATGCGGCAACTGCGCAAGGCATTGTCCTGCAGGAGCAATTCGCATGGTGAAGAAAAACGGCACGACGTCGAATAATGAGGAAAAGCCGCTTAGGATACCTGCCGTTATCGAGGACAGGTGCATAGGCTGCGGAGCCTGCGAGTTTGTATGTCCTTCAAGGCCGCTCAGTGCCATAAAAGTCAATGGCAGAGAAGTTCACGTTAATAATTGATAGATCATGCCAGAAAACAAGAATATCAGCAGAAGAGACTTTCTGAAAGCGGCCGGTATAGGTAGCATAGCTTTAACGGTCCCCGGCTGTGCCCCAAAACCTAAGGGAACACCGCCAAGGCAAGGGGAAATGCAATATCGGCTCAACCCGGCAAATGGTGACAGGGTGTCTCTGCTCGGCTACGGCTGTATGCGCTGGCCGATGAAAAAAGACGAGAACGGCAAGGATATAATAGATCAGGATAAGGTCAATGAACTTGTGGACCATGCCATTGCAAATGGGGTGAACTATTTCGACACCTCTCCTGCCTACCTCCAAGGGCTCTCGGAAAAGGCAACCGCCATAGCATTGAGCAGACACCCGCGACAATCGTACTATCTTGCCACAAAACTCTCGAATTTCGGAGACTATTCCCGTAAGGCTTCAATACAGATGTATGAAGACTCTTTCAAAGAACTGAATACGGACTATATCGACTATTACCTCTTGCATTCAATAGGGCGAGGTGGCTATAAAGCCTTTGCACAAAGATACGAGGAGAACGGCCTTATGGATTTTCTCCTTGAAGAGCGTAAGAAGGGGAAAATCAGGCAATTAGGCTTCTCCTTTCATGGAAATAAGCAGGCTTTCAATGATTTTATGGCACTCCATGAAAAATATCATTGGGATTTTGTGCAGATCGAAATGAATTATGTGGACTGGACGCACGCAGACGGAGTGAAAAATGTGAATGCCGATTACCTGTATTCCGAACTGGACAAAAGGAAAATTCCAATAACGGTCATGGAACCGCTGCTCGGAGGCAGACTTGCAAATGTGCCGGACAATATAGCCGATAAATTGAAAGAGAGGGATCCTGAAGCCACAATAGCCTCATGGGCTTTCCGTTTTGTCGGGACTTTCCCTCGTGTGCTTACGGTATTGAGCGGGATGACATATATGGAGCACCTTAAGGATAATCTATTGACTTACAAGAACTTCAAGCCGCTCAATCCGGAAGAGCTCGGCTTCCTCGAGGAAATGGCTGTGCTGATGAAAGAATATCCTACAATAAATTGCACGGACTGCAAATACTGTATGCCTTGCCCTTACGGGGTGAATATTCCTGAAGTTTTCCGGCATTATAACGAATGCATAAACAAAGGGGAAATCGCACAGAGTGAAGCTCAGAAAGAATATCGAAGGCTGAGACGTGCCTATCTGATAAGTTATGACAGGGCAGTGCCTCCTCTCAGACAGGCAAATCATTGCATAGGCTGTGACATCTGCCTTGACAGATGTCCTCAAAGCATAGCTATCTCCCACGAAATGCGCAGGATAGACAACTATGTGGAGAAGCTGAAACGTTCTCTATAAATTCCTTAAAATGTATAGCCGAGACCGACAGACAAAGTGTTCTTAAGCACCTCATTTCCAAGGACATAAGACACATCAAGCCTTACACCGAAATATTTTGCTCCAAGTCCGACGGAAGCGAATGACGGCAGTAGAGAATTTGATGTACCCAAATGATAGCCGGCACGGGCAAATAGCATATCCTTCCAACCGTACTGTGCCCCTGCTGCTGCGGAGAAGCCTCCTGCGAAGAAATAATAGTCGGCGTCAAGTACAGCCTCGATATTATGCGTTTCCGCAAAGGTTTTGCAATAAGCTCCGCCTAACCTGACGGAAGACGGCAGATTGAAAGATTGTCCGCTTGAAGCTTTAACCGGAGTACCGACATTAGCAACGCCGAGAGTGATATTGAAATCGGAAACCTTTGTCATGGCAAAGAGGTCTGCACCAAAGGCAAAAGACTTGTCATCCTTACTAAGTTCCTGTGTAAATCCTTTCAAATTAATGCCTATGGAGACGAGATGAGCCGCCTTGAAACCAAGGCCGAGATTAAACTGCATGTCCTTAGGCGTGAAAGAGCCTTTTGCGTTACCCGATTGATCTAAAATTTCCATTTTCTGTCCCTGCTGCATCATAAAGCCACCGGACAAACCAAAACCTTTCTTAGTTCTGAACGCAAGCCCGGTCCCAAGATTAAGGCTTTTGCCGTATTCCGGCTGCCAATTCTGATAAAATATGCCGGCATCAAATCTGTCTTTATAGAAAGACATTGCGGCAGGATTGTCAAAAGAAGACCAGGCCATTGCAGAAGAAGATGCCGTGCCCGCATAACCGGTACCTGATGTTGCCGGATTGCGTAAAATACCTGCAAACTCCATTGCAAACTTACGTTCCGGGACTTCTTCGGCAAATGAATTGAGGCTGAAAACCAACGGGAATACAATAGCAAACAGAATGCTCTTTAATATACTATATTTCATTTTTTAATTTTTTACGATTGTCTTTACAGCTGTCTTGCCTGAGTAACTTACATACACGGAATATTTCCCCGGAGCCGCCTTGGATAAGTCCACCTCCAAAGGCTCGAAAGCACTGAAATTCGTCTTTTTGTCATATATAACAGCCCCCGCTTCGGAAATAATTTTCACTGCCGTTTCATCATTATCCAATCCGGTCCGGATGAAAAGCCGGTCCGAAACAGGATTAGGATAGGCCTCTAAGACTATATCGCCCTTACGCACAAGAACTTTGAACGAACTTGAGATGGATTCTCCGAGGGCATCGGTACCCGTAATTGTAACATTGCTCAAGCCAAAGCCGAGAATAGTCACGTATAGCTCGCTGCCGGACTGATTGATATGGATTACATTATTGTCGGAAATATCAACCTTATAGGTAAGCACCTCTCCATCGGGGTCTGAAATATAATCTTCCCCATTGAATACCATTTTTCTGCCGATTTCGTCTTGCAAAAGGATATTCTTAAAATCCCTGACCTTCACAGGGGCTTGATTTTCAAGTATTTCATAATTCAGAGTCTTGGTTGCCGACAAGCTATAGTCATCGGTAGCGGATATAGAAACGGAATATCGGCCGGCCGGTGCCAAAGTCCCTGTAATGGTGATATAATATTCTCCGTCATTCAAGCCTTGTTCTATTTTAATGGCATTCGAGCCTCCTTGCATCCCTACTTTGAATTTATGCCCGTCAGGATCTGAGACATTTACGGACAACTTCTTGGTTTCAAAGGCTTTGACTACAACATTTTCCGACTCTATCTCTATTACGGGAGGATTATTGCAAAGCGTTGTTATCTCTTTTATCGGCGATAGTGCCGAATAGGTAGAAGAATAGTCACTTGCGGCAATGGCAACATAATAAGCCGTATTGAATTCGAGACCGGGCAGTATTCCGGACATTTCTTCGCCGGCAGAAACATTTTCCGGAGCTGTCACATAAGTAAAAATCACATCATCGCCGGGGGATTTAGGGTTTGCGTTTTCCAGAGAGGTCCTGTTTTTTGAGGCCATAAGCATAAATCCGTAAGCCTTCTTGCCCGATGTAGATTGGGTTACATTCCATTTGAAATCCACGTTATTCGAAAGCACATCGCAGGTGTAGGTAGTGACAGGCTTCGGGACAAAGGCTCCTCCATAAGATATGGCTCCTAATGCATCCACCAATTTTCCGATTCCTGCGTTAGGAGGAACTATTCCGGTTTTCGCTCCTTTAAGCAATTTGTCTTTAAGGGCTTGTGCGGTGAAGCCCTGACCGCCGAACTGGGACACGATCAAGGCGGCAACTCCGGACACATGAGGGCAAGCCATTGATGTACCCGACATCTTACCGTATTTATTGCCAGGCAACGTGCTTAAAATGCTGCTTCCCGGAGCGCATATATCCACCCAGTCTCCGTGGTTGGAGAAATCTGACCTGTTGCCTAAGGCATCCATTGAGCCTACTGAAATTACCGGATCGTAAGCACCTATAGGGTCATAATCGATGTTGTCATTGCCTGCGGCAAATATTACCACCCCGCCTTTCATAGGAGAATCGGGCAACTGATTCCCGTTGTTGTCGCAACCTGCATTTTTGATAAAATAATCAATTGCTTTCCTAATGTATGAGGGTATTCCCATATTCTTGAAAGCGTCTAACTCGTCCTTGTCTATAATCCCGTTATTATTGGAATCTTCAGGAGCAAAGCCCCAACTGTTCTGGGAAATCACAGCCCCGTGGTCTGCACCCCATTTTATAGCCTCTGCATCACCTCTGGCTATGTCATCTCCGTTAGGTTGTTCCTTGAATATCTGACAGGAAAGCAGCTTTACACCTGCCACACCATGGGCTTTATCCCCTCCAGCCAACCCACATACGCCGATACCGTTATTGTTCACCGCACCTATCGTACCTGCAACGTGGGTGCCATGTTTATGGGGATAAATAACAAAATTGCCGTCCACAAAATTCTTGCTGCCGTTGCTGCCGGCAGGGATTACGTTATCTTTCAAATCCTCGTGCTCCATATCGATACCGCCGTCCACCACAGCCACTATGACATTGGATTTTCCTGTAGTATAGCTGTCCCAAACCGGCTTTACGTTCACGTCTGCACCCTGTTTTCTTCCTCCCTCTCCATTATTGTAATAGTGCCACTGAGAAGAGAATTTAGGGTCATTGAAAGACTTCAATACCACCTTTCTGTTTTTCTCCACAGAAACGATTCCCGGTATGGATTTCATCTCATCGACAGCCTTTGTCAGCGGCTGGGTCTCTGCAAATCTGACTTTATAGAATTTATGCAGGCCGGAGGCACGGGTGCGCGGCTCAAACTCCCCGGCAAACGGAAAGAGCCGCTCTATGCTTGAAATCCCAAGCTCATCCAGAGCGGCATTCAGCCCCATGGATTTAGTCACAATCTTGCCATTGCTAAGGTCTTCCTCTATGAGGTCTATCATATAATCGTCAAACCGGACTATGACTTCCCCGCTATGATAAGATGAATCTTCATTAATTTCCACAGCGACTGTCTTTCCGGCATCTCCGGAGGACAAATCTTCTTTCGCACAACCATAAAACAAGAATATAGCAGCGAGCGACAATAGTATTTTCTTCATATTTGAGATATTATAAAAGACCGTACAGGAAATCTCCGAGAATAAGCACGGACTGTGGGTCGTTGAACTTGATTTTGTTGGCTTTCAAAAACGATTTCACGGCATCCCGATCTACAGAAAGTGCGAGGACGTCCTTTTTTGAGCAAAAGATTTTCTGCCCTTTCACAAAAATATAGTTCTTTTTGATAAGCGGCAACTCTTTGCCGTTATCCTTATTGTTTTTCAACTCCATGTGGTTCATATTTGTCCTCGTCCCTCCAATTCCCTCCAACGAACTAAATGCAGTTGTGCCTGCCGACGTTGAAGATGAGCCGTAGGCTCCGCCCGTAGCGTTCAATGCGGCAAAGTCAATATTGAATTCTTCGACCACAATGGCCTTATCAGATTTGGCCATGACCTTAAGCATCATTCCGCCTATATTCTGATATATGTCATCGCCTATCCTTACAGCGAAGAGACGGCTTGGTGGAAAGGCCTTGACATAATCCCCCTCTATAAAATGCAGGGCATTGCCGTCAACGGATATATTGTATCTCCCGTCCTGTTCTCCTCCCTGGACAAAACGGACGGTCCCCTCCATAAAGTTCTCATACATATAAGGCCAGGTCGTAGTCGGCTGATATGACTGTGCATTCAGAACTATAAAGGCAGTTGTCAACGCACAAATCGTGACAATTAATTTTTTCATCATCGGTTTAAAATGTCTGATTTTCAAAGATACTTATTTTAGGATATTTTCAGATAAAAAATCTATCATTTTGGTTCAAATAATTGGCATGGTAAAGTCAAAAAGCAAGTGCAACATTACGACAAAAAATTGAAAAATTCATCCTTAGGAGTGGGAAAGTTGAGTTTTTCTCTATGCCTCCTGTTGGTTTTCAGCTGCACGGAGTGAATGAATTCGTCCGTAAGCAGGTCAAAGTCAGTACCTTTCGGCATATACTGCCTGATAAGCTTGCTGGCGTTCCTGCCGATCTCCCTGCTTACTGTTGACGGGCTTACGTTTATTTGCCGAGCAATGGCTCTTTGGCTTCTGCCTTCTTGTATTCCCGGGTAGATTGCGTATCTTTGCTCGCGGGTCAGTTGGTTATACATGACAATACAAAGTTAATTGATCCTGGGGGAGCCTCGTGCTCCCTTTTTATTTTTTTGTATTGCCTCTTGGCCCTACCGGCTCGGCCGGCAACACTGAGGGGGGGGGCTCGCCCCCCCCTCAGTGTTGCACTTCTATCTTGACTTTGCACTTTTCGAAAAAGTACATCATTTCACAGAAATAAGCACATTGCCATAATAGACGTCAGATTTGTCATCTCGAACGAAGTGAGAGATCTGCACAGTGAGAGATCTGTACAAACGCACCAACGGTATTCGTTTCGACAGACGCATACGACCTTATCACCACACCGGAGGCATTTGCTGCCTCAGATGATAGGAGAAAAGCAAGCGGAGAAGTAATTAAAAAGCCAAGACACAACGCACAATTGTCTTATGCCGCATCTTAACATCATAGGAAAACCAAATCGTTTTGGAGGAAAAAGACACATTAAAAAATAATCCAGCATTGCTATCAGACGATGATGAATAATCATAGCTCTTAATGAATTTGCCAGCATTGCTAAACTCCTTGAATGCATTATTTAGATTATTATAGACAGTTTCCTGGTCATCTTTTATTGAAAGAGACGCCTTTTCTCTCTCTGCGTTGAATAATTGAGAGGAAAAACTAAGACCTCCTATCCCATTTTCGCTCAGCAAATCACCCCATTCTCCGATACTCGGCATATACCATTCGGTAGTCATGGAAGGTGTCTCTTGCTTCTGTCTGTAGTACTTTACTTGTTCAAAAGCAGGATAATCACTAAGATTTTTTGTAGATAAGACCGTGTTTGTTATAGAATAACCGTCATAACTGTATCTATACGCATCTCCCACATAAAAATTAGGGTCAATTACTCCCCTTTTCAGAGACCAGACTACCGGGAGACCAACATCATTAGGAGCCATTACCAAGCCCCTGGCATCCCGACCGAGTTTTGCTTTGACAGAGGCTCCTACTCTGTCCTGAGAATTATACCTTAAAACTACAACGCCTATGGCATTATCCATTTGATATTCGGACAAAAAATTACCGGGAGTCAGACACTTACCGTCCTTTAGCAT
>CAMYAE010000017.1 GCA_947253655.1 uncultured Bacteroidales bacterium
GAAAGTCGATGCAAAACACAACAAAACCGCCACTTTATCGTTATCTTTGCAGAACATAACTTATTTAATAATAAAGCAACAATGAAGAAATTTCTATTTACAATGCTTGCCCTTGTCGGGCTGGTGGTGGCATTCTCAGGATGCTCAAAAGATGATGAACCAAGTGAGTTTGACTACCCATTGGAAACTCTGTATGGGACGTGGCGTGTTACACACGTTGAGCAAAAAGATGGAACAATGTTTGACGTTACATCATCAATTGCCGAACGTTATTTTAAACCGACCTATGCAACTTTTAATGCCGATGGAACTTATTCCGGACGTGGCTATTTTGGTAACGGCTCGGGAACGTACAAGGCAAAAGGTAAAACCATTAGTTGCTTTATTGATGGCACGGAGTACCTGAAATACGATGTCCTCAACTTAGCAGGAACGCAATGTGAATTGAAGATGTATCAAACGGGAAGTACATCGTCAATTAGAATAAGATGCAAAAAGCAATAGTTTCTACCACCAAGAAAAAGAGGGGCATTTTGCCCCTCTTCTGTTTCGTTAAATCCCTATCGGGCTGGTGATGTCAATACGCAATCCGAGGGCATTTACCAAACGAAAAAACAGCCCCACACCCGGTTCTATCACCCCATTCTCAATCTTCGAGATGTAAGACTTTGTCGTGCCTACACGATTGGCAAGCTCGGCTTGCGTTACCTTGGCTTCCTTGCGCGCTTGAAGAAGTATCTGCGCTGCGTAGAAAGCCCTGGCTTCCTCTTCAAAGGCTTGTCGTTCGGGTGTACCCTCTTTGCCGAACTTGGCATCTAAAACTAAGTCGTAATCTACTATTTGATGATTATTTGTCTGCATAATATGCCTCCTTTATTTTTAATGCTTTTTCTATTTCGTTACTTGGTGTTTTCTGCGTTTTCTTCTGAAATCCATTGAACAACACCACTATTTGCCCCTCATCGAAGATAAAGAATACACGATATATATTGCCGTTGAACTCTGTGCGCAACTCAAACAGACCATCACGAATAGACTTTACGAACTTGGTAGAGATACGCTCTTGGGTTTTAAGCAGGAGCAAGCCATATTGTATTTTATCCTGCACCTTATCTTCAAGCTCTGCCATAAACCGCTCAAAGTAACCGCCGTATGTTATTATCTTCCTTTTCATACTGCAAAGATAGTGAAAGTTTCCATATAAAGCAACTTTTGAGGTGCTTTTTATTGCAGGGAAGAAAAAGTATGTAATGTTAAGATAGAAGTGCAACACTGACGAGGCTAGCCCAGTCAGTGTTGTCGGTCGAATTGGCCGAGTCACCAAGCAACATAAAAAATCAAAAAGGGAGCACGAGGCTCCCTGAAATCAATTAACTTTGTGTTGCTCATGAAATACAGCCAATTGACCCGAGAGCAAAGATACGCAATCCATCTGGGGTTGCAAGAAGGAAGAAGCATAAGCGCCATTGCTCGGCAGCTTGAAGTTCACAAATCAACAGTTAGCAGGGAAATCCGGAGGAACAGCAACCGTTTCGGCAGGTACAGTTGGGCCGTTGCGGATGAACGCTCTCATGACCGCCGGCACCATTTTCCCGAAAACCGTGCGGTTGACGGGAATTCCCTAAGAGAAGCACTCAGGCTGCTAAAGGAAGAAGACTGGTCACCAAGGCAGATATCAGGATATCTGTCACTCAAAGGCATAAGCATATCGCACGAAGCCATCTATGCACACATCCGCTCCGATGAGAGCGGAGAACTTCGCACCCACTGCCGGCACGGTATGAAGTACCGCCGTCATATTAAATTCCGGCGAAAGACAAAGGTGTGCAACATACCCGACAGGGTGAGCATACATGACCGTCCGGCTGAAGCTGACGGCAAAAGGTTAGGGGACTGGGAGATGGACCTGATAATCGGCAAGGGAGGCAGGATCGCCATACTGACTCTTTGCGAAAGACGCAGGAACTATCTGCTTATGAGGAGACTTCCGCACGGGAAGAGTCCGGAAGGAGTAGCCGAGGCTGCCATAAGTCTTCTTCGCCCATACAAGAAAAATGTCCACACGATAACAACCGACAATGGCTCCGAGTTCAGAGAGCACCGCAAAATAGCCGAGCAACTGAAGACGAAAGTTTATTTTGCAGATTCATACGCCTCATGGCAGAAAGGGGCGATAGAGAACACCAACAAACTTATCAGGCAGTATATACCAAAAGGAACTGATTTTAACCTGCTTACCAACGAATCCATTCACTCCGTGCAGCTGAAAATCAACAGGAGGCCTAGAGAAAAACTCAACTTTTCCACACCTAAGGATGAATTTTTTAAATTTTTGTCGTAATGTCGCTCTTGCTTGTTGACTCTACCTACTGGCATAAAAAACACTTTTATTTGGAGTTCTTTGATAGGATTGATAAATTCGCAGTTAGAGTAGTCGGTCATGACCGACTACTCTAACTCAACAAAACAAAACTTGACACAGTTCAGTTTACACTACCCCGCCTCGAACTCGGCGGAAGAAGCCCCGCCGCGCTGCTCGCCCTTGGCAGCAAGACTTATCAAAGACGATATTTTAGAAAAAAAGGATGCCATCGCTGTGTACATTTAGCGATGGCAAACTTAAGCGGGACCTGCCCCTTATGACGGAAACATTCTTACCGAATGCGGGAGATTATTTTATGGCTTGGCACTTTTCATCTTGAATCCTCTATTATCAGTCAAATTTAGCATTCCGCTCATTTATTGCTCTATTCGCATCATCTACTATCTTTTTGACCCTTTTGTAGTTGGCAGATGCAACATCATATTTAATCAACTCATATAATTGACTAAAATCTTTTGGAGAGCAAAACACTAAATATGGTTCATGCATTTGGCTCTCGTATGAACTATTACTTGGGTCATATTCCTCCCAGTTATCTAATCTAAGTGATGGGTTGCCTTTATCGTCAACTTCAAATACAGCGAAAAGTTCGGTTGAAACCCATTTGTTAATGAATCCCGCAGTAAAATATCCCACTTCGTCCCCGAAATCTACAGGAATCTTCTTTTTGAATTTCGTTACCTTTTCTTTTTGTGCTGTTTGAGACCAATTGATGAATTTTTCATTAATTATCCCCATCTTTTGCTCAAAAGATGCATAATCTTTTGCCTCAATTCTAAGATAGCGCAAATTGATATTACCATCCGTATCATCTATTAGACCAATGAGCAATGAGAGAGAATCGCGGATTTCCATTATTCTTACACTCCGCTTTCCAAGTCTCCCTACGAGGATAAGCCCTTTTTTCGACAGCCAATCAGTCTCTTCGAGTTTACGCTGCTTTGCTTTTTCCCATTCTGATTTCTGAGTTTCAGAAAAAAAGTTGTCTTTTTTTGATTCTATCGATGAATAGGTTTCACCGTAAGTCTCCAAATATGAGGAGCCTCCTATTGCTTTGAAGCAAACATCCTTATAACGATATCCTGGAATCTCTCCCAGACTCCATTCTAAGGCATAAAAACGATTCTCGTTAAGGTAGTACTTTTTATTTGAATTCAAGTCTGACAAGCAACTATTCCAAACTTCTGGGTTTCTCATATATGATTGATAGTTGTTTGCGTCATTGATTTCAAAATAATATACTTTTCCATCTTTTGAAACCTTTAGGTATTCAGTCTTTTTAATGGTTTCAATACCTTCAACTTGAAGATACCCATCAAAAATACTATAGTCGAAAGGCTTGTAGTGGGGGATAGAGAAAAGATTATGTAGTTGTTTTTCTATAGGTATAGGCGTGATTCTCTTTATCTTTCCATCCACTATCGCGGATACATTGAATCTTGTTTCATGGCTCATCTCTACAGCATGAAAATATGCTGTGTGGCCAAACATCGATTCGTATGATGGGAATCCGTCAATTTGAGCAAAAACATTTATTCCCATCAAGACACAAATAAGAAGTGTAATTACCTTTTTCATTTTGGTTGCTCTATATACTATGCTGTGTAAAACTACCGGTGAATATGTCATTGCATTCTATGCGTAAAGCTGTATCTTTCCTTATTTCAAAATACCATAGGTGACATTCTGCATTTGTTTGATTATCTCCGAGTTTTATTTGGGCTTCGTTCAAACATTTCTTCAATATACCAGCAGCGTCTTGATAATCGGCCCGCTTTCTTCTATCACATACAACGAAAGAAAATATACAACTGAATTCATTGTCTTTATCCAATAATTTCTGGTAGTCAAAGACAACACCTTTTTGGTTGATAGATTCGCCACATTTGAATTCTATGCCAACAAGAGAGCCATCAGAATTAACTATAACAAAGTCAATAAATCCAGACCAACCTCTTTTTATATGTTCTCTGACATATCCTCCGTTCTGGTCATGTTTGTAAGTAACATTTCCATGCTTTGAGGTAGACCATTCAGGATGAAGCCCTGCCTCTTCTCCAAATACAATTGAACAGTTACTGGATAAATGTTGGGAAAAATAATGATGAAGATATCTTTCATTGAAATTTTTCCCGTTTTGCGGCAAAAGGCTCAACTCCTTCATCAAATCATTCAAAACACCAGCTATTGCTTCGCTATTCACAAATACATACATATCCGGTTTAGTTACTAATCAAAATCAAAGATATGATTAAACATTCTATATGGATTGTCCACACAAAGGTATTATTTTATTTGCGATTAGCAACACGGAATGACGCATATTCGGAGTATTTCCGGCGGCCGGTGAGGCGGATATGGATATCCTCGAGGGCTTCGTAGGCCTCAAGGTGAGTGGGAGAGCAGTCGCAGACGAGGTTGAAATACTCCCTGAAGCCTTCCGGCGATAGCAGCTGCCTGACGCATTCCGGAAGCGGCTCCACCTCCTTGAATGCGCCCAGCACCGCCTCGCGCCGTGCCAGCTTCTGCTCTGATATCTTCACCATTATAGCCTTAGCATCCCTCTCTGATTATACGGGTCATTATCCTGTGCGGCCTGTGCCGTCATCCACTCACCGAGAGCCATGATAGCGGCCACGATGCCGTCAATCTTCTGCGACGACTTCTCCTTGTCCGGCTTGATGTTTCCGGCGGGGTCGGTCTTGACGACGGTCGAGGCCATCATCCAGTGCAGCACCGGATTCCCGAAATGCTCCAGCCGTCCGGAGAGGACGAGATTCTCCCATCTATCTTTTGACTACCTTTTGCAGCCATTCCGCTGCCAAGTTTTCTATGCAAATCGTAAACAATGGTAAGCCTCCGGTGACACCCGTATTGCACAAATCGACCTTTTAGCACCGACTCGGTACGAGTTGGTGCTAAAAGGTAACCCTGATATTTCAGGATTCAATGACGGGTGCCACCGGAGGCTTACTCTGCTTTCAGTGCCTCGAACAAATCTTCACCAAAGCCTGCCGATTTACTTTCGGTATTCTCCATATACATAACAGCCAATGCACTTGCGGAATACACAGTCAAAGCAATAACTACTTTTTTGCCATGATTAAGGAAGAAGTAATGATCATTCTGCATTCCAGCTATATTGTATCGTTAAATCAATGCTTTGGTAAGCCTTGAGGTATAGCTTGTTGAAATAGCTACCATTGCATGCTCCACCGTTCCGTTTGACTTGAAAGTGAATCCGAGAAAAGCTGTATAGGAATTATAAGAAAAGTAAGTCCACATTTCTTGTCCGCCTGATGTAGTGGAGGTTTTGTAATTTGTTCCGAGAAGTTTAGTCACCTCAGATTTTGATTTGCCAATGAGGACGTCTATATCTGGATACAAATTGTACTGTGGCATTATGGTTACAGGTATTTTCTTAACCTGCCAATTCCCTGAAGCAGTTATCTTTGTATTTCCAACCTTGTTTGCAGTCACGAGCCCACTCTCATCCACTTCTGCATAATAATCATCCTCGGATGTAAAAGTTGCGTTTGAAGCATTTGTGGTAATTGCCTTTGTTCCTTCGGCATAAAGAGTAATTTCACTTGGTGAAACTGTAAGATTAGCAGCCTCTTTCTGGCAGCCTATAAGTATTGGCATTAATGCGGTGAGGAGAACAGTTATTTTTTTTCATATCTGATAAAAATTTATCAAAAATACCCCCGCAGCGACTTTTCCAAATTTTTCTCAACATTTTATTTAAAGACAGAAACAGTATATAACGAAGCGAGGTCGTACAGCGAATGCACGACCTCGTATTCTCCTTATTATTAACTACTTCAGATTGCAATCAATTCCCTGCCCAGACTATGTAGAGAGGAGACTATCTCCTGCTTACGTTTCTCGCTCGGCTTCTTAATGCCGTAAATGTACTTTGAAAGCAGGCTCTTATTGATGCCTATGCTTCTGGCGACCTCGGAAACATTCAACTGAGGGAACCGTGCGAAAATCATAGCGATATCATTGGTGTAGTCCGGCTCTGCCGTCTCTTCCAGAAAGCTGGAGATGTGGATATCCTCATCCAATGACGGCCAGCGGATATCATCACCGAAGCGACCTATCTTATAGTCAAGACGATCTTCCTCGGTAGCTTCAAGCAGTACCGGGAATGCCTCCAAAGGTCTTGAATACACCTTTGCAGCATCAGTTTCAATATAGACTCGCCTTGAGTCAAACCATACTTTACTTATCTTCTCCATGATATTCAGTCCATTTTTCAATAATATCCTCTTGGTATATCTTCACTATCTGAACGGCCTTCTTCAGGTCTTTCGGCTTTATACCCTGATTCTCTACTATCTCCAATGTCTTGACATTTATCTTCGCTCTTCCATCTCCGTTCTCTACATGCACGTGGATTGGCAAGTGCTCAAGAGAATAGAAGAAGAACCTCATTCCGAATAATTCAAACAGTGTCGGCATAGTATCTCGTATCAAATTCTATGCAAAAGTAGGGATAAATTTTTATCCCCGCAAAAGTATTTAAGAATTCTTTACCTGTAAGAAACTTTCCGTTAAAAAGCCGCTGGCCCGTCTACCTTTACAACGTGGATCAAACGACAGCGGCATGGCACTTTTCGGACTCAGATACTTTGCTCAGATGCACTCCAAGTACAAGAGCGGCTTCTGGTGCGTGGAGATCGCCCAGCACGACTACAGCTGCCCTGCGGAGGAGATGACATTCTCCGGTAGCTCCTCGCTGGAGAGCACGTGGGAGAACCGGGGTGATGAGTTCTTCGTGCCGCTGAAGGCATCGGAAGCCACCATCAACGTGATGTGCCACGATAACTTCCTCTTCATCGGCCTTTTCACCAGCGATCCGCTCAAGTGGCGAGACTCCATCTACCGCAATACCGTCCTCTATTGGCGTGGCTTCGTGGTGGCCGACCTCTACTCCGAGTCCTTTGCCTCGCCACCATACGAGGTGAACATCAAGGAGGTGGATGGCTTCAATCTGCTAAGCAACGTGCCGCTGCTCGACTCGGACTACACCCAGCTCTCCGGCAGGCGCAGCCTCTGGGACCTGCTCACTCGCTGCATAGACCTGTTAGAGCTGGACCTGAACATCTCCGATTGGATGGACCTTTATGCTGACGGGATGAGCGAGAGCCTCTCACCCCGGCGTCAGGTCTATGTCGATATGGATCGTCTCTACTACGTGTACGAGGATCCTACCTACCGATATGCATTGGAGCTGTGTCTGTGTCCCTTTGCCGGACAGATCTTCCATGAACGCAGGCACAACAAGCAATTGCAACGACTCTGCGGAAATTCTCACCCCAATCGTTGCTCTTCTATCTTGACATTACAATGGCCGGTTTTTGAAGATAGATGTTTTTGAATTATCTTTGCAACGGCTATGGAATCAGCCATTAACCGCGACTATGCTGATGATTCCTACAATACGCAATTATAATGTTAAAGAATTATCTCATTGTAGCTCTCGGAGGAGCCATTGGCTCAGTCTTGCGGTATGGTCTTAACAATGCGGTCAACCTGCACCCTAATCTCAATACCTTTTTTATCAACGTTGCAGGCTCTTTTCTGATCGGCCTTGTAATGGGTAAATGCGAGCCCGGAACATTCTCATTATTTGTGACGGTAGGAATATGCGGAGGTTTCACTACATTCTCCACTTTCTCCATGCAATCTGTTACTCTCTTGCAGCAAGGCAAATACGGACTCGCTGCAACATACATTACCGGTACTTTGCTGATTGGGATCCTTTTTGCCTTCCTTGGCTTTTATTTCGGGAAAAAGATATAATTATCCCGGCTCCTCTCTTCCGGCAGCCCACCTGGAGAACGGCTTTGCAGGATGCTTGTTTGTCATTGAGAATATTTATATTTGCAATTGATTATGAATTATTCTTTGCAGATGAATAGGAAGTGGCTCTATATCATAGCAGCTCTTATCTGGGGAATTCCAGGAGCTATTTTGACAGTGAAAGGCATCAGAGCCTATTGTATCGTTCCGACCTCCAAGTTATGGTGGCTGCTGCTTATCACGCTTTCAGTGCTTGCAGGCTTTTTCTTCATGTTCAGTAAAATCGTAGTCAGATATTCAGGGATGATAGCGGAATTGCCGGAGAGGACCTCTATGTGGCACACTTTTCCTCTGAGGGGTTGGGTGCTGATTGTCTTCATGATGTGCCTCGGTATGGGATTAAAGATGATTCCTGCCCTGCCAATCGAATTAATCGCTTCTTTCTATTGCGGTATCGGGCCAATGCTAATCCTGTCTGCATGGAATTTCATAAAATATGGATATATAACCTGAAAACCCAATCAGAATGTTCTGGGATAATGTTGCATGGATTTACGACCTTTTTGCCAACTTGTATAATAAAAAGGTAAATAAAGAATTGTGTCGGGTTGTTGCCGAATATATCAATGAAGGCGACAACGTGTTGGAATGTGCTTGTGGCACAGGGTTGCTGAGCTTACACATAGCATCAAAATGCGGTCACCTTACTGCAACGGATTTTTCGGAGAATATGCTGAAAATTGCCGGTAAAAAGTGCTCTTCATTCAGGAATACAATCTTTGAAAAAGCCGATATCCTTAATCTGGGTTATCCGGACAACTCCTTTGACAAGGTTGTGGCCGGGAATGTCATTCACCTGCTGAACGAGCCGGTTTCCGCCCTGAAAGAACTTGTAAGGGTGTGCAAAAGCGGAGGCCGGATAATTATTCCCACTTATGTTGTCAAGGAAGGCAAAGGCAGGGCAAATGGTTTTGTGAAGGCAGTTGGCAAAGCCGGAGCCGATTTCAAACAGAGCTTTACCTTCTCGTCCTACCGTGATTTCTTTAAAGAAGCAGGATATGAACTCTCCGGAATGACCATGATTGCGGGGCGTGTTCCTTGTGCAGTAGCTGTCATTACAAAAGCGTAACCCGAACTTATTCTTTGCCCTTGGGTTTATTTTCTTTTGGATATATAAAAAAACAGGAATTGATTAATTCCTGTTTTTTAGACTTTGTAGCGGGAATGGGGCATGATCCCATGACCTCCGGATTATGAATCCGACGCTCTAACCAGCTGAGCTACCCCGCCGTATTCGATTGTATAAGGGGCATATCCCTGTTATATAAGGGGCATATCCCCTGCGACCCCTGCGGCCTTTGCGCCTTTCCGTTCCACTCGGCCCGGCCGGTCGTCTGATGACGACATCGGGGCATATCCCCTGCGACCCCTGCGGCCTTTGCGCCTTTCCGTTCCACTCGGCCCGGCCGGTCGTCTGATGACGACATCGGGGCATATCCCCTGCGACCCCTGCGACCTTTGCGCCTTTCCGTTCCACCCGGCCCGGCCGGTCGTCTGATGACGACATTGTTGAGATAGAAGGATTCGAACCCTCACTGACAGAGCCAGAATCTGTAGTGCTACCATTACACCATATCTCAATGTAATCCGACTGCCTTAACCGTGGGTTTGCAATCGGACTGCAAATGTACAATAGTTTTGACAAACTGCAAAATGAATTTGTCAAAAACTCCGAAAATTTCACCAACAATAGGATAAACTCGCCACAAGCCGTGAAAATTGCGGCAATTAAGAGCTCTTCACCACATAATTTTTAACGGGAAATAAATTGATTTTAGTTTTGTCATGCAAAACGTCCGGTAAAATTAAACGGAATAGACGGCTTAATGCCGGCCCGGAGGCAAAATGACAAAAATATTATGTACAGAAAAGGTAACATACTTGCTATCGATACAGGGTCTACAACAACCAAAGTCGGATATTTTTCCGGAGGAAGACTTTTATTCGAGGATAAAATTGCTCACTCGGCTGAGGATATAGCCGGCTACAAGTCAGTCTTGGAACAAGACGGGATGAGGAGAAAAGCGATAACCGATTTTCTTGACAAGATGAACATCAGACTTGAAGACTTGGATATAATCATGTCAAGGGGCGGCCTTATTACACCTGTGGTGTCCGGCGTCTATAATGTAAATGAAGAAATGAGGGAAGTCCTGCTCTCTTGCCGCTTTGGCACACATGCCTGCAACCTAAGCGCCGTCATTGCCGATGATCTTGCAAAAGAGGTAAATGAAATAAAGGCCAGAAAAGGAATCATGCCGAAATTCGGTGAATGCAAGGCCTACATTGCAGATCCGCCACTGTCAGATGAAATGCTGCCGGAGTGTCGTATAGGTGGGCTTCCTGAGTTTCCTCGCCAGCCTTGTTCCCATGCACTGAATTCCAAGGCCACGGTAAGGCATTATCTGAAAGAGCACGGAATCAGGAAAAATGATGTTACAATAATTGTGGCCCATATCGGTGGTGGAGTGACGACTACGCTTCACAGAAACGGAAAGATAATCGACACTAACGACGGACTTGGAGGAGACGGGCCTATAACCCCCGAAAGGTCAGGTACTTGTCCGGCTTTTCCGCTTATTGAAATGTGCTTCAGCGGCAAATATACCGAGAGCGAGGTCAAAAAGAAAGTGGTGGGCAGAGGAGGTGCAGTCGCATATTTCGGCACCAATGACCTTGGAGAGGTAAGTCGTCGCGGGAGGGGCGGAGACCGTCAGTGCGAGTTGTTCATCAAGGCATTTTGTCTCAGTATCGCTAAATATATAGCTTCAATGGCGGCGACGGCCGAGGGAAAGGTGGACGCGATTATTATCACCGGAGGCGGAGCGTACAATGAAGAAGTTTGTCGTGCAATCGCTGCAAGGGTAAAATTTATAGCTCCTGTGGAAGTCTATCCCGGTGAGCACGAATTGGAAAGTCTGGCCGAGAACGGTTATAAAATTCTTGCAGGAGAGGCCGTTATCCATACATACAACAAAGACCGGCTTGTCGAGGACAGTAATGAGCCCGGCACAATTCGTCCTACAAGGCTTGTTCTCGCTTAACTGTAACGCATTTAATTCATAAACTACAGACAATCACCCTATTGGATTATAAGGCTGATTCCCTGTAAAGCAGGGCGGTCGCCCAAACCTGGCACCCCTCGGACCTGCCTACAAAGCCAAGCTGCTCGTTCGTGGTCGCTTTGATTGACACGCAGTCTGGCGAGACATTCATTATCTGTGACAGAATGCTTCTCATCTTGTCGGTATATGGGGCTACCTTCGGCTTCTGAAGAGCGATTGTAATGTCGGCATTGCCGATTTGCCAGCCTTTGGAATTGACTAATGACACAACTTTCTTCAACAGGATTTTGCTGTCAATGTCTTTCCACTCATCGGACGTGTCGGGAAACAGATGTCCGATATCTCCGAGGGCGAGGGCACCAAGCAAGGCATCACATAGGGCATGGATTGCAACGTCACCGTCGGAATGTGCCACGAAGCCGTATCCGCAATCAAAACTTACCCCTCCAAGCCACATCGGCAGGCCGTTTGCAATGGCATGTACATCGTAGCCGTTGCCTATCCTGAACGGACAAATAGGTGTATTTTTTGTCATATCGACTGTTCTTTCCGCAAAAATAAATAAAAAATGTTAAATTTGCTAAATGGCGGAATATGCCGGAATTAATTGTTTATCATAAATAAATTATGGCACTTTTTAGTTGGTTCGGTGACAGTGGACATAGGGTTTTTAATTATAAACCAAGATATTACGACCAGGAGAAGGAAGAGCTGAAAAAGATGTTCGGGGATGTGGACGGCTCCAACGACAAGAAAGACTATGTCCCCGGAGCCTATATCCATGGGGCTTTCCGCGACGGGAACTATGCCAAAAGACGCGGCGGCAACAGGGCACAGACAATAATAGGACTGATCGGCCTCGGCCTTGTGCTGGTAATTCTGATATATATCACTAAATTTTACGGCCTGCTGTAATGGATATAAGAATTCTGCCGAGCAATATAGCAAATATGATTGCTGCCGGGGAGGTCGTACAGAGGCCGTCTTCTGTGGTAAAGGAGTTGCTGGAGAATGCGGTGGATGCCGGTGCCGCTCAGATCACCGTTGTCATCACCGATGCCGGACGCACTCTGATTCAAGTAATTGACGACGGTATCGGCATGAATCCTGATGAGGCCGTGTTATGCTTCGAACGCCATGCTACATCTAAGATAAGGGAGGCTGAGGATTTGGAGGATATACGGACTTTCGGATTTAGAGGAGAGGCCTTGGCGTCGATTGCAGCCGTTTCCGAAGTCACAATGAAGACAAGAAGGGAGGAAGATGAGATAGGCTGCCAGGTGGAATTTGCTGATTCCAAGCATCTTGCAACTCTTGAAACAGCCTGTCCCAAAGGGACGAATATAGCTGTAAGAAACATATTCTATAATATCCCGGCCAGGAGAAAATTTCTGAAATCGGATAATGTCGAATTCAGGCATATAGTCGAAGAATTTGTCAGAGTTGCTTTGACAAGACCCGATATAGCATTCACCATGAGCCATAACGGCAAAGACATTTATGTCCTGAGAGCAGCAAAATCCGTAAAATTCAGGATTCAGGACCTATTCGGCAATAATCTTGCCGGCAAATTGGTGGACATCAAGGCTGAAACCACAGTCGCGAATATCGGAGGTTATATCGGCCGCCCCGATATGGCCACAAAGTCGCTCGGAAATCAGTTTTTCTTTGTAAACGGCAGATATTTCAGGAGCCCATATATGCACAAGGCTGTCATGAGAGCCTACGAGGGGATGATTCCCGAAGGTGTCACTCCGCCTTATTTCATATATCTTGACGTGCCGTCCGGGACAATAGACGTCAATATACATCCGACCAAGACGGAAATAAAGTTTGAAGAAGATTCGGTAATATTCCAAATATTGTACGCCTGCGTCAAGGAGTCTTTGGGCAGGCATTCTTTCGGGGCAAGTATCGATTTCGATACGGACGGAGCACCTGAAATGCCGGTCTTCGGCTCCTCGTATAATGAGTTCAGGCCTGAGGTGTCACATCCAAAGGTGGATTTCGACCCCTCATTCAATCCTTTCGAACCTACCGGCCATTCGGGAAGTGCAACGCCGGAATCTCATCATTCACAAGGTTTTGCATATTCCGGCTATATTGACAAACGCGACGATTACGGGAAGCTCTTTGAAGAAAAGACCATTCCTATGTCATCGATAGTCATTCTGCAGGGGAAATATATTGTCACTCAAGTAAAGTCAGGCCTGCTGGTCGTGAATATAAAACGGGCAAAGGAAAGGATATTGTACGACAGGTTTTTAGAAGCTATTACTACTAACGGTCATGTGTCGCAAACCGCTCTTTTCCCACTTCAGGTAGTTGTCGGAGTCGATAACAGGCTGGTTTTTGATGAGCATTCCGCCCTTCTTTCCTCATTGGGCTTTGACATAACCCCATTCGGGAACGATACTATTGTCGTAAACGGGGTGCCGGAAGGCTTTTCTTTGGACAGCGACAAGGTGGAAGCCCTTATGGCCGACATCCTGCTCGCCCTTGACGACAATCACACCGCCCTTGCCGGAATGATAGAGTCGTCAATGGCTGAGAAATTCGCCCGTATAGTGTCCGAGAGCGGAGCTCCGATGACATCTCCGATTGAGGCACAAAGATTGATAGACAACCTGTTCGGCAGCAGTAATTCGGAGTTTACGAGTAGCGGGAACCGTATTATGAATATACTTTCTATGGACGAGATTGATAAGAAATTTTAGTTATGGCTTATAATTATTACGGATATG
Organism: uncultured Bacteroidales bacterium; assembly: GCA_947253655.1. Lineage (GTDB taxonomy): Bacteria > Bacteroidota > Bacteroidia > Bacteroidales > UBA932 > Cryptobacteroides. The sequence continues at coordinate 14,064 of CAMYAE010000017.1, forward strand.
ACAATAGGGGAGGAGGCTTTTTAGGCTCTATACCTCCCGTTACAAAAAATATTATTCTGATAAACATCATAATCTATATTGCAACGCTTGTAAATCAGGAGTTTATGATAGAAAAGTTTGCAATGTTCTATCCGGCCTCCCCGTATTTCAGATTCTGGCAACCAATCACATACATGTTCATGCACGGCGGCTTCTGGCATATATTCTTCAATATGTACGCCCTGCTGATTTTCGGAATGGTGCTGGAAAGGTCGTTGGGTTCGAAAAAGTTTCTGGTTTTCTATTTCCTGACAGGATTAGGGGCTTTGGCCGTCCATACCGGGGTGCAATATATTCAGATGCTTCAATATGCAAAGCAGGTCGCAGGCACCGGGCTTGCCTCTGTGGCATACCAGCGTCTTCTCGGCATACCTACCGTGGGAGCCTCAGGTGCTGTATATGGAGTGCTAATAGGTTATGCCATGCTCTATCCTGATTCTATACTCACCTTGATATTTCCTCCTATATCATTGAAAGCCAAATGGTTTGTTGTGATATTCGCAGTCATAGAACTTACTACCGGAGTGTTCGGGACCATGGAGGGCATAGCTCATTTTGCACACCTCGGAGGCATGCTGTTCGGCTGGCTGCTGATTTTGTGGTGGAGATACAACAGGAGGCTCTACGACAGGGACAAGTGGATATGATATGAATATATACAGAGGCAACAGGAAGAAGAGCCTGACTTTCTTTGGAATTACTTCGAGGGCGCTTATGCTTATTGCGGCTGTGCTTCTCGGAATAAGTTATATTTCCATTTCAATAAATCCTGCCAAAGCGTGGTTCATGACAGTCTTTGGCCTGCTTTTCGCCCCGTTGTTCTTCCTGAATGTCTTTCTGCTGATATGGGCTGCTGTGCGGCGTTCAAGAGCGATATTCATACCTCTGCTCGCCTTGGTACCGTCAATATTCATAATCGGGCTATACTGTCAGCTTCCCCGAAAAGGCAGACCGCAGGACGGGAACGTGAAAATCGTCTCCTACAATGTGGGGCGTTTCAGACTTTTTTCCGATAGCCTGAACATAAGATCTCCCAAGGACTGCGCCGACTCGGTCATGGCCTTCCTTGCATCGCAGGAGCCCGATATAATATGTATGCAGGAGTTTGCAATGTACGATGCAAATGCTGTGCGCAGTTATCTGAAATCCCATTTCAAGGGATATAGTATAGAATATTATGTCTATCCTACCGATAATGGATGCTATGGCAACGTTACATTGAGCCGTTTTCCTCTAAAAGGAAAGGGCAAGATAGATTTTGAAGCAAGCTCGAATCTTGCCTTATACAGCGATTATGAGATTAACGGTGTCACTATTAGAATATATAATTGCCATTTCCAGAGCTACAGCATATCTCTTCCGCATCTTGTCAATGCCGCCAGGGACAGGCAGCGGCTAATGGACACGGAGAAGAAAGTCAAGCAATCCATTGTAAGGCGTCCGCGTCAGGTCGAAATGGTGATTGATGACATAGAGAGTTGTAAAGTCGAATCCATCGTAGTCGGCGATTTCAACGACAACCCGATGTCCTACACCTACTACAGGCTCTCAAAAGGTCGGAAAGACTCTTTTGTCGAGGCCGGTACCGGGCTGTGCCCGACATATTCGTATTTATGGCCTATGCTCAGGATAGACTATATATTATATCCCGAACAATATATGGCTACAAAGCATAATGTATATAATGTACGCTACTCGGATCACTATCCGGTCGTAGCGGAATTGATGATATGAAGCCTTCGGGCAAATAATTGTTTAATGATAATGAAAACGCAGGTTGAAATTATTGCGGAGACCTTGGAAGTGCTTCGCAGCGGCGGGACAATACTATATCCTACCGACACTGTTTGGGGACTTGGCTGCGATGCTTCCAATCCTGAGGCTGTCGCGAAAATCTATGCGATAAAGCACCGCTCGGACAGCAAGGCTTTGGTGCTGCTGGCAAGCGATATGGATATGATAGCCCGGTTTGTCAAAGAAATACCGCCTATTGCTATTCAGCTGGTAGAGGCTAATGACAAGCCGATGACTATTATATATCCCGGCTCATACGCCGGCAAGGCTCCGTCGGGTGGCGAGAAGCCGGTGACAGATAAACATTTTTTAGCCTATAATGCTGTTGCTGACGACGGTACTGTCGGAATAAGAATACCGATGATGGATTTCTGCCGCAATCTGGTATATAAATTCGGCAGGCCGATTGTCTCCACGTCGGCGAATATATCCGGAGAGCCCACGCCGAAAGTCTATGCCGATATTCCTGAGAGCATAGTGAATGCCGTGGATTATGTGGTCGAGCCGGCACTTGAGGCCGGGGCGACAGGACTTTCCTCTCAGATAATAAAGGTAGGCCTTGATGGAGAGATAAAGATAATAAGGGGCTGAAATGGAATTATTCTTCACAAAAGAGACCGATGGGCAGTATTGTATCTTAGGAGCCGACGAGGCGATACACTGCATCAAGGTCTTGAGGCACAAGGAGGGCGATGAAATATTTGTCGTAGACGGACATGGGACGATGTACCGTTGCGAGGTGACGGGAAAGACAAGTAAAGAGGTGGAATGTATGGTGTTAGAGTCATTTCCGGAATGGGGAGGTCACCCCTACAGCCTTACTTTGGCGGTCTGTCCCACAAAAAACAACGACAGGTATGAGTGGTTTGCAGAAAAAGTCACCGAAATCGGAGTCGATAGAATTGTACCGATAATAGGAGAAAGATCGGAAAGAAAAGTCTTTAAGACTGAACGTCTCGGAAGAATTTTGGTCTCTGCTATTAAGCAGTCGCTAAAAGCCAAGTTGCCTGAGGTGTCGGAGCCGGTTACGGTCGAAGCTTTTGTGAAGGAAGCGGCCGGAGACAAGGATTCGCTGAAACTTATTGCCTACTGCTTTGAGAGCGGCGAAGAGAAATTGTCAATAAGACAGGCCATAGACCGATATAAAGGCCGTTCGATTGTTGTAATGATCGGACCGGAAGGGGATTTTTCGCCAGAAGAGGCTGAATTGGCTATAAGTTGCGGTTTTATTCCTGTGCACTTAGGCTCGTCACGGCTTAGGACGGAGACAGCGGCCGTAACGGCGGCCGAAGCGGTTTATTTAAGATATATGTAATGTATATAGGGCTTATATCGGACACTCACGGTGTTTTCAGTGAGGCTTTCAGAAAATTTCTGGAGCCGGTCGATGAAATATGGCATGCCGGGGATTTTGGCGGAGGATATGATTTCTATAAGTCAATCTCGGATTTTAAGCCCCTTGTCGGAGTGTACGGCAACTGCGACGGACGTGATATAAGATTGGAATGTCCGGAATACAGGTTTTTTGAAAGGGGCGGTATGAAAATACTTATGACCCATATCGGTGGTTATCCAGGGCATTATGATAGACGGGCCAAAGAATTGATTGTTGCCGGCAAGCCGGATATTTTCGTATGCGGGCATTCCCATATTCTGAAAGTGATGAACGACCCGAAAAACAAGCTGCTTATGATGAATCCCGGAGCGGCCGGAATACAAGGGTGGCACATAGTGAGAACGGCGTTGCGATTCAAGATTGAGGGGGGAAAAGTCAGTGGTTTGGAAGTATTTGAGCTAAAAAGGCAATAAAATCGAAAAAAGTATTGTTTTTTAAAAAATAGGCAGTACTTTTGCCCTCTGAAAATCAAACCTCTTGTTTTGTGGTTTATTTTCAGAATTTTTAAGAGCTTACTTATTTAACGGATTTAATTTATTTAAGGCTTATGAAAAAGATTTTTATGTCTTTGGCAATCGCTGCAATGGTTGTAGCTGTTGCTTCATGCGGTAACAACGCTAACAAGAAAACCGAGAAAGCAGTAGAAGCAGCTGGCGAGGCTGTAGAAAATGCTGGTGAGGCTGTAAAAGAAGTTAAGGATTCAGTTGTAGCTGCTGTCGATAACGCAGCTCAGAACGTTGCTGAAGATGTTCAGAAAGCTGTCGAGGAGGTTAAGTAATTTTTATCTTCTTTAAAGTTGTTAGACATTCGGTCTCCGGATGTCTTTTTTTGTATATTTATAAGCCGGATAAATAAGGCGACAGGAAAATATGGCTGTAAAATTAAAAGAAAAAAGTGTTTGGTTCTGCTCGAATTGCGGCAATGAAAGCCCAAAGTGGCTTGGAAGGTGTCCTGCTTGCGGGCAGTGGAATACGATGGTGGAAAAGACCGTCGTTACCGGGAAGAGGAAGTCCGACAGGGCGGCATCATATAGCGGCAGTGGTCATAAGCCTGCCCATCTGAGCGAGATAGGCTCCGCCCAGGAGTCACGCCTGTCACTTGGAGACCGGGAGCTCGACCGTCTGCTCGGTGGAGGTATCGTTGAGGGCTCTTTGATCTTGATTGGCGGAGAGCCGGGAATCGGCAAGTCCACACTTTCCTTGCAGATACCGCTATGCCGTCCGGAACTTAAGACTTTGTATGTGACGGGGGAGGAGAGCCAACGTCAGGTGAAAATGCGTGCCGAAAGGCTCGGCGGCTCTACTGCGAACTGCTACATATATAGCGAGACCTTGGTTGAAAGCATTGTGGATGAGGCTCTTGAGATGCAGCCTGATTTGATGATCGTGGATTCCGTGCAGACAATGTATTCTCAGAATATAGAGTCGTCAGCAGGCTCTGTCACCCAGATAAAAGAGGTTACCTCCATTCTGCTCCGCTTTGCCAAGTCTACCGGTATCCCGGTGCTGCTGATTGGCCATATCACTAAAGACGGCTATATTGCAGGCCCGAAGATTTTGGAGCATATCGTCGATGTCGTATTGCAGTTTGAAGGTGATGACAAAGGGGCATACCGCATTCTAAGAAGCATTAAGAATCGCTTTGGCTCCACCTCGGAACTTGCTGTCTATGAGATGACGGGAAGCGGTCTCAGGCCCGTGGAGAATCCGTCGGAGATGCTTATGCCTATGCATGAGCAAGGGCTGAGCGGCACGGCAATAGCCGCAATGTTGGATGGGGTGAGGCCGTTCCTTTTTGAGGTACAGGCACTTGTGAGTACGGCCGCATACGGTACGGCACAGAGGTCTGCTACGGGTTTCGATGTCAGGCGGCTGAACATGCTTCTGGCCGTACTTGAGAAGCGGGCCGGATTTAAGTTGAGCATGAAAGATGTTTTTCTGAATATGGCGGGTGGCCTGAGGGTGGTGGACCCTGCTTGTGACCTTGCAGTCGTCTGTGCCGTCCTTGCCTCCAACTTCGATTTTGCAATCCCCTCCGATGTCTGTTTTGCCGGAGAGGTTGGCCTTAGCGGTGAAATAAGACCTGTAAGCCAGACTGACAGAAGAATAGCGGAATGTTCGAGATTGGGATTTAAGAAAATATATATATCCAAATTTGCAAGCTATGACAAGAATGCTGCAAGTGGCATTGAGGTAATCAAGCTTGCAGATATTCCGGCATTGGTGCGAACTGTGTTCAGAAGTTAGTTCTCGGCTGCAATTCCGGCAATTATGCTGTCGAGCAGCAGATTCATTTTCCAGCTCGGTGTCGTGCAGTTGTTCAGCATGACCGAGAAGATGATCGTGTCTTCCTCTATGCCGTTGGAGGGCAGGATGTAGCCGCTGTAACATCGCACCCCGTCCATGGAGCCGCTTTTCCAATATATACGTTCTTTCATTTGTTCCGGACTGTTTTTCAGCCTGCCGGCCTGAGAGCCTTGGTCCGGCTGCGTCAGGGTGCCTATATATGTTTCAAATACAGGGGTTTCTGTCATGGCTTTCAGAAACCTGCAGAAGAAGTCCGGAGACAGATAATTCTTCTTGGACAGGCCGGAGCCGTCAATGATACGGCAGCCGGAAGCCGCGTCTATGCCTAATTTTGAGAGAGCCTTGCCTGCATAGTCTTGGCAGGTCTCATATTTTGCAGAGCCTGCGAACTTTTTCCCCATAAGCCTGAATAAGGCATCAGCATAGAAATTGTCGCTCCTGTTGTTGGTAATATAGGCTATTCTTTTTATTTCCGGAGAATTGGTCTTGCCTAATATGTTTATTTTTCCGGAAGCTTCCGCCGGACTTCCGTCGGCTTCAGAGCCCGGAGATTTCCTTATTCTGCCGGCAACATCGATGTCAGCACAGCCGCCTTTAATGTTTATTCCGTTGATAATAAGGTATTTCATAAAATAATATGCACAGGTATATGCTCCGAATTTATTGCTGCATTTTACCGTGTTCTGTTTTCTGTCCACTCCATAAGAGCCCCTCATTTCGGCGACGGGGTAGAGATCCGTGCCGAACAGATAAAGCTTGTCGCCTGTCCCCTTGTCGCCTGTCGTGCAATTATAGCTGAACTTCATCCAAGGAGTGTCCGGATATGTAGGTGTCACTTCCGGATTGCTGCCGGGATTTTTGGCAGGAATTACCTTAAATCCCTGGATGTTCCGGTAGAAGCACAAGCCGTTACCGCCTGTGCCGTAATATGTTCCGATGTCTTCATACTGCCATGACTCTTCTTCTATAGGCCCGTCGAAGTACCTGCCGTCTCCTATGACAGAGCCGTTGATTGCTTTTATTCCGGCTTTTGACAAAAAGTTTTTCCATTTGGCGAACAAGGTTTCGACCGACATGGCTATTGTGTCTTTCGAGCCTATGGTCGGGTCCCCTCCGCCGATAATATATAAGTCTCCGTTCAGAACGCCGCCGGAAATTGAACCGCTATAGCCGATTTTTGTCTCAAATCGGTAATCTGAGCCTAACTCGTTGAGAGCAAGTCCGGTTGTTATAAGCTTCATATTTGAAGCCGGTACCATTTTTTTCATGCTTGCATATTCGGCGACAGTGTCCCCGGACATCTTGACAGCCAAAATGCCGAATTGCGATGACCTTAATGGCTCAAGGGCGGAAATAGAGTCGAGCCTTGCTTGGATTTTTGATTTGCCCTCCGGCATATTTGTCCCGAAAATATAGTGCTGCCAGCAGAGGGCAAGGACCGCCATTGCTATTATTGTCTTGCTTTTCATATTATCCGTCAATAATTCTTACAAACTTACGCAATATAAACTTTATATCTTTCCTAAATGTTTCTAAATTTGTAGGAACCTTATATCCGGAAACGCTGAATCTGCTGAAAATAGCAGGCTTTAGACGAGTTCGGAAATTTAATGAAATTAATTAAACGATAATATTATGGGGAAAAGAGTATTGGTATCAGGTGGTGCGGGCTTTATCGGCAGCCATGTCACCGTAGAGCTTATAGAAGCGGGTTATGATGTTGTAGTTGCCGACAATATGTCAAACTGCGATATGACCTGTTTCAACGGAGTAAAGAAAATTACCGGCAGAGACGACATACCTTTTATAAATATGGATTTCTGCGATGCAGATGCCGTAGACAAACTTTTTTCCGATTATAAAATAGATGCCGTTATACATTTCGCTGCATTCAAGGCCGTGGGAGAGTCGGTCGATGAGCCCGTAATGTATTACAAGAACAATCTTATAAGTTTTCTGAATCTGCTTGATACGGCAAAGAATAGAGGTGGCTGCAATGTGCTGTTCTCTTCTTCTGCAACTGTCTACGGCGAGCCGGACAAGCTGCCTGTCACCGAAGAATCTCCGCGACAGAGTGCGACATCCCCGTATGGCAACACAAAACAGATATGTGAAGACATACTAAGGGACTCCGTCAAGGCTTATGCCCGCTATGCGGACAAGTCTAATGGCATGGGCCCGATAAAGGGAATTGCCCTCCGCTATTTCAATCCAATAGGTGCCCACCCGTCAGCCCTGATCGGTGAATTGCCTCGTGGAGTGCCGAACAATCTCGTGCCTTTCATCACCCAGACGGCATCGGGCAAGAGGGCTTGTCTAAGCATCTTCGGTAATGATTATCCTACTCCGGACGGCACTTGCCAGAGAGATTATATAGATATTGTAGACCTTGCAAAGGCACATGTCTACGCTGTACGGCGAATGCTTGACGGAAAAATGGATGAAGACTATGAGGTATTCAACGTTGGGACAGGCCGTCCTCTTTCTGTCCTTGAATTGGTAAACGCCTTCGAAAAAGTCAACGGGCTGAAATTGAATTATAAATTCGCTCCTCGTCGTCCGGGCGATGTCACTGCCATTTGGGCCGATCCGTCTTTGGCAAACCGGAAGTTGGGCTGGAAAGCCGAGCGTACCATAGAAGAGACTCTCGCTGCCGCCTGGGCTTGGGAAAAGAACATTTCAGGGAAATAGAGTGTCCGATTATTTATGAAAAGGATAATAATTCTGTTTGTCTTAATATACTTTACCTTGGGCCTGCATGCTCAGACAGGCTACGGAATCGTCGATTTTTCAGCAAACTACATGCGGGAAAACCCGGATTATACAGCTGAACTCGGAAATCAGTGCCTTATGGGCACGGTTGTGGAAATACTTGACAGACAGGGATATTGGCTGAAAATCAAGAGTCCGGAGCCTTATGTCGGCTGGGTGAATGAGATGGGGGTGGCCCTCGTCACGAAAGATGAAGCCGAGAGTTACCTTGAATCTCCAAAATACATTTGTACGGCTTTTAATTCGAAAATATTTTCCAAGCCAAAGGAGGGGTCAGAAGCCGTATCGGACCTTGTAATGGGTGATATTTTAAGGACTTGGTTTGATAAGAAAAATAATCATGTAAGAAAAGGGAAGTTTCTTGGTGTGCTCACTCCTTCAGGCAAGACCGGCTATGTGAGAAGAAAAGACCTTGAGGCTTTTGATTTATGGGCGGCGAAATCCGAGGCTACGGCCGGAAATATAATCAGAACTGCGAAAATGTTTCTTGGAACGCCTTATCTTTGGGGCGGAGCCTCAAGCAAAGGCGTGGATTGCAGTGGTCTCACCAGGATTTCATGGTTCATGAACGGGGTGCTGATACCGAGAGACGCCGGTCCTCAGTCCCGTTCCGGCACGGAAGTTAATATCTTCAATAAGGACAGGGGGTTGGACCTTTCTGCTTTGGCACCGGGAGATTTGCTGTTTTTCGGCAAGACAACGGAAGACGGAAAGCCCGCAAGAATCGATCACGTCGGGATTTATATCGGAGAAGGCAGGTTTATCCATTCATCCCAGGTGGTCAGGATAAGCTCGTTGCGAGCGGGGGATGACGATTATTATTATAAAGTCCCGATTCTTGCCAGGCGGTATATAGGAAAGGACGCGGATGATGGGCTTGTCGGCATCGAAGGGAGTCCTTTCTATTTTCCACAAAGGGAGTTGATAATAAAAAAATAATTATATTTGCAAAAGGACAGACCGCATACAAGACTATCCGAAAATAAAATAATATAAATATATAGTTATGAATCTCAGGGATTTCAAAAAAGACATCGAATATTTCGTGGGCGATTTCGTAGAAGATTGTTCGCTTTTCATCACGCTTAATCCTGACAAGGCTACGGATAAGGTGACTGCAATAGTAGAAGAGGCCGTCGATCTTTACAACGACATGAAAGACAAGGCCAATATGAAGATTGAGGGGAAAAAAGGACAATATTTTGCAGATCTTCGCAAAGAAATGTTCGAGAAAGTGGATGCTCTTTACGAGAGGCTCAGCGATATAGTCGCAAACAAGGATAAATAGTCCTGACATACATATATACAGTACGTGCCGGCTTTCTGTCGGCACGTTTGTTGTTGATTTTCAGCAGCTGTAATACCTCTTTGTATGGATAAGATCAAGACTGTAATCATCGGTTTCGGCTATAGAGGGCAATACGAAGACAGATAAATCAATAGCTGAGGGACGCACGGTTTTATTGAAATAAAATTTGTATATTTGCCCAAATAAACTTGTCACAATGCAGAAATATGTAATGCCAGAGATTCCGGAAGGACTCACCTTTGATGATGTATTGCTCGTCCCTGCACATTCTGAGGTTCTCCCCAGGGGTGTAGATGTATCCACAAAATTCACGAGAGAAATCTCTCTCCAGACTCCGATAATATCGTCAGCAATGGATACCGTGACCGAGGCGGATCTTGCAATAGCCATGGCCCGTGCCGGCGGGATCGGTGTGATCCACAAAAATATGCCTATCGAGGCACAGTGCGAGCAGGTGCGTAGGGTAAAACGTGCCGAGAACGGAATGATATATGATCCGGTCACAATAAGACCTTCTGCAAGTGTGGGCGATGCTCTTGCGATGATGAGCAAGCATCATATTGGAGGCATTCCCGTTACCGATGAAAACAATTTCCTTGTCGGAATTGTTACGAATAGGGATTTGAGGTTTCAGGATAATATGAAACTCCTCATAAAGGACGTGATGACCTCTGAAAACCTTGTTACCGCCAAAAAGGGAATAAGCCTTGAGGAGGCGACTAAGATACTGATGAACAGCAAGGTGGAGAAACTTCCTGTGATCGACGAGGACGGCAAACTGGCCGGTCTGATTACATATAAGGACTTGGTGAAGATAAAGGACAATCCGATAGCTTCAAAAGACAACAAAGGCCGTCTGCTTGTAGCGGCAGCCGTGGGTGTCAAGTCCGATACAATCGAAAGGATAGAGATGCTGGTGGCAGCCGGAGCCGATGCCGTTGTGGTGGATACAGCGCACGGGCATTCCGAGGGCGTTCTCGAAGTTATCAGAAAAACTTGCAAGACTTTCAATAAGTCCGATGTTCAGATTGTGGCAGGCAATGTGGCTACGGGAGAGGGGGCAAAGGCTTTGGCTGATGCCGGAGTAGATGCCGTAAAAGTAGGCATAGGTCCCGGCTCAATATGTACGACAAGGATTATAGCAGGAGTTGGCATGCCCCAACTGACAGCCGTAATGCTTTCCTCACAGGCACTTAAAGGCACCGGAGTCCCTGTCATTGCGGACGGAGGCATAAGATATTCCGGAGACATAATCAAGGCTCTTGCAGCCGGTGCAAGCACCATAATGGCCGGCTCTCTGTTTGCCGGCACTGAAGAGTCGCCGGGCGAGACAATTATTCTCAACGGCCGCAAGTTTAAGTCGTACAGGGGAATGGGCTCTCTTGAAGCTATGGAACACGGCTCCAAGGATCGCTATTTCCAGGATATGGAAGAAGACATTAAGAAGCTTGTTCCGGAAGGAATTGTCGCCCAGGTGCCTTACAAAGGGACTGTCGGCGAAGTCGTATACCAATTGGTAGGAGGCCTTAGAGCGGGCATGGGCTATGTCGGAGCAAAGGACCTTGCCCATTTGCGGGAGGCCAGGTTTGTACGCATAACCAATGCCGGTTTCCTGGAGAGTCATCCTCATGATGTAACCATTACAAAGGAAGCTCCGAATTATTCCAGATAAGAGAATTGAGACGTACATTGAAAATAGTTGCCGTATTCGTCCTGCTGCCTGTCATGTTTTTGTCATCATGCAGGATGATATCCTCTTTTGTGCAGGATAATGAGGTCGTGGCAAAGGTCGGCAAGCATAAATTGTATGCATCGGAGCTTTCACGTTTCATCCCTGACGGAATTTCAGCGGTAGACAGTACAAAGCTGGCTCTCAGTTACATAAATACATGGACCACGGATCTGATTTTTATGGATACTGCTGAAAAAGAACTGTCTAAACAAGCGCGTGACGTTAGTGATGAGTTGGAGGATTATAAAAGGTCTTTGCTTAAATACAGATATGAGCAGCAGTACGTCAATCAGAAACTCGATACATCCTTGACATCGGCACAGATTAAAGAGTATTATGATGCCCATCCGGATATGTTCACACTCAGCGCCCCGATAATCAAGGCACATTTTATTAGGCTTCCCAAGGGATATGAACACACGACGGAACTGAAAAAGATGATAGCTTCAGTCGATGAGGGCAGTTACGGAGACAGCCTTGTGTTCTCGTCTGCAATAACTTATTCGGACTTTGACAAGAAGTGGGTGCCTGTTGTCTATGTCGCCAGAGAATGCGGCACGGAGGTATCAGAAGTGATTTCGGGAATTCGTAACAAATATTTTGAGAATGTGGACGCCAACGGCAACACCAATATCGTATATGTGTCGGATATGGTGAATTCCGGACAGGTGGCCCCTATTGATTACGTCAGTAACCAGATTAAAGATATATTGTTGAGTGTAAGAAAGCAAGACTTGCTTTCCGGATTGGAACGGGACTTGATAGAGAAGGCTCGTTCCAATGGCGATCTCGTCATATATTAGCATAGATAAAATGAGGAAAATTGTAACATTTATTACCGCTTCGGCGTTGGCGATCATGTCCTTGCCTTTGTCGGCGCAAAAATATCCTGCAGGTCTTATTGACAAGACAATAGCTGTAGTCGGCAATGAAATGGTGACTATCAGCCATTTGGAGCAGGAAATCAGAATTATGAGGGCAAGCGGAGGGTATTCAGACCAGAATATCAGATGCAACATGCTTGAGGGGATTATGGAATCAAAGCTGTTCCTGATGCAGGCTCGTGTGGACTCCCTTACCGTTAACCAGGAAATGGTGAACAGCCAGCTTAATTACAGGATTAATTCCACCCAGGCAGCACTCGGGGGCGAGGAGAATGTGGAAAAGTATTTCGGCAAGCCCCTTTACAAATTGCGCGATGAGTGGAAGAAAACCATGGAAGAGCAAAGTCTCACCCAACAGATGCAGGGGACGATAGCATCAAAAATCCCGGAACTTACTCCTCATGACGTAAAAGAATATGTAAAGAAAACGCCGGTTGAGGATTTGCCGGAGATACCGATAAAATACCAGTTGAGCCAGATTTGCATATATCCCGACAGGGAGGCGGCCAACCTTGCTGTGAAAGAGAGGTTACTGAACCTAAGAGAAAGAATTATCAACGGGGAAAAATTCTCGACCTTGGCAAGGCTTTATTCAGAAGACCCCGGCTCGGCTTCGAGAGGCGGTGAACTTGGCATGATTTCCAAGGACCTGCTGTGGTCTTCTTTTTCAGATGCGGCGATGGCGTTGAAGCCGGGAATAATATCGCAGATAGTGGAGACTCCAGACGGTTTTCATATCATTGAAGTCCTTGAGAAGAACGGCAATATGTTCAATGCGAGGCATATACTGATGAAACCGAAATATACGATAGAAGACAGGGAGAAAGCATTCAAGACATTGGATAGCCTGAAGACTGAAATACAGGCAAAGGCCATGACCTTCTCTTTGGCGGCCAAGTTCTATTCGCAAGACCCTACCACAAGGACAAATGGCGGACAAATGGCCGATCCTTCCAGCGGCTCGTCCTATTTTGAAATAGACCAGCTGAAACCGGACGACTATGTCGCTATCAAGGATTTGAAAGAGGGGGAGATATCCGAGCCTTTCCAGTCTACCGATAATGAGGGTCGGCAGAATGCCAGGGCCAGATATATTGACGGCAGGACTTGCTATAAAATCATTAAAGTGGATAAGATAGTGCCTGCCCACACTGCGTCTTTTGAAGAAGATTACAGCAGCTTGCTCGAAAACGCGAAAGATAACCTTGCACATAAGGCCATTGATGATTTCATCGAAGAAAAGATAAAGACGACATATATCTATATAGATCCGATTTTCAAAGATTGTCCTTTCAACAGGGCGGGATTTGCGAAAATAGCATCAAGGGATTTCGAATAATATTTTCTCATAGCGGTGAAGCGGCTGTTTTTCTTAATATCGGCTTTGTTGTCCCCGTTGTATATAGCAGCACAGGGGTCGCGAGAGGATGTGGACTCTTTGGTAAGTCTTATCAGTGCCAAGTCTATGGAACTGATTGAGAAAGACGGTGTCAATTACAGAAAGGTTACCGGCCCGGCCAGATTTCTGCACAATAATACTTTTCTTATTTGTGACACAGCACTTTGGAATGTCAATTCCGAGGAGATAGATGCAATCGGCAATGTTAAAATTCTGCAGAACGAGACTGTCCTTACAAGCGACAACCTTAAGTATATAATACCTCTGAATTTAGCTCAGTTTCGAGGGACTCTTGTCCAATTGGAGGACAAAGACCATAATCTGTTAAGGACTAAGTATTTGGATTATAATACGAAAGACAGTGTTGCCTTGTTCCAAAACGGTGGGGCCTTGAAAGACAAGGAGGGGCAGATTATAGAGAGCCTCAACGGAACTTATGATTCCAAGATAAAGACATTCACATTTACCGATAATGTGAATATGTTCACTGACTCTATTTTCGTTAAAACCACAAGGTTGGAATACAATACCGATCGTAATGTAGCCACATTCGGCTATGCTACTGATGCTTGGAAAGAAGACAATATGCTTTCCTCAAATGCGGGCTGGTATGACAGGAACAGGGAAGTTTTCTTGTTTGACAAGAATGTCCACGGAATGACAGTGGACAAAGAGGGCTGGGCGGATTCTTTATATTTCCACAGATTGACAAATGATGTGGAAATGATTGGAAATGTGCAGGTTAAGGACACGGTAAATAATGTGGATGCCCTTGCAGGCCATATTGTCTATGTCGACTCTTTGTCAAGAATCGTGCTGACCGTTGAGCCGGCCATTGTCGGCAGGACTGAAAATAAAGACAGTTCTGTCGACACCGTTTATTTTGGTGCCGATTCGTTGGTTTATAAGACAATTCCGAGATATAAGATTGATTCGGCAGTTGTCGCTGCTGCTCGGACCAGGCTTGAAAACCTGTCGGCGGACGCAATAAATACCTATCGTAAGAAGGCAGCAGAAGAAGCTGCAAAGGCTGCTGAGGAGGCTGCCAAGAACGACCCTAACAAAATTGCTGAGGCGAGAAGCCGAGAAATCAAACATAAGAAAGCTGATATACAGAAGTCGCCTGAACAGCAGGGCGAGGAGAAAAAGAACACCGGACCTGATTTGCCGGACGGCAGAAATTCTTTGTCTGCCAGCAATTCATTGGCAGAGAAAGGCTCTCCGGCAACTCGCGATTCTTTGGCGATCCGCGACTCTCTTGCAGTCCGCGATTCCTTGGCTGCACGCAAATCATTGACAGTGAGGGATTCGCTGACTGTCCGAGATTCTCTTGCAGTTAGCGACTCATTGGCTTCTTCTCCCAAGGACTCGACAAAAATAGGCTTCCTGACTGCGGTAAGAAATGCCAAGCTGTTCAGAAATGACATTCAGCTGTCTTGTGATTCCTTGGAGTATTCCGATATAGATTCATTGGTGCGTATGTTCAAACGACCATTGATATGGAATGAGAAAGGCCGGCACCAGTATGCGGCAGACAGCCTGTATGCCGTTATCAAAAACGGAAAGATGCAGAAAGCCGACTTCCTCTCAAATGCCTTTGTCATAGTTCAGGAGCTTGACTCCATAAGCTATGATCAGATTAGAGGAGCCGAGATGCTGGCTTATTTCGATTCCACATCTGCATTGAGAAGATTCGATGTGCTCGGAGACGCTGCCGCCCTTTTCTATATCAAGGAGGACAGCACTTTTTCCACGGTCAATAAAAGTCAGGCGAAGATGCTCTATGCCGATTTTAAGGACGGGGAAATACAGCATCTGAATTATTATCAGGAAGTTAAAAGCGATGCCTATCCTTTGGCACAGATGACTAAGGAGGACAAGGCTCTTAAAGGATTTGAGTGGCTGCCGGACAGGAGGCCTAAGAATCGCTACGAGATTACTACCTTGTCGCTGCGTGCATCGGAGAGAGGGGCTTATGTGAAACGGCCGAGAGCGACTTATGAGCAGACCGACATATATTTTCCGGGCTATATGGAAAATGTATATAAACAGATAGAGCAAAGGAAGGCAGCAGAGGCAAAAAGGGCTCGGGAAAGAGCCTTGAGGTCAGCGGATTCCGTTGATGTGACTGCGTCTCATCCAGAACTTGCGGACACCCTTAAGCCTCAGGTTGCCGATACTGTTGCTGTGCATCAGTCCGATACAACGCACAGTGTTGCGGCTGTCGAAGATTCCGTTTCGACGGAGCTGGCTAATACTATGTCTAAAAAAGAGCTGAAAGCTGCCGAGAAAGCACGAAAGAAAGCTGAAAGGGAGGCGAAATGGTCCAGATTGGACAGCTTGGATGCTGCCAAGGCCCTTGCTGCCAAAGAGAAGAAAGCTGCCAGAATACGTGCGAGGAAGCTTGAGCTTATAAAGGCCGCAAAGCTTCAGGAGGAAAAGGATATGGCGAGGCTCGAGCGTTACAAGGCCCGACTTGAAAAGAAGAAAGAGCGTCTTGAAAAAAGGAAAGCCCGTCGAGAAGAAAAGAATCGCCGGAAAGGCAATGATACCGGCCGGGAGGCTATTCCAGACCGAATTTCTTCTTCAGACAATTGATCATATCCACCGTCATCGTCTCCAAGTCAAATGACGGCTTCCAGTCCCATTCGGCCCTGGCACAGCTGTCATCCATTTTGTCCGGCCATGAATCAGCTATAGCCTGTCTTTGAGGGTCTATTTCGTATCTCATTCTGAAATCAGGTATATGCTCGCGAATTTTATTGTAGATGATTTCAGGATCGAAACTCATAGAGGCGATGTTGAATGAATTGCGGTGCAAAAGCCTTGATGGATCGGCGTTCATGATGTCTACGGCAGCTTTCAGGGCATCAGGCATATACATCATATCCATATATGTCCCGGCCTTGATAGGGCAGACAAATTCTTCCCCTTTCACTGCAGCATAATATATTTCTACGGCATAGTCTGTGGTGCCTCCTCCGGGGAGTGTAACATTGGAAATCAGGCCGGGGAAGCGGACAGAACGGGTATCCACCCCATATTTATTGTGGTAATAGTCGCTAAGAAGCTCTGTAGCGACTTTAGTCACCCCATACATGCTTTTCGGCCTCTGGATTGTGTCCTGAGGTGTATTTGTGCGAGGCGTATCCGGCCCGAACGAGCCTATGGAACTTGGAGTGAACACCGCACAGCCGTGCTCTCTGGCGACTTCAAGAATATTGATAAGGCCGTTCATCTGAATATTCCACGCCAATAGCGGCTTTTTCTCAGCCACGGCAGACAGCAGTGCGGCTAAATTATATATCGTGTCTATATTATATTTCTCAACGATACTTTTAATCTGAACTCCGTCCAAAACATCGGCAACCTCGGCAGGACCGCTCTCTAACAGAATCCCTTTCGGCTCCGAGCCATGAATATAGCCGGCAACCACATCGCCGTCAGGTATAAGATTTCTCAGTTTCATTGTCAGCTCCGAGCCGATCTGGCCTGTTGAGCCAATAATAAGTACGTTTCTCATTTTTAGCGCCAATTGAATTATGTTGTGCGAAGTTAACCAAAAAATGAATAATTATGTAACAATTTTCAAGTATTTTGGTATTATTTTATAAAAATTTATATGGAAATTATATTAAAAAAGATTAAATTTGTATCAATCATATAATTAATCATGTACGGTAAATTTCAAGAACATCTTCAGAAAGAGCTAACTTCTATAAAAGAAGCGGGGCTCTATAAAAATGAACGCAACATCGTATCCGCACAATCTGCGGAGATAGTCCTGGAAAATGGCTCCAAAGCCCTGAATTTCTGTGCGAACAACTATCTCGGACTTGCCGATTCCCCTCGCCTTATCAAGGCTGCCGAGGATGCCATGAAGACACACGGCTTCGGAATGTCTTCGGTGCGTTTTATTTGCGGCACACAGGATCTGCATAAGGAATTGGAGAAGTCTATATCGGAATTCTTCCATACGGAGGACACCATTCTGTATGCATCTTGTTTCGATGCCAACGGCGGCGTTTTCGAGCCTCTGCTGACGGCTGATGACGCAATTATATCTGACTCCCTGAACCACGCTTCAATTATCGACGGTGTCCGCCTGTGCAAGGCCCAGAGATACAGATATGCAAATGCCGATATGGAGGATCTTGAGCGTTGTCTGAAAGAAGCGCAGGCACAGAGATTCCGCATTATTTGCACGGACGGTGTCTTCTCAATGGACGGCAATGTAGCTCCGATGGATAGGATATGCGAGCTTGCCGAGAAATACGATGCATTGGTAATGGTGGATGAGAGCCATTCCGCCGGCGTCGTAGGAAAGACCGGCAGGGGAGTTGCGGAGCAGTTCAATTGCTACGGAAGGATTGATATTTTCACCGGGACCTTGGGTAAGGCTTTCGGGGGCACAGTAGGAGGATTTACCACAGGCCGTAAGGAGATTATCGACATGTTGCGTCAGCGCTCCCGTCCATATCTTTTCTCAAATTCATTGCCGCCTATGATTGTGGCAGCCGGAATAGAAATGTTCAAAATATTGGACGAGAGCAACGAGCTGCATGACCGTCAGCAGGAAAATGTTCACTATTTCAGGGAAAAAATGATTGCGGCAGGTTTTGACATCAAGCCGACACAGAGTGCAATCTGTGCGGTAATGCTCTATGATGCCAAACTTTCTCAGGAATTTGCTGCAAGAATGGCCGAAGAAGGTATTTTCGTTACAGGATTCTATTATCCCGTTGTTCCGAAAGGCCAGGCGAGAATAAGAGTTCAATTGTCTGCTGCACATAAGCGCGAGCATCTGGACAAGGCTATCGAAGCTTTTGTCAAGGTCGGAAAGGAACTGGACGTAATTAAATGACAATCAGTTCTTTACCACTTTGATTGACAATTCGTAGAGCAGGTATAGAGGTAAGAAGACTACCATTAAGGTAAAAGGATCTCCGGACGGAGTTATGACCGCTGCAAGTATTAGCAATACTACAACGGCATAACTCCTGTATTTCCTCAGGAATGCCTTGTTGACAAGTCCTAATTTGGAAAGCACCCAGGCAAGCAGAGGCAGCTCAAACACAACTCCCATAACAAAGATGAGGAGCAGGAACATGTTTATATAGGAATTCAGATTTATCTGGTTCTCTATTGAATGTCCGA
The DNA here is from genome assembly GCA_947253655.1 of uncultured Bacteroidales bacterium. GTDB lineage: Bacteria > Bacteroidota > Bacteroidia > Bacteroidales > UBA932 > Cryptobacteroides. Next base: position 32,852 of record CAMYAE010000017.1, read on the forward strand.
TGGTGTATTGTGTGAGAAATCTGAACGTTAGCGGAAACACTATGGAATAGCCTATAAGGCATCCTAAATAGAACATCCCCGTCCCGAACAGGAAGGCCGAGCTGACGTTGCGCTTTTCATTCGGCAACAGTGCAGGCCTTATAAACCTCCATATCTCATAAATAATATATGGGAAAGCGAGCACTACAGCAAGCCAGAAAGAAATGCTCAAGTGCGTCATGAATTGGGATGCCACATTGATGTTTATAATATCTACGTGGAATGTGTCATCGGAAAAGTCGGGTCCCAGAGGGATTTGCCCTAAAGTGGCGAACAGTTTGTATAGGAAAAAATCGGAATTTGTGGGGCCTAATATGAATTTGTCAAAAATGTGCGGCATCACAATAAAGCATCCGATAAATGCTACAATGACTGCCCCAAGGATACGGAACAAAGACATTCTGAGGACATCCAAGTGTCCCCAAAATGTCATTTCTTCCGAAGATTCTTTTTTAGCCGGAGTGTTGTCCAAGGCGGATTACAATTTGTTTATATCTTTTTCGATACCGTTCACTCCGTCTTTGAAGTTCCTTATCCCTTTGCCGATACCTTTCATTAGTTCGGGGAGCTTCTTGCCGCCGAATAGCAAAAGTATAACAAGAGCGATAATGATAATCTCTCCCGCACCAAGGTTACCTAAAAATAATAATCTGTTCATGATAAATGAGTATATTCGGCTAATATACAAAAAAACCGCAAAATCACTATAAGTTATTACAAGGTTTTGCCGGTCGGCAAATGACTGTTTTCAGTTCTTAGTCAAGCACTTTAATACGGATATTCCTGTACCACACATCGTCACCGTGATCCTGGAGGCCGAAATAGCCCTCGTGGTTGTCACCGCCGCAGTTGTTCAACAACTCAAATGCAAGTGGCCATTTTTCTTTTGAAAACTTGGATGCCTGAAGCATATCAGTCCACTGATTTGTCCACAGGTGGTATTCTACCACATTTACATCATTCTGGCCATGTACTACCGTACCTTTGTACACCATTATCTTGGCCTTGTTCCATTCTCCGAAAGGATTCTGATTCTGCGGTTTCGCCGGTATCATATCATACAGGGAGGCTGATTGCCTGTTGCCGTCGATTCCAAGCATTGCGTCAGGATGATTTGCATTGTCAAGCACCTGATATTCAGGGGAGGAAATGTATATAGGCTCCCACCTGTCATTGCCCTCGGCATCTTTTGTCTTGATCTCCTGTGCGAGATAGAATATACCGGAGTTGCCGCCTTTTGAGGCCTTCCATTCAAGTTCCACCTGGAAATTCTTGAATTTGTGTGCGAAAATAAGATCTCCGCCATCTCCTGTCTGTCCCTCTCCTGTGCCGGAGCCTGCAAATTTGAGACAGCCGTCTTCAATCGACCACCTTGACGGTACAACGTCTTTGCCGTATCCTCTCCAGCCCTCAAGGCTTGAGCCGTCAAAGAGAATATAATATCCGTCTTTGTCTATAGGCAATGAGGCCAAATCAACCTGAGGCTTTTCTACCGAGATATATTCCGGTGCCCCCTCTTTTGCGACTTTTGTCTCCATAGTCTCTGTACTTAACCATTTAAGCCCCTCGGTCTTTGCTGTTGCGTTTTTTTTGCCGTTGTTGCAGCAGCAAGAGCCTGCGGCAATAATCAATGCTGCACTTGCAGCCGCCATTATTATATTTTTCATATTATTGGTTGTTTAGTCATCGATGATTATAGTGGCATTTCAGGCAATGCCCAGCCCTCACGATATGTGTGCTTTATCAGTTCTTGAGCGTATGCCTGTGCGTTTACCGGTTCTGTGTAAGTCGTGTTAAACGTAGGGTGACCGTCATGTATTGAGAAGCCGTCATGTATTACGGTCTTGATTGTGGCATCGGCAGGTATATTTGTAAATCTCATATTCTCGCCGTCCCATTCGAGTTCTCTGTTCAGTGCCTGAAGCCTTACTGCAAGTACTCCCATAAGTACCATTTCCGTGAAAGGACCGGCCTCGGCAAAGTCTGATGCCGAAGCTATACGGCTTTCTGCCGGTTCCTTGCAAGCCCTTATCCAGTCTTGCTGGTGTGAGACATTTATTTCACGCAGCTTATGAGGCACTTCAGGATTTCTTCCGGAAACTAGATAAGGGTTTACTCCATAACATCCGCATATCAGAGTATCTTTAGTCCCATAGAAAATCGTTCCGCCTCCACTCATATTCAAGTCAACGCCTGCCGGCAGACCTTTCGGCCTTTCCGGTTTAAGACCTCCGTCGTACCATGTTACTTCCACCTCCGGCATAGCAACCTTAGGCATGTTGTCCCTTGCAGGGAAAACAAATTTTATCATTTCGGCATTAGGAGCACTTTCTGTCAGCACTGTAGTTGAGCTGGCCTGAGCCTTGATCGGGTATTTCAGATTAAGGGCCTTGAATACGGGATGCAGTATGTGGCAGGCCATATCTCCGAGGGCTCCTGTACCAAAGTCCCACCAGCCGCGGAAGTTCCAAGGAGTATAGATAGAGTTGTACGGACGCATCGGGGCCGGTCCTATAAAATTATCCCAGTCCAATGTTGAAGGTATATCTTCAACATTCTCAGGACGATGCAGGCCTTGCGGCCATATAGGTCTGTCCGTAAATGTCTCAACCTTGCGCACCTCACCGATTTCTCCGTTCCAAATCCACTCGCACACTTTCCTTACGCCTTCTCCGGATGCTCCCTGATTGCCCATTTGAGAGGCGATCTTATGTTTTTCTGCGAGTTTTGTAAGCAGACGAGCCTCATAGATTGAATGGACAAGAGGTTTCTCCACATATACGTGTTTCCCGGCTGCGATTGCTTGGGCTGCAATTATAGCATGAGTGTGGTCGGCAGTTGCAACCATTACAGCGTCAGCCTTATCCAGGAGTTCATCGTACATCTTGCGGTAGTCGGTGTAACGCTTTGCGTTAGGGTAGCGATCAAAGACGTGGGCTGCATATTTGGTGTCCACATCGCACAGCCCGATTATGTTCTCCGTCTCCATTTCCTTAAGATTGGCTGCACCCCTGCCCCCAATTCCCACTCCGAGAATATTAAGTTTTTCTGTTGACGGCATCACTGGCTTTTTCTTGCGTTCAGCTCCCAAGATCTCGTTAGGTGCCACAGACAATCCGATAGCGGCAGCCGTTCCTGCCTTGAGGAACGAGCGCCTTGAAATTTCTTTTTCCATAAGTATTTTGGTTTATTTTTCCGAATTGTCATCTTTCGGATCGGAATTTATGTCTTTCTCAATTTCCGACATTCCGTCCTTGAAACTCCTCACACCCTTGCCGAGGCCTTTCATAAGTTCGGGAATTTTTTTACCGCCAAAGATTAATAGAATTACAAGGGCGATGATTATTATTTCACCTGCACCGATATTCCCCAAAAATAAAATGTTGTGCATAATAATTGTAATTTAGTGTTATTATCGTTTCTTTAACAAGCCGTATCCCTCTGTCATTTTGCTTCTTCGCTCCCGTATTGCCTCCAATGTCTTATTGTCGCCGATTGAAGGCATTTTATGGCTGCCGGCATCTTCAAGCATCTTCCATGAGATTTCCGATGCAACGAAAGCGTCTTCCATTCTCGGAAGTCCTGAGCGACGCTTTCCCTCAAGAATGGAATCGGCAAAATCATTACAGATTACTGCAATATTCTTGCCTCCGAAAGGTTTTTCTATTCTTTTCGTGAGAGTTATGCCTCTCATATCCACAACAGCGGTCTTGAAATCATGGGTCATACGAACAAGGCCCTTTGTGCCGATTATGTCCGTATAGGAATTATGAGTTTGATCCTTAGCAAGCTGGCCATATACAAATCCTTGTGTAATATCAAACACGACACCGTTTTTGAAGGTTCCATGGCATTGCAGCCACCAAGGCTCTTCCCAATCCCACATTCTCAAGGCCTGGGAATGCCAGGTGTCATATTCAGATTCCGCATACCACCTTGTTATGTCCACATAGTGCATGCCGCAGTCGTGAAATGGAGGCCCCTCGTATTCGTGTCCCTCTCCCGGTGCAAGTCCGGGTGTCATGTGGCATATACGGATTATTGCCGGCTCTCCAATCTCACCGGAGCTGATAAAGTCTTTCATTATATGATGATACCAGGAATTGCGGAGGTATAGATTTACCGTAGATATAACCTCTGAATCCTTTATCATATTTATGGCCGCTTCCTCCTCTTCGATATTGGCGGCAATAGGCTTTTCAGCCAGAATATGTTTCCCGTACTTTACAGCTTTTCCTATTTGCCCTTTCCTTGAATCGGCCAATGCGGACAGCACGACAGCTTCAACTTCACTGTCTCTGAAAATCATATCCTCATCATCTATGATATTGGCTTCAGGCACAATCTCCGAAGCCAAATCTCTCGCAATAGGTGAGGTGTCACATATATAGGAAATATTCCATCTACCACTTTCCAACATCGTTTTCAGATACTTCTCTCCCATTCTTCCGAAACCGATAATCCCTACATTTATTTTACGCATAATATTCACACCGTTATCTGACAAGCCAAGATAATAAACCAAATCTGTGTTTGCTAATGTGCACATCCACAAATTTATATATTTTTTCTAAAGTCGGCAATAAGGGACAAAAGTCGGTATTCCTATTGGTTAATGACGGAATTATCACAGCGTTGCGAGGCAGCATGATTAAAATTAGTGTAATGGAAATTTGGATGTTGTTTTGGAAATTTTTACTTTTGTAAAGTAGCCTCTACTAAATGATTCGTAAATTACCATCTAAAATTATATGACAATGAACGTCAAAAACAATTACACGGCTCCTGAAATGGAGCAATTTGACATAGATGTCCAAACGGCATTATGTCTTAGCGGCATAGGTAACACAACCGATCCTGCATCGGAAGACGATTGGGGAACGCTCTCTTAAAACTTATGACAATGAAAACATTTATTAAAATATTATCTGCGGCGGCAGTAGCTGCCCTCGCAGTTGTATCTTGTGATAAGCAGGAGAACATACTCGACAATTGTACCAAGACTGTGAATTTCACAGCTTCAGAAATCGCAACCAAAACCGTTTTCGGCACCCCTGACGCCGGGTCGTACCCGACGCTTTGGACAGCCGGAAGTGTGAAAGTGTCTTTGAATTACGCAAAGCCCGTTCGGGCTGCGATAACTCCTTCTGCTGACGGCACAACAGCGGATTTTTCAGCTTCTATAGCCGATAACAATAAAGGTTCTTATTTGTTCTCATCAATCAGCCCCGCTGATGCCGGTATTTCATTAAGTAGTGGATATAAGTCATGGACTGTTGAGATACCGCAAAGCCAAAAGTCTACGGCCATTTCCGTAGATGAGAAGGCACAGGTTCTTGTTGCCAAGGCAAAGACCACTGAAATGCCAAGCAGCATTACAATGAACTACAAACACGTAACTGCTTATGGCAGATTGTCATTAACCGGTCTTCCTTCTGGAATTTCTATCCTTTCTGTAGATCTCATTGCTGAAAAAAACTGGGCAGGGCGTTATTTCTATTATATTGAAGATAATAATACAAATTTGGCAGGAACTCTTAAAGAAAACGGGGCTTCAAATTCAATAAATGTTTCAGCTCCATCACCTGCGGATATATGGTTTGCCTGTGCTCCGGTTGACTTGGGAGGGACACAACTAACCGTAAAGGTAAATGCGAGCACCGGTATCTATGAGAAAAAAGTTACAATCCCGGTAGGAAAAGTATTTACCGCAGGAAAGGTGGCTAAATTCAAAATAGACATGTCAGGAGTTTTGCCAAGTTCTGATGTGGTTTACGACCTTGTAACTTCACTTGATCAGCTTACATCTGGTAGCGAGGTGATAATCGCAAATCTGGACGGCACAAAAGCGATGAGTTCGGCGCAGAATAAGAACAATAGAAAGGCGGTCGATATCTCACTAACAGACAATAAAATCATAAATCCGGCCGAAGCGGTAGCAATATTTACTGTTAAAAATGGTTTCAACGGTACGACTCTCGCATTTAAAGATAGTCAGGGATATATTTATGCAGCAGGAGGTACCAAAAAGAATCAGTTAAAAACAAAAGCAACATTGGCTCTTGATGCTTCTTGGAACGTTACAATTGCAACCGGAGGAAGTGCAACGATTGTTTGTGCTGACAGTGAAGTTCAGCGGAACACGATCAGGTATAATTTGTCATCTGATATATTCTCATGCTACGCTAGCGACAGTACGTATGAGGGTCTGAGGCCGATTGCCATATATAAGAAGAAATGATTACTGAAAGAGATTCGGTAATTCTATATTTCAGCCCGGTGCAGAAAAGCATCGGGCTGTTTTTTTGCCATTTTATGTAGTAGTGCTTCTTTTTCTTTTTGTCGGTTTGATTATTCACTGCTTCTGAGGGACCTGTTCCTCTTTAAGAGACCGTTTCCTCATTATAAGTACCGGTGCTTGCGGCACCGCACAAAGTAACTAACCGGTGTAGTCAAAAGACAAGGGCAACATTATAGTCGCCCTGTATAGCAAGCACTAAGGTGTCTGGAAATCAGGATATTCTTATTCTGCAAATAGTCGGATAATGTTTAAAATCACCTTTGAGGCGGCCTGCATGCTTTCCAATGGAACAAACTCCATTTTGCCGTGGAAATTGAGCCCTCCGGCAAATATATTAGGACAAGGCAGCCCCATAAAGCTCAGGTTAGCCCCGTCTGTTCCGCCTCGGATAGGCTGGACCTTAGGTTTGATCCCTTCCATTTCCATAGCCTTAATCGCTTTCTCCACAATATGATAGTGAGGCTCAACCTTTTCTCTCATGTTTTTGTATTGGTCCGTTATCTTCAATGAAACCGTGCCCTTGCCGTATTTCCTGTTTATGAAATCGCAGCAATCCTCTATAAGTTCCTTTTTCTCCTCGAACTTGGGCCGGTCGTGGTCTCTGATGATATAAACTATATCTGCCTGCTCCACGGAGGCGTTGAAGCTGACGATATGGAAGAAGCCTTCGTAACCTTCCGTATATTCAGGCTTTTGCTCGACAGGAAGCAGTCCATTCAGTTCGGCCGCGATAAGAATGGCATTCTTCATCTTGTTTTTGGCACAGCCAGGGTGCACATTGCGTCCCTGAATGTGGATTTTGGCGGAAGCCGCATTGAAGTTCTCAAATTCAATTTCTCCGACTTCTCCGCCGTCCATTGTGTAGGCATATTCGGCACCGAATTTCTTCACGTCGAATTTCACAACCCCACGCCCTATTTCCTCATCGGGGGTGAAGCCGATACATATTTTCCCGTGTTTGAATTCAGGATGTTCCACAATATATTGCACAGCCGTCATTATTTCAGCCACTCCGGCTTTGTCGTCAGCTCCCAAAAGAGTTGTGCCGTCGGTGGTAATAAGGGTTTGGCCTTTATATGACAACAATTCCGGAAATTCTTCAGGCTTCAGATACAGGCCCTTAACCCCTTTCAGGGCTATTTCCTTACCGTCATAGTCTCTGATTATCTGCGGCTTTATATCCTTGCCGGAAGCATCCGGCGATGTGTCTACATGGGAAATAAATCCAATCGCCGGCACTTTTTTGTCGGTATTTGACGGTATTACGCCCATAACATAGCCGTATTCGTCCAGTTCGGCCTTGACGCCCATAGCATTAAGTTCTTCGCAGAGCAATTTCAACAAGTCCAGTTGCTTTGCCGTACTTGGCTGTTCCTGCGAATTTTCATCGGATTGGGTGTCTATAGATATATATCTTAAAAATTTGTCTAATATATTTTCCATAATCATTGTTGTTTTTCTGTTTTCATTGAGGCTATAATCATATATATAATAATGCCGATAAACGGTATTATGGCTATCATCTCCCCATAGGCGGCATTCCAGGCTTTAAGGTACCAGTCCACATCGGCGAATTTCAAAATGGCGCTGACGACTCCCATTAAGGCTCCGCCGGCAATGAATCCGGAGGCGATAAGGGTGCCTTTCTCTTTTCTGGCATTATTTATAGTGCTGTCCTTGCTTCTTGTGCTGACATACCATGACACGGCTCCGCCGATAAGCAGCGGCAGGTTGAGGTCTATAGGTATGAACATTCCTAAAGCAAATGGTAGTGCCGGTATCTTGAAAGCCGTCATTATCAAGGCTGTGGCAGCTCCGATGCCGTATAGCAGCCAAGGTGCCCCTCCGCCGTTCATCATAGGCTGTATTACTGCGGCCATGGCATTGGCCTGCGGGGCTACGAGGGCGTTGTCTCCTGTGAAGCCGTAGGTCTTGTTGAGCACTAACATTACACCGCATACGGTAGCGGCCGCAATGAGAGTCCCGAAAAACTTCCAACCTTGCTGCTTTTTGGGCGTAGAGCCTATCCAGTATCCGATTTTCAGGTCTGTGATAAAAGAGCCTGCCATAGAAAGGGCAGTGCAGACCACTCCGCCTATTATAAGAGCTGCTGCCATGCCTGCATTGCCTTTAAGCCCAACCGCAACCAATATAAGCGAGGCTATTATCAATGTCATAAGCGTCATGCCGCTGACAGGGTTTGAGCCTACAATCGCTATTGCATTTGCGGCTACAGTAGTGAAGAGAAATGAAATTACCGCTACTATAAGCACGCCGACTATTGCCTGCCAGATGTTTTCCACTACACCTCCGAAAGCGAAAAACGCGAAAATCGCAAGCAGGGACAAGACTGTCCCGAACACTATTGTCTTCATGCTGAGGTCCTCTTCGGTGCGAATCGGCTTGGCAGTTGTAGAGCCTGGCTTTTTTGAAAATTCTCCGACTGCAAGCCCCACAGCGGATTTTATTACCCCGAAAGATTTCACGATTCCGATAATCCCGGCAGTTGCGATGCCTCCAATGCCTATATGCCGTGCATAATCCTTGAATATTCTTTCAGGAGACATCTGTGCTATAGTGTCGGTGACACCTGTATTCATCAGGTCTATTACTTGTCCTCCCCAGATCAGATTCATAAGAGGAATAATTATCAACCACACCAAAAGGCTGCCGCAGCATATAATAAAGGCGTATTTCAGTCCTATAATATATCCAAGACCTAATACAGCCGCTCCTGTGTTCATTTTCAGAACGACTTTGGCCTTGTCTGCTATTGTCTGTCCAATTCCCATTACCGTTGTGGATACGGTCTCGCTCCATGCCCCGAATGTAGCTATTATGAAATCGTACAACCCGCCAAGCAACCCGCTTAGGACTAATGTTTTTGCACTTTTGCCGCCTCCTTCTCCGCTAATAAGCACTTGGGTAGTCGCCGTTGCTTCCGGGAAAGGATATTTGCCGTGCATCTCTTGTACAAAATATTTTCTGAACGGAATCAGAAACAGGATGCCGAGAATGCCTCCGAGCAAAGAGGAGAGGAACATCTGTAAGAAGTTCACTTCAACTCCTAAGATGTAAATGGCAGGCAGGGTGAATATTGCTCCTGCAACAACAGCTCCTGAGCAACCGCCAATCGACTGTATTATAACATTTTGTGCCAGGCCGTCTTTCTTGCCGAGAGCACTTGTCAGCCCTACTGCTATTATCGCAATAGGTATTGCTGCTTCAAAGACCTGTCCCACTTTCAGTCCAAGGTAGGCCGCGGCAGCCGAGAACAGTATAACCATTACCACTCCGGTAATTACCGAATATGGGGTTACCTCTTTAAATGTGCTTTCCGCCCCTAACAAAGGCTTGTATTCCTCGCCGGCCTTTAGCTCTCTATGGGCATTTTCCGGCAATGTCAAGTTTTGTTTAGACATATAATATAGATAGATTGATTAATATACAAACTTACGGAAAAATCTTGGAAAAACAGTTGCAATCTTCCTTATTTGAATATCGTGAATAAACGCCGATTTATAAATATCAGCCTTAAAAATATATATCAGCCGAGTGAGATGATATGAAATCCGGAATAAATAGAGAGTATAAAGCGTTTTAGTTTCGAGAAATGTCAAATATTTCCAAAAAAGATTTGGCAGAATAAAAAAAGTGCGTATCTTTGCAGCCCGTTTGAGAAACACCAGTTTCAAAAATGGTCAGAAGTTCATTGAAAGCAATAGCATTCCTGATTCGCTTTGAGCGGAGCGAGGTCATCAACAGATGACGCACCGGAGCGTCAGCGAGATTTAGCGATAAATCGAAGCAGCGCAGGTGCAGATCGTCCCCTTGAAAAGGGGATTGAGGGGATTGTGAAAGTTTTCGAACTTCGCAGAAGTTCATTGACAACATTGAGAGAGAATAAGAGGTAAGAGAAAAAAGAAGTAAAATTCAGTTTGTAATCTATAATCGAGTCTGATTAGCAGGATTG